>CAZLEO010000052.1:0-39191 GCA_964558555.1 uncultured Rickettsiales bacterium | reverse complement strand
GAGGTCACGATCGCTGGCGGGAACTGGCTTTCTGAGTTCCTGCGGCTGCTCTTTGAGTTCTGGCCAGGGTTCTTCCATGATCGAGCCACGGTCGTCGCGGGATCAGACGGGAGAGGGCTCGCGACGGACGACACTGGGTGGGACAGCACAATCCTGACACGGCACGGGGAGGAGCCCCCATGGGTGAGCCGACCGGTCCCGCTGACAAACAAACCGACATCGCCGCCTTGACCGAGGAACTCGAAGAGCTACGCGCGTTCAAGCGCATGGTCGAGCGCATGCCCTTTGGCGTCAACATCGTGCGGATCGACCGCGTCGATCTCGCCGCCTCTCGATTCCTGTTCCTCAACGAACAGGCCTGGAAGCAAGGCGGCGTCGACCCCGACGAGTGGGTGGGGCGCACGTTTGGCGAGGCCATGCCCGGTGCGCTGGAGCTGCCCGAGGAGCACAACTTCCCCATGGCCTACCGGCGCGTCGTCGAGAGCGGGGAGCCGGAGGTGCTCGAGATCCTCTACGGGCAGGCGAACATGCCCGAGAGCGTGTTCAACCTGCACTGCGTCCCCCTCGGGAACGACCTTTGCTCGCTGATCTACGAGAACATCACCGCGCGGCGGCAGGCCGAGCTGAAGGTGAAGCAGCAGGTGGAGGAGCTGGCACGCTCCAACCGTGATCTCGAGATGTTCGCTTACATGGCCTCCCACGATCTCCAGGAGCCCCTGCGCAAGGTACGAACCTTCGGTGATCGCCTCGTCAGCCGCGCCGCCGACGATCTGGACGAGCGAAGCCAGGACTACCTGCAGCGCATGCAGGGAGCTGCCGGTCGCATGCAGAAGCTCATCGACGCCCTGCTCACCTACTCCAGGGTGGCCACGCGTTCGCAACCCTTCACCGAGGTCCAGCTCGACACCACCTTGCGCAACGTGCTGTCGGACCTGGAGGTCCAGCTCGAGCGAAGCGGCGGCGAGGTCGTCGCGGGTCCATTGCCCGAGATCACTGCGGACGCCACGCAGATGCGGCAGCTGTTCCAGAACCTGGTGGGCAACGCCCTGAAGTTCCGCGATCCCGACCGCGCACCCCGGGTGGAGATCTCCGCCGAGGCCGTGGCCGACGATCAGATCCCGGGGGGCGGGTGGTGCATCCGCGTCCGGGACAACGGCATCGGCTTCGACGCGGAGGTCGCCGAGACCGCGGAGGCCATCTTCAAGCCCTTCGGGCGGCTGCACGCCCGCTCCCGCTACCCAGGCACCGGAATCGG
The DNA here is from genome assembly GCA_964558555.1 of uncultured Rickettsiales bacterium. Classification (GTDB taxonomy): domain Bacteria; phylum Myxococcota_A; class UBA796; order UBA9615; family CAYRNR01; genus CAYRNR01. Next base: position 37,936 of record CAZLEO010000052.1, on the reverse strand, counting down.
CCTGTCGATCTGCATGAAGATCGCCGAGCTGCACGGCGGCACGATCCGCGCTTCGGGTGTGCCCGGCGAAGGCGCCACCTTCGAGGTGCTCCTCGCAGCACGAGCCCCGTCGGGAGATCCGTCATGAGTGAGCCTTCACCCGTGCAACCCATCACGATCCTGATCGCCGAGGACGACGAGGACGATCGTCTGCTCACCCGCGAGGCCATGGCGGAGGCCCGGTTGATCAACGACCTGCGCTTCGTCGAGGACGGACAGGAGCTCCTGGAATACCTCCGGCACGAGGGGGCGTACACCGACCCGAACAGCGCGCCGCGCCCGGGGTTGATCCTCCTGGACCTGAACATGCCCCGGATGGATGGTCGGACCGCGCTCAAGCACATCAAGGGGGACCCCTCCCTGCGGCGCATCCCCGTGGTGGTGCTCACCACGTCGAAGGCGGAGCAGGACATCTTGCGGTCCTACGATCTCGGCGCCGCGTCCTTCATCACCAAGCCGGTGGGCTTCGAATCCCTGGTCGAGGTGGTCCACACCCTGGGCCACTACTGGACGGGAATCGTCGAGCTCCCCACCAACGGAGCCTGGACGAGATGACGGCCGAGCCCCTCCGTGTCCTGCTCGTCGACGACGACGAGGACGACGCGTTCATCTCCCGTGAGCTCCTCGGCGATGCGTCCGAGGCCACCGGGACGCAGTACCGCGTGGACTGGGTGGACACGTACCAGGCCGGCCTCGCCGCCGCCCTCGATGGCGAGTACGACGTGGCCCTGGTGGACTACCAGCTCATGCCGGGCAGCGGCCTGGAGCTGATCCGGCAGGCCCGGGAAGCAGGGTGCGCGACCCCCTTCATCCTGCTCACGGGACTCGACGAACGGGCCGTGGACGAGCAGGCCACCGACGTGGGCGCGGCCGACTTCCTTTCCAAGGGCAAGACTGACGCCGCATTGCTCGAGCGTACGATCCGCTACTGCGTCCGCCACGCCAGGATCCTGACGTCCCTGGCCGAGAAGTCCCGCGAGCTCGAGCGCTCCAACGCCGAACTCGAGCAGTTCGCCCGCGCGGTCTCCCACGACCTGCGACAACCCCTCCACACCATTGCCAGCTACGCCAGCCTGATCACCGTGCGGTTCGAGGACAGGCTCGACGACAAGGTCCTGGACATGCTCGGCCGGATACTCAGCGGCGTCGCCCGCATGAGCGAGATGATCCAGGACCTGCTCGAGCTCGCGCGGATCGATCCCCAGCGAGAGAGCGTGGTCGACGTGGACTGCGGCACCCTGGTCAGCCAGGTGCTCGAGGACCTGCAACCCCGGATCCAATCCGTGGGGGCGGACATCTCCTGGGAGGCGCTCCCGGCGGTCCAGGGCCGTCCCGCTCATCTGGAGCAGCTCTTCCGCAACCTGCTGGGCAACGCGATCAAGTTCGTGGGTGAGGGTCCTCCCCGGGTGGACGTGCGCTGCGCAGCCGAGGGTGACGGATGGCACTTCGAGGTGTGCGACAACGGCATCGGTGTGCCCGACGACCAGCGCGAGGCGATCTTTCAGCCCTTCCACCGCGGCGGCGTGAGCAAGGAGTACGAGGGAACCGGCGTGGGCCTGGCCCTGTGCAACAAGATCGTGCAGCAACACGGAGGTGCCCTCTGGGTCGAGCCCACGGACGCGGGAGGCTCGTGCTTCCACTTCACCCTGGGACAGCCCATCTAGTGTCCAGGAGCTGATCCACCAGCACGTCTTCGAATCAGCACAGGCTCCCTGGACCCACGTCCGCGTCGTGATCGTCTGGTACCCTGCTCCGAGCACAACACCGGCAGGAGTTCGCCCATGACCGCACGACGGGTCTTGTTCACCGCCCTGATTCCCGCCCTGCTCACTGCCACGGCCGCCGGCGCCGCCACCGAACCGGTACGCGCCGTGGTCCTCGGAGACCAGGTCATCGCCTGCCGCCTCGCCGACGGCTCCGAGATCGAGGGCGACGACTGCCCCAAGGGGCCGGCGGTGGCCGTGGAGGTCATCCCCCCCAACGCGGGCGACCTGTTCGTGCTCGTGGGGCCCCGCACCATCACGGCGGGGGAGGACGACGCGCCCGACGAACCGTGCGGCTACAACCGCTACGCCGCGCCTACCACCAACAAGGCGCAGGCCCTGGGGCGCGGTGCGGCCGAGATCGCGGTGGACAACGCGCGGTACCGCAAGCTGCTGGGCGAGGCGTTGAAGATCGAGGACATCCAGCTGACGAACCTGCTGAAGGTGGATCTGGAGGGGGACGGCGTGGACGAGGTCGTCTTCGTGGCGTCCAGCCACCCCGACGGCCCGCCCACCAGCGGGCCGATGTACTCGTCGGTGGGCCTGCGCAAGGTGCGCACCGTGGACGGCCAGACCGTCGTGGACACCGTCGAGATCGTCGAGGCCCGTGTCACCGTGGACATCGAGCAGGGCTTCCCCGACATCACCCAGGTCTTCCTCGAGGGTTTCGCCGACCTCAACGGCGACGGCAAGCTGGAGATCGTCGTGCGCATCCGCGGCTACGAATCCCACTACCTCGGCCTGTTCCGCATCGACGGCAAGGAGGCCAAGATGATCGGCAGCACCTCCTGCGCCATCTGACGATTGGAGAGTACGACATGCGCGCCTCCCTGCTCCCCCTGGTCCTGCTGGGGATCACCGCCGTGCTGTGGCCGACCGCCGGCTGCGACGCCGCCGACGCCGACGACGACGACGACGACAGCACCGCGACCGACGACGACGACACCGCGGACGACGACGATACCGCGGACGACGACGACGCCACGGACGACGACGACTCGTCCGACTGCGACGACGGCTTCGACTGGACCGCCGACTGGGAGGCGCTGACCCTGGGCGTCGAGACCCTCGAGTCCGGCGAATCCCTGCCGTCGTCCACCGTGGTGTGGGGCGACAGGGCCTTCCCGGTGGTCCTCGACGAGTCCCACCTGCCCTTTGTCACGGCCTCGCACGTGGGCGACGGCAAGGTCTTCCAGGTGGGCCACGAGGCCTACCTCGGCGGCGGCCTGACCGGCGAGGGCGACACGGGTCAGCTCGTGCGCAACGCCATACAGTGGGTGTCGGCATCGGCCGATCCAGTGATCGGCGTCGAATCGGGCATGACCTCGCTGGTCACCTGGCTTCAGGACGAGGGTTACACCGCCGAGACCACTGACCTGGAGAACCTCGACAACTACAACGTGTTCTGCACCACCACGTACAACGAGCCCACCCAGGCGGGCCTGGACACCCTCGGCGACTGGCTGCACGCCGGCGGCGGCCTCATCGCTGGCGGCCACGCCTGGTGGTGGGGGTACTCCAACGACAACGCCGCCGAGAACTACCCCGGCAACAAGCTGTTGCTCGAGGCCGGGCTGGTGATCACCTCCGGCTGGGTGGACGCCGGCACGGACACCGTGGGCGACGGGGCCCCGTCTGTGCTGCTCAACGCCACGCGCGCCCTGTGTCCCATCGGTCAGCACCTCGCCGGTTCCGAACCGTTGAGCCTCGACGACCAGCTGCTCGCGTCCACTTCCGTGTCCCTGGCCATCGACCACCTGCCCCTGCACTGGTCGTTCTTCGACTCGGCCATGGAGCTCAGCCAGACCACCCCCGTGGTCCCCACCGCCGCCGATCCCGTGGTCCCCGACGACCAGCCCATCGAGGCGCTGGTGGTGCACCTGGACGCCAAGCTGGCCGCCGATCTCCCCGCCGAAGAGGTACTGGCCCATCCCGCGGGCGAGGACTTCCCCGGCCTCCCGGACTCGACCGACACCGAGGCGCTCACCCTCACCCTCGACGCCAGCTACGCCGGCCGCGACAGCCGCTACCTCTACTCCGGCGCCGGCGCCGACGTCTGGCGCAGCACCGGCGCCTGGATCCCCGCCGGTGAGCTCGTCACCGTCACCCTCCCGCCCGAAGCCGCTGGCCAGGGCCTCGGCCTGCTCATCGGCAGCCACACCGACACCCTGTGGTCCACCGACGAGTGGATCCGTTTCCCCGAGATCACCCGCTCGTACCCCCTCGACGACGCCCAGACCACCGTGGCCACCGCCTTTGGCGGCCTGGCCTTCCTCACCGTGCCCGGCGAGACCGACCTGGGCGAGATCGAGGTCACGCTCGACGGCGTGATCCCGGCGCCGCGCTTTGTCGCGGGCGAGACCGACGTCGCCGACTGGACCGCGACCCTCCGCGACGATCCCGCCCCCTGGGCCGAGCTGGAGACCGACAGCTTCGTGCTCACCGTCCCGTCCGCCGACATCCGCGACCTCGACGACCCCGACGCGCTGATGGACCTGTGGCAGATCATCCTCGACGCCTGCGCCGACCTCGCCGCCATCGACCACGACCGCGTCCGCGCCGAGCGCATCGTCGTGGACCGCCAGATCAGCGCCGGCTGGATGCATTCGGGCTACCCGATCATGGCCCACGACGTGTCCGCCCCCGACCTGCTCGACTCCGCCCACCTCATCGCCAACGGCGACTGGGGCGCCTTCCACGAGATCGGCCACAACCACCAGCTCAGCTCCTGGCTGCTGCCCGGCACGACCGAGGCCTCGGTCAATCTGTGGTCCGTGTACGTCTACGGGGAAGTCCTCGGCATCGACCCCGGCGACGCCCACCCCTCGCTGGACCCCGACGACCGCGCCGACCGCATCGACGACTACGTCGCCGGCGGCGCCGACTTCCACGCCGACTGGAACGTCTGGACCGCCCTGGAGACCTACCTGCAGCTCCAGGAGGCCTTCGGCTGGGACCTCTACCTCGACCTCTTCGCCGAGTACAACGACCTGACCGCCCTCGAACAGCCGTCGGGCGACCAGCAGATCATCGACCAGTGGGTCGAGCGCTCCTCCCTCGCCGCGGACGCCGACCTCGGGCCCTTCTACCTCGCCTGGGGTTTCCCCGTGTCCCAGGACGTCCTCGACGCCGTCTCCCTGCTGCCGCCGTGGCTCGACGATCCCATGAACCCCTGAATCCGTACGAATAAACACCCCGCCCCACCGTCGAAGGGTGCCGGGTACGGGCACCCGACACTTGATTTGTGGACATTCGCGCGCCTATGGTGCGCACCCTCATTTTTCGCATCGACGAGGAGGATTTTTCGATGCAAGCGTTCCTGGCGAAGATCGCCGAGTCCAAGTGGTTCCAGAACTTCATCACCGCTGTCATCCTCGCCGCCGGCGTCGTCGTCGGCTTCGAGACCTACCGCGGGTTTGCCGCCGAGCACGAGCACACGCTGATGGTGCTCAACGACATCGTGCTGTGGATCTTCGTGGCGGAGATCGTGGTCAAGATGGGCGCCCACGGCCGCAGACCCTGGCGCTACTTCCTCGACCCGTGGAACTGCTTCGACTTCGCCATCGTCGCGGTGTGCTTCCTGCCCATCGACGCCCAGTACGTCACCGTGCTGCGACTCGCGCGCCTGCTGCGCGTGCTCAAGCTCGTCCGCGCCCTGCCCAAGCTGCAGATCCTCGTGGGTGCCCTGCTCAAGTCCATCCCCTCGATGGTCTACGTCTCGGTGCTGCTCTTCCTGCTCTTCTACCTGTATGGCGTCGCCGCCACGTTCATCTTCGCCGAGAACGACCCCGTCCACTTCGACAACCTGCAGCTGTCCATGCTCTCGCTGTTCCGCGCGGTGACCCTCGAGGACTGGACCGACCTGATGTACATCCAGATGTACGGCTCGGCCAACTACGGCTACGACGCCGCCATGCTCGCCCAGCACCAGCCGGTCTCCAACGCGATGCCCCTGTTCGGCTCCCTGTTCTTCGTCTCGTTCGTCCTCTTCGGCACCATGATCATCCTCAACCTGTTCATCGGCGTGATCATGAACGGCATGGAGGAGGCCCAGAAGGAGGCCGACGAGGCCGATCTCATCCGCCTGCGCGTCGGTGACGAGCCGTCGGTGCACGACGACGTGGACACCATGCTCAAGCAGATGGACGAGCTCCAGGATCAGATGGCCCGCCTGCAAAAGAAGCTCAAGAAACAGGCCAAGGCGGCGTAATCGCGATCCACGCCAGGTCACGTACAATGGAGCCAGGGAGGGGCTCGCCATGCGCCAGACCTGGACCATTCTCCTTGCCGCGACACTGGTGGCCTCCAGCGGCTGCGCCGATGGCGACGGCACGGGGGACGACGACACCGCCACGGCCGACGACGACGCGGGGGACGACGATTCGAGCCCGATGGGAGACGATGACGACCCGGGGGACGACGACTCGGGCTCTACCGGCGACGACGACTCCGCGTTCGAGGATCTGGACGGCGACGGCTGGTCGGTCGACGGGGGTGACTGCGACGACTCGGATCCGGCGGTGAACCCGGGCGCGGCAGAGCTCCCTTGCGACGGCGTGGACAACGACTGCGACGGGTTCGTGGCCATCGAAGACGTGGACGCCGACGGAGATGGATTCGCCCCGTGCGACGGGGACTGCGACGACCAGGATGCCGCCGTCTACCCGGGGGCACCCGACGTGATCGAGGTGCCTGCCGACGTCTCGTTCATCACCGACGCCGTCGACCTGGCGAGCGACGGCATGGCGATCTGCGTGTCGGCCGGCACGTACAACGAGCTGATCGATTTCCAGGGCAAGGCGATCCGCGTCATCGGTGTGGAGGGGCCCGAACAGACGGTCATCGACGGCAGCCTCGGAGCCGACAGCGTGGTGCGCATCGACAGCGGCGAGGGCCCGGACTCGCTGCTGCAGGGGTTCACGGTGACCGGCGGCTCCGCCGAGTACGGCGGCGGCATGTACATCGCCGGCAGCTCACCCACGCTCGTCGACCTGCACATCCACGGCAATGTCGCGACCAGCAAGGGGGGCGGCATCCATGCCGACGGGTCGTCGAGCCTGCTGATGAACGTACGAATCCAGGACAACCACTGCGACTTCAACGGCGGCGGCGCGTACTTCTACATCAGCGACCCCACCCTGACCCAGGTGGTGGTCTCCGGCAACAGCGCCGACCACAACGGCGGCGGTCTCCTGCTTTGGCACAGCGACGCCACGATCACCCACACGCTGCTCGCCGCGAACACGGCTGGCAAGCGCGGTGGAGGCCTCCACTCGACCAGCTCGGACGCCGTCATCCACCAGGTTCTGGTGCTGGGCAACACGGCCGAGACCGGCGGCGGGATGGAGCTGCGGGGGTACGAAGGCCCCCTGACCCATGCAGTCCTGGTGGGGAACACCGCCGAAGCGGGTGGCTCCGCCATCTACCTCATGCAGGCCTCCGACCTCTCCATGACCAACGTGACCATCTCGTCCAACGTTTCTGCGGCTGGCGCCGCGCTTCAGGTCGAGAACTGTACGGCTACCCCACGGTACTGCGCTCTGTGGAACAACCCGACCGTGGATGTCTCCGGGATCACGTTCACTCCCGGGGTCGACGGGAACCTGGCCGAGGACCCGATGTTCCTCGACCTGTCGGGGGGCGATCCCCTCACCTGGGACCTCCACCTCGGTACGACCTCCGCCCTCGTCGACTCCGCAGAGCCCTCTCTCCTCGATCCCGACACGAGCCCCGGCGACATCGGCGCCTTCGGCGGCCCTCTGGCCGGACAGTGGGATCTCGACGGCGACGGCTACCCCCTCTGGTGGCAGCCCGGGCCATACGACCCACTCACCTACCCCGCCCAGGGGTGGGATTGCGACGACCTCGACCGCTCCGTCTATCCGGGCTTCGGCTGCTGACTGCAGAGCGGTCCACCCCCCCGGATGCTCTTGCGGGCAGTGACCCCCTACTCCATCTGGGCCAGCAGCTCCTCCGCCTCGGCCGTGCTGGCGCCCTCGCGCTCGAGCCGCCCTGCCCAGCGACGACACCACAGCTCGCCGTCGGCCGAGCCTTGCCCGAGCATGTGTTGCTGGAAGCCGGCGCGGCAGGCGTACTCGCACACGGACGTCACCTGCCCGGCCCCCTTGAGGTAGCCCTTGTCCAGGTTCGCCCAGACCACCTCTGCCCGGCCCAGCACGACGGCGTAGCGCTCCTGCACGTATGCGGGCTGGATCCCCGCGAAGCAGAGGTTGGGGGCGTTGGCGAGCTCTGGATGCGCGAGGGCGGCCTCCACAGCCTCCTCCCACCCGGCCTCGCCGTTGTTGTACATGGCGATCGCGGCGAGCTGGAGCTCGACCGGGTCGCCCTGGGGCGCCGGCGCACTCTCCGTGGCCACCTCGGCGGGATCTCCTGCGGCTTCCTCCGCGACCTCGGACGCGGCCTCCGCGGCCTCCACCGCGACCTCTCCAGCGGCCCCCTCCACGACTCTCTCCGTGGGCTCGTCGGCCGCTGGTGTGTCGTTGGGCAGGGCGGGATCTGGAACGGCGAGCTGAGATGGCGCGATCAATCCCAGCTCGGCAGCTCGTGGAGCGATCCGTCGGGCGCAGGATTCCGTGGACGTCTCTCCGGGGGTGAGCCCCCAGCAGTCCTCGAGCAGGTCGAGGTGGGCCTGGCGGTCGTCGCTCACCCCGTGCGGGCACGCCGGCCCGACCGCGACCAGCCCCACCGCGAGGGTCATCACCCATCCCCCGCCCACCGCGCGCTGGATCATGACCCGGTCCTCGGCCCCTGGCTGGGCTGCAACCGGGGGACCTCGAGCCGGATCTCCTCGGGAACCGCCTCGTCCTCCACCTGCACCTTGCGCAGCTCGAACAGCACCCGGTTCTCGCCCTGCTCCAGCGACACCTCCTGCATGCCGAGCTCGTGTCCCGGTGCCCAGGCGAGGATCTTCAAGGATGGCTCGTCCGCGAAGGTCACCACATATCCGTCGGCGGTGCGACCGAGGCCCGCGAAGCGGATTTCGGTGGAGGTCTCTCCGTCCACGGTCTCGAAATCCCCCTGATGGCCGTCGGCCCAGACGAAGCAGCTCAGCGGGTCGCCCGTACCCCGTTGAACGACCTGGAACACGACCCAGGTCCCCTCGTCGGGTTCCACCGGCTTCGCCGTCGAGCCCGTGTGGCGGCATCCCACGACGGCGCCGAAGAACCCGACGAACAGGAACACCACGAGACACGGGCGCAGCCCGTACAGCAGGAGCCTCACGGACCCCCTCCCTTCTCCGACAGTCGTCCGAGTCCGTCGCGCAGTGCCAGAGCGCGAGATCGCTGCGGTTCGGGCCACTGCTCAGCACCGACCAGTAGCGAGGCCGCCAGCTCCGGCTCGCCGGCGAGCGCGGCGTTGGTGGCGAGCAGCAACGCGCCACCAGGGCTCTGCTCCGCCCCGCGTTCCATCGAGGACAGGGCGTGCCCTGCCGCCTCGGGATCGCCGAGGGCGACGGCGGCGACGAACTGATCGTAGGCCTCGTCCGGGGTTGTACCACCACCCGTGGCGCTCGGCCCGATCACCGCCACGACCGCCATCAGCGCCACCGCCGAGATCGCGACCAGCGCAACCGCCGAGATCGCGGCGATCCGGGGCCAACCCATCCGACCGCGAGACACGGAGGTTGTTTCGGGCTCCCATGTCTGGGTGGGCTCGTCGTCCACGTCGTCGGCGGGCTCGTCGTCGAAGTACCTGGAGCCGAAATCCTCCAGGCTCGCGGCAATCTCGAGCGTCGGGCGGCCCGGCGAGACGTTCCTCTGCCTGTCCGTTCCCTGCCGCAGGAAGTCGACGAACTCGGCCAGCGTCACCGGGTTGGGCCCGTCACCCCGAGCCCTGGCCAGCAGGCCGGGCAGGGAGGACGCCGACACGCCGCGGGCCTCGGGATCCCGGTCGAGGCATCGCTCCACCGCAACCCCCAGGGCCGGGTGGATGGACCGGATGTTCTCCACGCAGGGCGCGAGGTCGAGGTTGAGGACCCGGGCGAACACGTCGAAGACCCCCGAGGCCCGGAACAGCTGCTCGTTGGTGAGCAATTCCACCAGCACCACCCCGAACGAGAACAGGTCCGACGCGGGGGTGAGGTGCTCCTGGGAGACCTGCTCGGGGGACATGTACACGGGCGATCCCTTGAGGACCTGGCCCGTGATGCTCTGGAAGTAGGCCATGGACGATCGCGCGATGCCGAAGTCCAGGATCTTGGCCTGCCCGTCGTCCGACAGGATGATGTTCGCGGGCTTGATGTCGCGGTGGATCACGTCGCCGGGCTGGCCGTCCGGTCGGGGTGTGGAGTGGGCGTACTGCAGGCCCGTGAGCACCTGCTGGCCAATCTCGACCGCCACCGGCCAGGGGATGACGACGTCGTTCTCCCGGCAGCGGTCCAGGACCCGATCCAGGGTGGTCCCGCGGACCAGCTCCATGGTGACGAACCACTCCTCCTCCTCGTGGACCAGCTCGTAGATCTCCACGAGGTTGGGGTGGCGGAGCTTGCCACCGATGCGCGCCTCGTTGACCAGCGCCTCGATGTGGGACTTCTCGCTGACGACGGCGCGGGGGATCCGCTTGAGGGCGACCTCCTTGGCATACCCCATGGGGCCGTCGAGGGTCGCACGCCACACCTCGGCCATCCCGCCGCGGCCGATAGGTTCGTGGAGTGTGTAGCGGCCAAAGGTCGTGGTCATCGAATCGCCTATCTTACAGGGCCGACCTCTCCTACAGAAGCAGCCTCACGGCCAACCCGGGTCGTACCCTGAACCGACCGATCCGTCAGCGGTCCATGCAGAACGTGGACACGCACGTGGTGTGGCAGTCGTCGAACTCCTGGCACTCGAACGGGAGGCAGGCCACGGCGCACTCCATGAAGGTCTCGTAGTCCCCGCAGTCCTCGATGAAGTAGGGGTAGAGGAGGACACACTCCTCCACGGAATCCCACGGTGACGCGTCGCAGGCAATCCCCTTGTCGCACAGCAGCTGGATTTCGATGGGTACCCCGGACGAGTCGTCGTCGTCGTCCCCGCCCTGAGGTTCCACGAAGTCCGGGAAGATGCACGCGGGGAGCACGAGCCACAGCGTGACCGCGGCCACAAGGGCCACGCGACTCGTCCGCGCGCCCATCAGAACGACACCTGCAGGGAGGCCCACGGTCCCGGTCCCACGGAGACGCGCGCAGCCTTCGAGTCGGGTGCGATCACCAGGATCAGCCCCACGGCGCTCGTAACCGCTCCGATGATCCCCACCGCGAGGCCGGTGTGGCTCACCCCGGACGCCCAGCTGTGCGTGTCGGCATCCGTCGTGCCGACGTACTCCTGGTACATCGCCACGTTGATCGCAAATCCGACTGCCGCCGACGTCGCCCCGGCGGCCAGCATCACCCCCCCGGCGGTCCGGCGTCGATGGACCACGCTGACCTCGGCCAGCGCGTCGCCGCGCCCTGATCGCAACTCGAGCAACTGCGTGCGACGTTGCGCGTCCTTGGCCATGGCGGCCAGAGCCCTGCCCCCCCCAGGCTCGCGCTCCTCGACCATCACCAGGAACGCCGCCAGGTCCTCCATCGCCCGCTCGTCCTGGCCGAGGCACTGTGCCAGGACGCCGCGCCAGTACGTCAGCGGGGCGTCCACGGCCCCCTGCAGGTGGGCGTCCACGGCGGCCCAGACCTCGGACACCTCCTGATAACCGGCGGCCGCCTCCGAGATCTCCGCGCCGTAGATGTCTGCGCACCAGATCTGATGGACCTCGTTGGCCCGGACCGCGAGGTCCTCCGAGGTCGCCTCTTCGGCTCCCGCGGTGACGCACGGGAGGAGCAACAGGAGTACGAGGTGGGGTGCAGAAGTGCGCATCTCGTGTGCGACCGAACCTAGCAGAAGCCCCACCCCCTCGACAGCTCCCGAAGAGAACCAGGGCGTCGATTTGCCCGGGATTCGCGCGCTGCGCAGGTGCGAGAATCGGTGTGGGGCACAGCACACGCCGCGCAGCGTCCAGGCAGGGTCGCACGCCCGGGTGCGTGGGGGGGGGTGGCGTGTGAACGAATCCAGACATCTGGCGAACTGCCGCGAGCCCGGCATCCCAAGGGCATACGCCTTGGCCGTCGTGCTTTTCCTGGGATTCGCAGGCTGTGGGCATGCCGACGACGCGGCCGTGGTCCTGACGTTCGACGACGCCTTCGTCGAGCAGTGGCACGATCAGCGGTCGGTTTTCGTGGAGTACGGCGCGCGGGTCTCGTTCATGGTCACACGCTTCGACTCCCTGGGCGAGGAGCAGATCTCCATGCTCCGCGACCTCGAGGGGGACGGTCACGAGATCGGCTGCCACAGCTTGACTCACGTCGATCCCAGGGAGTTCCTCGCAGAACACACCGTGGAAGAGTACGTCGACGCCGAGATCACCCCAGCCCTGGAGTTGATGGCCGCGGCGGGATTCGAACCGACGTCGTTCTCCTACCCCTGGGGGGGGCGCTCCGGGGAGCTCGACGTTGCGCTGTGGGAGCAGTTCGAGATCCTCCGGGGATCGGGGGGCATCGGGAGCGACGGGTTGTACGACTACGCCGGCGATCCGCTCGTTTTCGGCGCGCGGGTCGATGACGGCTACGCCACCATCGACGAGGTGGAGGAGGCGATGCGTCGGGCGCGTGGCGACGGCTCGGCGCTGGTCCTGTACACACACCGCGTGCTCGAGGAGAGCGAGGCGAGCCACATCAAGCCCGACGATCTCGAGGAGCTGCTGGCGCGCGCGACGGAACTGGATCTGCCGTTGAAGACTCTGTCCGAGCTGGTTCGATGACTCGGCGCGATCCTCGCGTCGCCCTCACGCTCTGCGTGGGGTGCCTGCTCGTCACGCTGCGATGCGCCCCAGACGTGGAGGACCACGAACCGGGCCGTGAGATCATCTACCAGTCCATCGGCATGGGCGAGATCGACGCGGCCGACAGGATGCTGGACGACTGCTGGCTGGTCGCCGAGCGCTTCGAGGAGCACTGCTTCGACGGACCACCCCGGTGGGACGAGGATCCATTTGGCGAGCGGTACTGGAGGTTCGTGTTCTACGCGCTGCGGCCCACCAGCCATCTGCTCTACGCCTACGAGGAGACCGGCGACGAACGATACCGTGACAAGCTGATCGAGATCCTCTGGAGTTTCGTCGACTCGGGCGTGGAAGGAATCTTCTTCTGGGATCCACACACCGCCGCGTTCCGGGCGATGGTCCTGACCCACACGTACTGGAACCTACGGCACCGTGGCGACCTCCCTGACGACCTGGAGGGCCCTCTGCGCGACCAGATCGAGGACCTGGGCGAGTACCTGGCCGACGCCGACCACTTCGAGGACAACTACAACCACGGCGTGAACGAGGCCACGGCGCTGCTCGTCGTCGCGGAGAACTTCCCGGAGATGGGCCCCGGAGCGTGCGACGGAAGCTGGAGCGCCACCGCGCTGGCGAGGCTGGACGCGCTGACCACCGACATCGTCTTCGACGACGGAGTGGAGGTCGAGCAGTCGCCCTTCTACCACCTGTACGTGCTGTCCTTCTTCTGGGAGATCCAGGACTGGGCCGGGCGATACGGCGTGTCTCTTCCCGAGCAGATGGACCCGCGGATCGAGCTCATGGTGCGATACCTGACCTACATCGCCAAGCCGGATGGCGAGATCCCGCTCATCGGCTCCAGCACGCAGCAGAACATCCGCGACTACAAGGACCATGTGTTCAGCGATGTCGCCGACGCCAACCCGGTGTTCCGCTACGTGTACACCGCGGGGGAGGACGGCGAGGTTCCCCCGGAGACCACGGTCCTGTTCCCCGACGCCGGGCAGATCGTGATGCGATCGGGCTGGGGTATTGATGAGCCGTTCGAGGCCCAGACCTGGGTCTTCTTCGACGTCGGGCACTGGACGATGACCAAGGCGCACACGGACGCTCTGCAGGTGCTGCTGTACGGCTCGGGCCGTTCGCTCGTCGTGGACTCCGGCACCTACACCTACGAGAGCGGCGACTACTACGACCACTTCACGGGGACGGCCAGCCACAACACCGTGGTCGTCGACGAGGCCTCGCAGCTCAAGCAGGGATCGACGCACCCACGACTCTCGGCATCCGGCGATGGATGGACCTACCGCTCGGGGGACCACGAACTGTACGACGGGGTACGCCACTGGCGAGCCGTGGTGCTCGTGGACAGCCGCCTGCTCATCGTCATCGACGACCTGGTCAGCGACGAGATCCACACCTACGACCAGACGTGGCAGCTACACCCGGACCTCGACGCGGAGGGCGATGTGGCGTCGATGTGGGTGTGTGATTCCGACGGGATTCCCAGCCTGGCGATCCACCAGGCCGACACCGGAACACTGCAGCTCCTGGAACACCGGGGCTCGACCGATCCGTTGCAGGGCTGGTACTCGGCGGACTACGAGGAGCGCCTCGACAACCTCACGCTGCAATACCGGGTCCAGGACGAGTCCGCGCGGTTCGCCACGGTGTTCGCCTTCGACGACCTGTCGGAAGCGCCCGCTGTCGTATCGTTCGAGGGCACCACGGAGGACTCCATCGACCTGCTCGTCGAGATCGGCGACGAGCGCCTGTGGCTGGAGATCGACGGCCTCGGCACTGCCGGGGAGACCTTCGACCTGCAGATCCTCATGTAGCGAGCCCAGAGCGCGACCGAGGCAAGATCCGCTTTTACCTCACCCCTCCCAGCAAGCCCGGTGGTCCGGATGATGGTGCAGGTGCCCCGGCGCGCCGCACGTGCTCTGGCCGGCGTGATCCGTCTCCACAACACAGATCTGCGTCGCGTCAGGGTCGAGCTGCCAGGTCACCGTGTGGGACCAGTGACCCCAGGTATTGATGGCGTAGGTGGAGCAGTAGTTGCAGCTGCCGTCGTCCTCCCACCAGCCGGTGGTGATCTCGGTGGCGATGTCGGAGGCGAGGCCGTCGAGGTAGAGCTGGAAGACCATGAAGCCGTGGTCGGAGATGGGCCAGTAGTTGTAGCCGAGGAAGTAGCCGCTGCCATCCGTGGTGACGGTCTGGGGGATGTCGCCGCCGCCGTTGTAGATGGAGTCGAAGTCGGTGGAGTCGGCGTAGTCGATGCGGATGGTGGCGCCGGGGACTCCGGCGCCGTGCTCGTCGAGGACGTACAGGTGGATCTCGTTGCCGTAGGTGGGCTGCTCGCCGCAGGTCCACTGGTGGTTGGAGGTGACCTTGTACACACCGCCGGCCGTGCTGGGGCCGGCGGGGCGCGGGGTGACGGTGGCCCTGGCGGCGACCTCGGGGGTGGCGCCGTCGATGAGGCCGGTGACGCAGACGTCGCCGAGCTGCACGTCGGCCACGGCGTAGTAGTACAGGGTGTCGCCGCCGCCGGCGACCATGGTGGTGGGCTCGACGGTGGTGCCGGCGGCGCCCTCGACCTGCAGGGCCATGGAGGGGGCCTGCCCGGGCTCGGTGCCGTTGGTGGAGCGGAGGATCACCGTGAGGGTGTCGCCGGGGTGGGGATCGGCGGGATCGAAGTGGATCTCGGCGTCCAGCACCGGCGAGGACAGCGAGTCCGGGGTGCAGGTGAACGGCGGCGCGGTGTCGTCGTCGTCCCCGGGCTGGCCGTCGTCGTCGTCCCCCGAGTGGCTGTCGTCGTCTCCGTGATCGTCGTCGTCCTGACCGGTGGCGTCGTCATCGTCCGACGGGACGGCGGCGTCGTCGCCGGACCACTCCTGGGAGCACGCGCTCAATCCCAGGGGCACCGCGAGGGCGACGAGCAGAGATAAGAACTGGCGCATGGGTCCCTCCAGCGCGAGAATACCACCTCTCAGAGGGACCCCCAGAAAAGGAGCACACGATGAACTTTCCCCTGCAGCTGACGTTCAAGATCATGGCGCTGGCACCCCAGATCTTCGTGGCCGACTCGTCCGGCACGCTGTTGTTCTACGTCAAGCAGAAGCTGTTCAAGCTCAAGGAGGCGGTCAACGTCTTCGCCGACCAGGGGCAGACGCAGCTCCTGTACACCATCGCCGCGGACAAGATCATCGACTTCTCGGCGCGGTACCACTTCAAGGACGCCAACGGCCTGGACGTGGGCTCGATCAAGCGCCAGGGCATGAAGTCCCTGTGGAAGGCCAGCTACGACATCTACGACGGGGAAGAGGTGGAGTTCACCATCAAGGAGGACAACCCCTGGATCAAGTTCCTCGATGCGCTGTTCTCCGAGATCCCGATCATCGGCCTGGCCGCCAAGTACCTGTTCAACCCCAAGTACAACGTCACGCGCCCCGACGGCACCCGTGTCGCCCGCCTGATCAAGCAGCCGGCCTTCTTCGAGGGCAAGTTCCAGATCACCAAGGAGGCGGAGATCGACGAGTTCGAGGAGAAGCGCATCGCGCTGAGCCTGCTGATGATGGTGCTGCTGGAGCGCCGCCGCGGTTAGCTCTCCCGGCGCAAGATCAACACCCCCAGCGGCGGCATCGTCAGCTCCATCGACGCGGGCTGATCGTCCGCCCCCACCGGCCTCGCGACCACCGTCTCGGGATTGACCACCCCGCTGCCGCCCCACCGTTCGTCATCGCTGTCCAGCACCGTGTCGTACGCACCCGCGTGCGGGACCCCCACCACGTACCCCTCGCGCACCACCGGGGTGAAGTTGATCACCACGACCAGCTCCTCGGTGTCGCTGCGGCGGGCGTAGGCCAGCACGGAGTTGTCCGCGTCGTCGGCCTGCAGCCACTGGAAGCCCTCCCAGCTGGTGTCGCGTTGCCACAGGGCGGGGTGCTCGCGGTAGATGCGGTTGAGCTCGGCGCTGTAGAGGCGCATCTGATCGAACGGCGGGTGTTCGAGCTGGTGCCACGGCAGGCTGATCTGCTCGCTCCACTCCGTGGCCTGGCCGAACTCCTGGCCCATGAACAGCAGCTTCTTGCCCGGCATGGTCCACATGAAGCCGTAGTAGGCGCGCAGGTTGGCCAGCTTCTGCCAGTCGTCCCCGGGCATCTTGCCGAACATGGAGCCCTTGAGGTGCACCACCTCGTCGTGGGAGATGGGCAGCACGAAGCTCTCCGAGTAGGCGTAGACCATGCCGAAGGTGAGCTGCTGGTGGTGGTAGCGGCGGTGGATGGGCTCGCGGGAGATGTAGTCCAGCGTGTCGTGCATCCAGCCCATGTTCCACTTGAAGGTGAAGCCCAGGCCGCCGTCGTACACGGGTCTGGACACGCCGGCGAAGGCGGTGGACTCCTCGGCGATGACCATGGCGCCGGGGCAGCGGCCGTGGCACAGCTCGTTGAGGCTACGCAGGAAGTCGATGGCCTCGAGGTTGTGGTTGCCGCCCTCGACGTTGGGCTCCCACTCACCGTCGTTGCGCGAGTAGTCCAGGTAGAGCATGGAGGCCACGGCGTCCACGCGCAGGCCGTCGAGGTGGTAGTGCTCGAGCCAGAACAGGGCGCTGGCCAGCAGGAAGTTGCGCACCTCGGGGCGGCCGTAGTCGAAGATCAGCGTGCCCCAGTCGGGGTGCTCGCCGCGCCGCGGATCGGCGTGCTCGTACAGCGGCGTGCCGTCGAAGCGGGCCAGGCCGTGCGCGTCGCGCGGGAAGTGCGCCGGCACCCAGTCGAGGATCACGCCGATGCCCCGCTGGTGCAGCGCGTCGACGAGGTGGCGGAAGTCGTCGGGGGTGCCGTGGCGGCTGGTGGGCGCGAAGTAGCCCAGGCACTGGTACCCCCACGACCCGTCGTGGGGGTGCTCGGTGACCGGCAGCAGCTCCACGTGGGTGTAGCCCTGGTCGACCACGTAGTCGCCCAGGCAGTCGGCCAGCTCGCGGTAGGTCAGCCAGCGGTCCCCTTCGTCGAACTGGCGGCTCCAGGAGCCCAGGTGTACCTCGTAGATGGACATGGGCGAACTCTGCGGGTGCCACGCCGCCCGGCGCTCCATCCACTCGCCGTCCCCCCACTCCTCGCCGTCGGCTTCCCACACCACCGACGCGGTCTTGGGCCGCATCTCGTAGTGCCGGGCGTGGGGGTCGGTCTTGACGGCCACCGATCCGTCCTGCAAGAGGATCTCGTACTTGTAGATCTCGCCGCGGCACAGCCCGGGCACGAACAGCTCCCAGATGCCGCTGCCGCCGCGCGACCGCATGCAGTGGCTGCCGCCGTTCCAGTGGTTGAAGTTGCCCACCACGGAGACGCGCTGCGCGTTGGGCGCCCACACGGCGAACCGCGCACCGCTCGCACCGCAGTGCTCGATCACGTGCGATCCCAGCACGTCGTAGCTACGCAGGTGGTTGCCCTCGCCCAGCAGCTGCAGGTCGAAGTCACCGATCGAAGGCGGGAAACGGTAGGGGTCGTCGAACTGCCACACGTACCCGTCGTGGGAGTGGATCTCGATGCGGTAGTCGAACACCCGCTTGAGCCGGGTGAAGCGCGCCTCGAAGAACGCCGTGTCGCCCAGCCGCCACAGCCGACGCCGGTTCGGCGACCGATCGCGGACCACGTAGGCCGTCGCCGCCTGGGGGAGGTACGCGCGCACCACGACCATGGATCGCCCGTCCACCACCACCGGGTGGCAGCCGAGCACGCCGAAGGGGTCGTGGTGCTGGGCGGTGCAGATGCGATCCAGATCGCCGGTGGAGACCGTGAAATCCATGGGTACGTCCCGAGGCAAGGGTCAACCGTTGCGGAGTCCGCGCCGGGGGTCGGAGGTCGTCAGCCTTCGCGGGGCCAGGGGTACAGGGTGAACAGCTCGGCGTCCTCGCCCGAGTCCGAGGCGGTGAGCATCAACGACCGCGACAGGCCGCGGCCCTTGACCTGGAAGCAGTGCTGGGGCATGCCCACACACTCGTAGCGCTGCTGCTCCTCGTCCCACTCGGTCGACTCGCCACACACCGGGCACTTGGGAGGCTTGGGCTTGAACATGACGCTCTCCTCGCGGGCGCGGGGTTCAATCGGTGATCCCAGGATACGCCAGATACACCACGTCACCGGGTTCGTCCACCTCCGCGCCCATCGAGGTGGTGTCCACCGGCTCCACGCGGGGGAAAACCTGCTCCAGCGCGCCCTGGAAGGTGGGGTTGGCCTGGGGGCTCCACACGGCGAGCACACCCCCGGGCACCAGCACGTCGCGGCAGCGCTGCACGCCCGCCGGCTCGTACAGGCCGGCGTTGCCCGCGGCGGCCAGCCAACCCGGGCCGTTGTCCACGTCCAGCAGCGCCAGGTGGTACGGCTCGCCGTCTCCGGCGATCACGTCGGCCAGATCGGCCACCCGGATCTGGACGCGGGGATCGTCCACGGCCCCGCCGTTGACCTCGGCGAAGTAGTCGCGGTTCCACTGCACCACCTTCGCGCCGATCTCCGCCACCGTCACCCGCGCCACACCCGGCAGGTCCAGCGCCGCGCGCAGGGTGTGCCCCGCGCCCAGCCCCCCCACCAGCACGCGCAACCCGTCGCGCGGCCCCTCGAGCCGCTCCAGGGCCAGCCGCGCCATGGCGATCTCGCTGTGCGCGCCGTGGGACGCCATGAGGAAGTTGCCGTCGATGGCCACCTCGTAGCCGACCTCGCCCGTCTCCGCGCGGTATCGCCGCAGGGTCAGTTCACCCAGCGGCGTCTTCTCGCGTTCGATGAGTTCGTAGTCGATCTGCAAGGGGTGCTCTCTCCGGCGCCATTCGGGTACCCTGGGCTGAGCGTCGACGCTACGGGGGCCACCTGACGATCGCAAGGGCGCGGAGGAGCCGGTGGAAGAACGGGTCGCCATCCCCATGGACGAGGGTCTGCTCCTCGAAGGCGGGTTCACCGAGGGCGAGCGCCCGGGCGGCGGCGTGCTCACCCACCCCCACCCCCTGTACGGCGGCTCCATGGACAACAACGTGGTCCTCGCCGCGCGCGCCGCCCTGGAGCAGGCCGGCCTGGCTGCCCTGCGCTTCAACTTCCGCGGCGTGGGCGCCAGCGACGGCCGCCACGGCGGCGGCAAGGCCGAGGTCCAGGACGTGTTCGCCGCGGCGGCGTACCTGCGCGAGCGGACCGATCCGGACGCCCCGCTCCACCTCGTCGGCTACTCCTTCGGCGCCAGCGTGATGGTCCGCGCGACCATGGCCGGGCTCACGCCCACTTCCCTGGTACTGATCTCACCTCCGGTGGACTTCATGAACATGAACCACCTCACGCTGCCGGACTGTCCGACGAAGGTGCTGGTGGGTGCCCGGGACGACTTCTGCTCCGAGGCCTCCCTGCGCGCCTGGCTCGACGCGGCCGCCCCGGGCGACGTCCCGGTGGAGATCCTGCCCCACGCCGACCACTTCTACGTGGGCTGGGATCCCATGGTGCGCAAGACCGTGGCCGGCTTCATCGGGGAACTCGCGTGAACACCCCGGACTCCCGCGTCGCCTGGCTGGCGGAGGAGGACCTCCCCTACAGCACCGGGCGATACCGCCTGCTCGAGGTCATCGGCGAGGGGGGCATGGGCCGGGTCTACCGCTCCGAACTGCTCGGCCCTTCGGGCTTCCGCAAGCAGTGCGCGCTCAAGGTGGTACGCCTGGACGCCAACCACGCGGACGTGGCCCGGGACGCGTTCATCAACGAGGCGCGCCTGGGTGGCCTGCTCAACCACCCCAACGTGGTGGCCACCCTCGACTTCGGCGAACTCGAGGGGCTGCCGTTCATCGCCATGGAGCTGGTGGACGGCGTGACCGTGGACCGGCTGATCCGCAAGGTGGGCGGCGGCCTGCCCCGGGCCGTGGTCCTGGACGCGGCCATCCAGATCTGCCAGGGGCTGGACCACGCCCACGACCTGCACGACAGCGGCCGCCCCGCGGTGCTGGTGCACCGGGACCTCAAGCCCAGCAACATCATCATCAGCCGCCACGGCCTGGCCAAGGTCATGGACTTCGGCATCGCCAAGGCCAACGACCGCGTCGGCGAGCACACCCGCACGGGCATGACCAAGGGCACGCCCAACTACATGTCCCCCGAGCAGATCGACGGCGAACCCCTGGACCGGCGGTCCGACATCTTCGCCATGGGCGCGCTGCTGTACATCATGCTCGTGGGCAAGCACCTGTTCGCCAAACGCAGCGGCGGCATGCTGTCGATCCTGCTGGCCATCTCCCGGGTCGAGGAGATGCTCGAGGACGGCCGCCGCCTGGCGGTCCTCGACGAGCTGATCCCCGGCCTGAGCCCCGTGGTCCGCCGCTGCCTGCGTTTCGATCCAGCCAACCGCTACGCCTCGGCCCGCGAGCTGGCCGCCGACCTCAAGCAGGTGCGCGCGGGCTTGATCGACCAGACCACCCTCGCGGAGTTCATGGAGCAGCAGTACGGCCAGGACGAGCCGTCCCACGACCGCAACCCCCTGTACCGGCTGTCCACGGACACGCGGGACGCCCGTGCACGCGAGGGGGGCGCTCCGCGGCCGTCGTGGTCGGCGGAGGACGCCACGTCCAACCCGACCCGCGTCCCGACGCCGGACGAGACGTTTGCGCCGCCGCCGGCGCGACGCGAGCCGAGTCAAGACACGGTCCCCACCGAGGTCACCGACGAGCAACCGACCCGCTCGCGCACGGGCCGCAAGCTCCTGATCGTGGGGCTGGGTGCGCTGGCGCTGCTGGTGGTGTTTGGGGCGGCCGTGGGCTGGGGCGTGGATCGCCTGTTGCGGCACGCGCCAGGGCGCTCCGCTGGCCACGAGATCGCCGAGAACACCGGCGAGCGCGGCGCCACGGCCGGCGGCCAGGCCGGCGTCCTCGTGGAGGACGCGGGCGGCACGACGGACGCCGGCGACGCCCTGGCCGACATGGACGACGGCGGTGGCGAGGTCTCGGAGGATGCCCCGGAAGAGACGTCCACCGAGCTGCAGCCCGACCGCGACGAGGTAGGGGATGAGGCGACGGTCCCCGCCACCCCCCCGGCGGTGACCGACGAGGCCGCGCTCGCGGACGACGCCACCGTGGACGCCGAACTCGCGGACGCGGAACCCGCCACCCTGGAGCTGGCCCCGGCCACCCTGCCCGACCGCGCCTCCGCGGGTTTCTCCAAGACCTTCTCGGTGCGGCTCGCCGGCGCCGAGCAGGCCGAAGTCGCCGTGCTCCTGCGCGGTGAGGGCGGGGACTGGCGCAAGCACGGCATGGCGCCCGGCGGTGACGGGACGTGGGCCGTCTCCCTCTCGGTCACCCCGGACATGGTCGGCCGCTGCGAGTACTACTTCCAGGCCCAGCCCCCCGGCGACAGCTCCGCCCGGGTCTATCTGGGCAGCCGGGACGCGCCATTTACCCTCGAGGTGCGGTAGTCTTCTCGTTCCGGGGAGCTAATGTGACGAAATCCACACCCACCCTGATCCTCGCCGCCCTGGCCGCCCTCGTCGCGGGCGGGGCCGTCGGCTGCAGCGCACCACCCGCACCCACGGCCACCCGATCCGTGGCCGTGCTCGAGACCTCGGCCGCCTGGTCCTCGCCCACCGCGTCGGACACCTTCCAGGTGGCCTGGGGCGACGTGGACGGCAACGGCCACCCCGACATGGTCGCGGCCGGGTTCCTGGAGGCCAACTGCCTGTTCCTCAACGACGGGACCACCCTGACCGAGGGCGACTGCTTCGCCGACGGCTCCCGCACGACCAGCGTGGACTTCGGCGACTGGGACGGTGACGGCGACCTCGACCTGGCGGTGGGCAACGGCAACGCCGCCAACGAGGTCTGGCAGAACAACGCCGGCACCCTGGAGCTCGCCTGGAGCTCGGACACCGAGATCGACAACACCATGTCGGTCCGCTGGGGGGACTGGGACGGCGACGGCACCCTCGAGCTGGCCGTGGGCAACATGGGGGACGCCAACTACGTCTACGTCAACACCGGCGGTGACCTCGAGATCGCCTGGACCTCGGACGAGACCGAGCAGACCCGGGCCGTGGCCTGGGGTGACCTCGACGACGACAACGACGACGACCTGGCGGTGGGTAACTCCAACAACACCGCCAACCACGTCTACCTCAACACCGGCGGCGACCTGGACCTGACCCCCGCCTGGACCTCGGACGAGGAAAACTCCACCTACGCCGTCGACTGGGCCGACGTGGACGGCAACGGCTTCGACGATCTGGTGGAGGGCAACTACAACGAGGAGGTCAACCGCCTGTACATGAACGCCGGCCTCCTCGACACCGCCGGGATCGAGCTCTCCGCCGACCAGATCAACACCAAGGCCGTGCAGTTCGGCGACTGGGACGGCGACGGCGATCCCGATCTCGCGCTGGGCCACGGCTCCACCGACACGCCCGTGGCCAACGAGGTGTACGTCAACGACGACGGCACGCTCGTGCCCTCGTGGACCGCCGACGAGGCCGACCACACCACCCACCTGATGTGGATCGACCACGACGGCGACGGGGATCTCGATCTGTCCGTGGCCAACTTCGGCGATCACGATCTGGTCTATGACAACACCCCCGGCCAGCCCGGCGACGACGATGACGACGACAGCGCCGGCGACGACGACGATGACGACGCCACCCCGGGCGACGACGATGACGCCACCCCAGGCGACGACGACGACACCACCCCGGGCGACGACGACGACTCCGCCGGTCCCACGCCTGGGGACGACGACGACTCGGCCGGCGGGGCCGACGAGCGCCTGTTCCTGTGCGAGTGTTCGCTGGGCGGCTCCCCGGCGATCCCCGGAGGATTCGCGGCGCTGGCGCTGCTGTGCTCCATCCTGGTGGGCCGCCGCCTCCGCAAGGGACGAGGCACCCCGGCGCTGTTCCTGCTGGCCGCACTGACCGTCGTGCCGCCCCTGGCCGCCGGGGCCGCGGACGAGCTCGATCCCGCAGCCGAGGACGCCTTCTTCGAGGGCAACGGCCTGCTCGCCGAGGGCAAGGCCGCCGAGGCCCTCGCCGCGTACGACCGCGCGCTGGAGCTCGCCCCCACCCTGTACCGCGTCCACCTCTACCGCGGACGCGCGCTGGTGCAGCTGGGAGACCTCGACGCCGCCGAGCAGGCTGCCGCCGCCTTCGAGGCCGCCCTGAGCACCCCCACCGAACGGGACGAGCTCGACGCCCTCACCGCCGAGATCTCCGCAGCCCGCGAGGCCACCGCTCCGGCGCCCCCGCCGGGCGACCACCCCCGCCTCCACATCGGCGTCACCGCCGCCTACGCCCACAGCCGCGGCGCCCTCGGCAACGACTGGGCCGTCGTCCAGGCCCGCGTCGGCGTCCGCCTCGTCTCCGGCCTCCACCTCCGCGCCCAGGCCGGCCTCGGCATGCAGCCCTCCGGCGGCGCGCTGTACGGCCTCGTCCCCATCGAGTTCGGCGCCACCTGGCGCTTCTACGGCCCGGTCGTCCCCTTCGTCGACGCCCACCTCCTCGTCGCCATCTACGACGACGCCAAGGGCGCCAACGGGCAGGAGCTGTCCACCAACGTCAAGGGCGCCGGTGTCGGCGGCGGCATCGGCGGCGGCCTCGAGATCCCCCTGGGCAAGTCGCCCCTGTCCCTCGCGCCGGAGTTTCGCGTGGGTTGGGCTGGCGTGATGCTGGTGCAGGCGGGGGTTTCGGTCCGGATCGGGCTGGGATCCTAGAACCCCTCGTCGATCCACTGCATCGGATCCACCGCGATCCCGTTCGCCACCATCCCCCAGTGCAGGTGCGACCCAGTGCTCTGCCCGGTGCTGCCCATCGACCCGATGACCTGCCCCGGGGTGACCTCGTCACCCACCTGCACGTGGATCTCGGCGAGGTGGTTGTATGAGGAGCTGATGCCCTGGCCGTGGCTGAGGATGATGGCGTTGCCGTAGATGTGCAGCTCCTCGGCGAGGGTGACGACGCCGGCGGCGGGGGAGGTGACGGGGGTGCCCTCGGAGTTGGCGATATCCACGCCGAGGTGGTGGCGTTCGGCGCCGGTGGAGTAGCGGCGGACCTTGCCGAAGGGGGACGTGGCCGGGCCCTTGGCGGGGCGCAGGAAGGGGCCGGACCAGAGCTGCCGGGGTTCGTCGTGGGCGTAGGCGTCGCCGCGCCTGGCGTTGGCCTCGGCGCCCTTGTCCTTCTCACCCTGGGCCTTGGTCTGGGTGCTGGACAGGGCGATGTATCCGCCCGAGGGCCAGCGTACGTCGTCCAGCTGGACCTGCACGGTCAGCTCGGCGGTGTTGCCGGCGAGGTCGCGGGCGGTCAGGGCCACGTCCACGGGGCCGGCCTCCTCCTTGGCGCCGAAGCCCACCAGGGCGCGGTGCAGGCCTTCGTCTCCCACGGGGTAGAGGATCGCCTCGCGCTCGAGGAAGCTGGCCTTCAGCTCGGCCAGCGGCTCGCCAGAGCGCACGAGCAGGGCGTGGGTGTGCCCCTGGTCGGCCGCGGCGTCCTCACCGGCGCCCTCGAGGGTCGGCGGCGTGTTGTCCACCATCATCAGCTCGTACGCCTGCCCCAGGTTGCGGAACAGCGACCTGTCCCACGCCTCTACAGAAACCTTGTGGGGCCCGTCGGTCAGCGTCGTCGTGTCCACGTGGAAGCGGTGCGTGGTCGCCGGCCACGGGGTGGGCGTCTGGCCGATGGGTAGCGGCGTGGCCTCGATGGGCTCGCCGTCGTCGACGCGCAACTCGACGCGCCCGAGCCCTGGCGAGTGATCCATGATCGCGAGCTGGAACACCACCTCGCCCCCCAGGGGGATCGTGGCGTCGTACTCGACCCAGTCCACGGTGGGCTCCAGGACGTCGAACCGGCCCAGGAGGGCCAGCGCGGCGGCGAGGATCGCCACGGGACTCAGCACTATGGCGATGATTCGAAAGGGCTTCGAGATCGTCCGGTTCGGGGCAGTGTCCATGCAGCAAGAAATATCACGGTCGGACACGGAGGTCAGGCCTGGATCCGCGCGGTGAAACGATCCGTGACCCCGGTGGCTCTGTACGAAGAGGAGGTCGTCGTTTTGCCGCGCACCCTCGCCCTGCTGCTGTCCCTGGCCCTCAATGTGCCGCTGTCCGCGTCCGCGGCCGACTGCTTCGAGGACGTCTCTCCCGCCGAGGCGGCCGATCTCATCGAGGGGTCACCGAACCAGCCGGTGATCCTGGATGTGCGCACCGAGGAAGAGTTCACCGGCCGGCTAGGCCACATCGAGGGTGCCCTGCTCGTCCCTCTGGACCAGCTCGACCGCGCCCTGCCCCGGCTCCAGCAGCTGGCCGACCGCGAGGTGATCGTGGTGTGCCGGTCGGGCAACCGCAGCACGGTGGCGTCGATGATGCTGTGCGGCGCCGGCTTCACCCGCGTGACCAACCTCTCCGGCGGCATGTCCCGCTGGCGCAGCGCGGGCCTGCCCGTCGCCCGCGAGTGACCCCGCCCCCCCGGCTCCCACGGTATACTCCGGGGTCACCGCGCCGAGGCGGCGGCGGCGGACTTCACGGCGGACCCCATGACCCAGGCCGAGACCAAGCTGGGCAAGTACACCCTGCTCGACGTGGTCGGGGAGGGCAGCTCGGCGCGCGTGTTCCGCGCCATCCACGCCGGTCCCATGGGCTTCCGCAAGCAGGTGGCGGTCAAGCAGATCCTTCCCCACGTGCTGCAGAACGAGAACGCCGTGCGCGGCCTGATCAACGAGGCCCGCCTCGGCGGCCACCTGCACCACCGCAACCTCGTGGAGATCTACGAGTTCGACCAGGCCGACGACACCTTCTACATCGCCATGGAGTTCGTGCCCGGGTACACCCTGGCCGCCGTGCTGCGCCAGTGCCGCGAGCGGGGCCTGCTGCCGCAGCCCATCGTCGCCGAGATCGGCATCCAGCTGTGCGACGGGCTGGCCTACGCCCACGCGGCGCGGGACGAGGCGGGCCAGCCGCTGAACCTGATCCACCGCGACCTCAAGCCCGGCAACGTGATGCTCACGCCCTACGGCGCGATCAAGATCATGGACTTCGGCGTGGCCAAGTCGGAGGCGAACCTCTACCACACCGAGGTGGCCAACATCACCCGCGGAACGCCCGCGTACATGAGCCCGGAGCAGGTCCGGGGCGAGCCCCTGGACGGCCGCTCGGACATCTTCGCGCTGGGCTCGGTGCTCACCGAGCTGGTCATCGGCGAGGTGCTGTTCTTCGACCCGAACCTGCACACGGTCCTGCACATGGTGCACCGCGCGGACGTGGCCGAGGCCCTGGCCAAGGTCCAGCAGCGCATGCCCCAGATCGTGCCCGTGCTCCGCCGCGCGTTGCAGCGCCACCGCGAGGCCCGCCACAGCTCGGCCGAGGAGATGGGTGGCGAGCTGCGGCGCGCCTGCGCCGACCTGATGTCGGGCGAGGACCTCGGCCACTGGCTGGTGGGCTGGATGGCCGAACAGCCGGACGAGGCGGAGCCGGAGGAGCCGGAGCCGGAGCCGGAGGAGGACGAGACCCCCACGCTGCTGGACACCGTGCCCCTCGAGGTCTCCCTGGACGAGGAGCCCCTGCCGCCCACGTCCCTGGACGAGACCGAGCCCCGCATCCAGCCGCCCAGGCCCCGCACCATCACGCTGGAGCAGGACTCCGAGCCCCCGCCGCCCATGCCGTCGAGCGGCAACTACGGCGAGCAGACCCTGCTGTCGGCGGGCGTGACCTCCACGATCCAGATCCCCGGCGGCCGCGAGGGCGATCCCCTGCTGGACGTGTTCCTCGTCCGGGTGCGCCCTGCGCGCGCCTGGATCGGCAGCCGCCAGGACGAGCCCGACAGCCGGCCCGACGAGTTCGCCCACCAGGTGTGGCACAGCCGGTCGCTGCTCATCGCCGCCACCCCCGTCACCCAGGCCCAGTGGACCGCCCTGACCGGCCGCAATCCCAGCTGGGCCCAGGGCGACGAGCTGCCGGTGGAGACGGTGAGCTGGTTCGAGGCCGTGGACTTCTGCAACCGCCTCTCGCGCGCCCTGGATCTGCCCGTGGCGTACCGCATCACCGGCAGCGGCGTGCGCTGGGACCGCGACTCCACCGGGTACCGGTTGCCCACCGAGAGCGAG
This sequence comes from uncultured Rickettsiales bacterium, assembly GCA_964558555.1. Classification (GTDB taxonomy): domain Bacteria; phylum Myxococcota_A; class UBA796; order UBA9615; family CAYRNR01; genus CAYRNR01. The sequence goes on along the minus strand of CAZLEO010000052.1, from coordinate 10,234 downwards.
TGGGAGGTGGCCGCCCGGGGCGGCGAGGCCCACCGCTTCGCCGGCTCGGCCGATCCCGAGGAGGTCGCCTGGTTCTGGGACAACACCGGCGGCCTGACCCAGCCCGTGGGCCGCAAGAAGCCCAACGACCTGGGCCTGTACGACATGTCGGGCAACGTGGCCGAGTGGGTCTGGGACTGGTACGGCCCCTACCCCACCGAGCCCCTGCTCACCGATCCGGCAGGCCCGGACGAGGGCGACGCCCGCGTGTGCCGCGGCGGCTCGTCGTTCAACCTCGCCGAGGACGCCCGGGTGGCCGCCCGCTGCGCCCAGGTGTCCCCCGAGGAGCGCTTCCACTTCCTGGGCTTCCGCCTGGCCCGCACCGTGTTCGACGACACCCGCAAGTCCGGGAAGCGGTAGACTCCGACCATGGCCGAAGAGACCCGACAGCTGGGCAAGTACCTCCTGCTGGAGGTCCTCGGGGAGGGCGCCTCGGCCCGCGTCTACCGGGCCATCCAGGCCGGGCCCATGGGGTTCAAGAAGCAGGTCGCGGTCAAGCAGATCCTCCCCCACGTGATCCGCAACCACCAGGCCGTGCGCGGGCTGATCAACGAGGCCCGCCTCGGCGGCCACCTGCGCCACCGCAACCTCGTGGAGATGTACGAGTTCGACCAGTCGGGCAACGACTTCTACATCGCCATGGAGTACGTGCCCGGAAACACCCTGACCCAGGTCCTGCTCCGCTGCCGCGACCTCGGCCCCGTCCCCCCGGCCGTGATCGCCGAGATCGCCGTACAGCTCACCGACGGCCTCGCCTACGCCCACACCGCCACGGACGAACTGGGCCAGCCACTCAACCTCATCCACCGCGACCTCAAGCCCGGCAACGTCATGATCACCCCCGGCGGCGTGGTCAAGATCATGGACTTCGGCGTGGCCAAGTCCGCGGCCAACCTCTTCCACACCCAGGTCGAGAACGTCACCCGCGGTACCCCGTCGTACATGAGCCCCGAGCAGGTCCGCGGCGCCGCCCTGGACCACCGCTCCGACCTGTTCGGCCTCGGCGCCCTGCTCGTCGAACTCATCACCGCCACCAAGCTCTTCGCCGATCCCAACCGCCACCACCTGCTCGCCCAGATCCAGCGCGCAGACGTGGCCGACGCCCTCGACGATGTCGCCGGCAGCATGCCCGCCATGGTCCCGGTCCTGGCCCACGCCCTGGAGCGCCACCGCGACCAGCGCTACTCCTCGGCCGTCGAGATGGGCCGCGACATCCGCCGCGCGTGCACCGAACTGCTGGGCACGATCGACCTGGGCGAGTGGCTCGTGTCCTGGACCGGCCTGGAGATCCCCGATACGGAGAAGCGCGACGCCGAGGCCTCCACCCAGTTCGAGGTCGTCCTCGAGCCCGTGGACGAGCCCGCCGTCCACCGCGCTCCCGCCGAGGACGCCCTGTCCATCGAGCTCGACCTGGAGGGCGAGGCCCTCGAGCGCCCCCTGCCCGTGGCCCTGGTCTCCACCGCCGTGCACGTACCCGGCGGCGCCCCCGACGATCCCCTGCTCGAGATCGTCCTGATCCGCAACGAGCCCGCCACCTTCTGGATGGGCAGCCGCGACGACCTCACCGACTCCACCCCCGACGAGTTCCTCCACCGCGTCCGCCTGTCGCGGCCCTTCCTCATCGCCGCCACCCCCGTCACCCAGGCCCAGTACACCGCCATGATGGGCGTGAACCCCTCGTGGGCCCGCGGCGACGACCTCCCCGTGGACTCCGTCCGCTGGCTCGACGCCATCGCCTTTTGCAACCGCATGTCGAAGTCCATGGGCTTCCGGCCGGCCTACCAGGTCCAGGGTACCGACGTGCACTGGAACCGCCGCGCCGACGGCTTCCGCCTCCCCTCCGAGGCCGAGTGGGAGCTCGCCGCCCGCGGCGGCGAAGACACCCACTTCTCCGGCTCTGCCGACCCCGCCGACGTCGCCTGGTTCTGGGACAACGCCGAGGGCGTCGCCCGACCGGTCGGCACCCTCAAGCCCAACGCCATCGGCATGTACGACATGTCCGGCAACGTCTCCGAGTGGGTCTGGGACCGCTACGGCCCCTACCCTGCCGAGTCCCTCGTCGTCGACCCCATCGGCCCGGCCAAGGGCGAGTTCCGTGTCTGCCGCGGCGGCTCCTCGTTCTCCCTGCCCTCCGACATCCGCGTCGCCTCGCGCTACGGCCAGTCCCACCCCGAAGAGGGTTACCACTTCGTGGGATTTCGCCTCGCGCGGACCATCCTGGGGCAGTCCACCGGGGACGAGACCGTGTCGCCGGCGGCGCTGCGGGAGCGGTCGCCGATGGAGGACGATACGGAGGAGACGCCGATTCCGTCGAAGTAGGGGGGGAGACGGGGCGGGGGAGTTCTCGCGCAAAGAGCGCAGAGGGAATCAAGGCGCAAAGAAGAAGGGGGAGGAAGAGGGGGAGATTCACCACAGAGGGCACAGAGGACACAGAGGGGGGCAGGGAGGGGGGAGCTGGGATTCCAGGTGCGGGGAGAGCGCCCTCGGAGATGAGAAAATGAATGAGACTCATTTCACGGTGAAATGAGTTCCATTCATTTTCCCTGTTCCCCCACCCCCTCGATCACAGAGACGCTGCCGTTCCAGGCCCTCCCGGCGCCACTTATCGACACGTTTTCCCACAGGTTCCACAGCTTTATCCACAGGGTAAGACCGGACAAGGGTTGGCGCGGCCTGGAGAACTTTGGTTCACTGTGAACCAGAGAGGTGAGACGATGATCGTCCGACCGATTCGCAACGACGCGGACCACAGCGAGGCGATGGACCACATCGAGGCGCTCTGGGGCGCCGAGCCGGGCTCGACCGAAGCCGACCGTCTCGAGCTCCTGGTGACCCTGGTGGACCTCTACGAGGCCGAGCATCACAGCATCGATCCGCCGGACCCGGTGGACGCCCTGTGCTTTCGCATGGAGCAAGCAGGCCTGACCCGCAAGGACCTGGAGCCGTACATCGGCAGCCGCGCACGGGTGTCGGAGATCCTCAACCGCCGGCGGACGCTGACCCTGGCGATGATCCGTCGTCTGAGGGATGGGCTGGGTATCCCGGCGGACGTGCTGATCGGACGCGAGGAAGAGAGGGCGACCGCCTGAGGCCCGACGACATGGTTTGACAGCGCAGCTGGAATGCTGTTCGGTTGGCCAGCGCGTGTGTGGACGCTCGAGCCTGGAGAATCACGCCACGACGCCACGACGCAACGGGCGCAACGTAAGACCAGGGATCAAGGGGGGGGACTCGGCCGGGTCGGCCACGCTCATCCTCTCCCCTGTCCGGCGTGGCGGCGTGGCGTCGTGGCGACGTGGCGTGCTTCCCTTTTTCAAGCTCTTCGCCAGGTTGATCCAGCCACGGATGGGCCTCGACTCGATGGAAAGGGTGAGCTGTTCCAAGATCTGCCGGGAGTCTACTTCCCCTCCGCAGCCTCCTCCTCCTCGACCACCGCCACCCCCGCCCCGACCAGGATCCTCGCCGACAGCGGCAGCCACCGATCCACCACGTCCAGCCGCCGCTTGCCCCCGGTGCGGGGGAACACGAATCGGGGCAGCTCGCCTGGAGCCTGCCAGATGGGCGTGGCAAAGGTGTGCTGGTCCGAGGAGACCTCGACCATGGCGAGGCCGCCCAGGGGCGCGGCGACGAACTCGAAGACGACGCGGCCGAGGTCGTCGGTGGCGCCGCCGCCCTTGACCTCGCCGCCGCCGAACATGGAGCGGGCCGAGAGGGTGACGCCGCGCACGGGCAGGCCGTAGCGGTCCACGGCCTGGGCGATGACGGTGGTGGTGCCCTCGGTGGGGACCTGCTCGTCCACGGCCCAGACCACCAGCGCCTCCGCGGGCTGGTCGATGGCGCGCTGGGTGGCGGTGGCGAGGAAGGTCACGGGCTGGTCGAAGTTGCCGGTGTAACCGTTGAGGTACTGGCCCATGCCCACGCCAGCGGTGTCGGGCAGCTCGCCGGCGGTGGCGAAGAAGGCCGCGGAGAGCTCCTCGGCCTGCGTGCCGCCCAGGGCGAGGACGTTGGCGGCGAGCTTGAGCGAGGCGTCGCCGCCGGACACGACGGCCGGATCCGATGACGCGGTGAAGCCCGCGGCCAGGGGGGGCACCACCTCGAACTCCAGCGTGGCCACGCTCTTGTCCTGGCCCGGGATGGCGGCGGTGAAGGTCATGGGCGTGGCCTCGGGGACCACGGGCGGCACGTACTGGGTGAGGTACACGCCGTTGCGCTTGTGCTTGGGCTCGGTGAGCGTGCCCAGGCCCACCTGCAGCTGCAGCGAGGCGTTGGACACGGGCTCGCCCGCGCGGTCGACCACGTACATGTAGATGGGCATCTCGGTGACGCCGTCGCCGGGGATGTGGGTGGCCACGGGGGCCACGGCGAGCTGGCAATACGGTGGCACCTTGAGGTTGATGGGCTGGTTGATGGGGGCGCCGTCGCCCAGCTCCACCGTGGCCACGGCGGACTCGGTGCCCGGCGGCACCAGGATGGGGACGCCGGCGACGCCCTTGTCGTCGGCCGGGACCGGGCCGAAGCGGCGGCCGCCCACGTCCAGGGACACGGGCACCCCCGCCATGCCGGTGTCCACCTCCCACGTCACGCTGCCGACCAGGGGGATGGCCACGAAGGCGGCGGCCGACTCGGGCTGGCCCTTTGCGGTGACCGAGAGCATGGCCATGTCCGGCCGCGGCTTGCCCTCGGGGGCGAGGTAGCGCGCGCGGTAGATGCCGTTGCCGTCGGTGGCCACGCGGTCCACGGATCCCACGTTCGTCTCGAACACCAGGTCCAGCCCGTCCATGGGCCCGCCGTCCGCCGCCTTGGCGAGGATCTCGAGGTTGATGCTGCGGTCCTGCTGGCGCACCAGCACCTCCGGATCAGCTTCGACGGTCAGCGTCTTCAGCGGCGGCGCCTCCATGTCCAGGATCAGCTCCTTGCGCACCACCTCCTTGTCCACCTGCACCTTCAGCGACAGCCGCACCTGCGACATCTGCGAGTTGTCCGGCGCCGTGAACACGCACGTCCACACGCCCGGCGCGTTACGCGTCCAGTCCGACAGCTTGCCGAAGTCCACGCTCGAGCCCTTGAACTTCGCCTCCTGCGCCAGCTGCCCCGTCGTGTCCGTCACCACGAACGTCAGCGCCTGGTCCGACCCGTCCGTGGTGATCGGCCCCGGCGGGATCAGCTCCACCAGCACGGGCCGACCGCCCTGGGCCGTGGCCTCGCCCACGGGCAGCAGCAGGGTCATCGCGACGATCAACAGGGAAACCAACCAGTGCGCCGACTTCATGGAATCGTCCTCCAACCGGGGGATTCTCCCCTGAAAGGGGGGATGGGTGCCAGGGGGAAGGGGCTGACGCCCCCCCCGGGATCACCAGGACAGGCGGTGTGTGCTGGCGATCCGCTCGATCCGCGAGGGCTCCACACCGACGTCTCGGGCGATGGTCGGCCACTGTCGGACGGCGCCGAGCACGTCATCGAGAATGGCGCGGGCGCGACCTCGCTTGAGGGAAACGGTCCGCGCGATGGCCTCGATGTGGGAGACGTCGAAGCCGTCGCGCTTGCCGCACACCGTCATCTGGTGAGCGCTGGTCCAGGGGCCGGTGGGATTGAACGCCCACATGACGTCAAAGGCCGGCGAGAGGGACCAGCCTCCCTGCTTGTCCATGAGGAAGGCGATGTTCTTGACGTGATCGTCCTGGTTGCGGGCGACCACATTGAACAGCATGCGCCGGAACTGCTGTTCGACCTGGGCCATCGGCAGCGCCAGTTGCCGCATGACCAGGAACGCCTGCTCGTAGCCGTGGGCGCCGGGCTGGTTGAAGTCGAGGTGAGCCAGGGCTCCCAGGGATTGCAGGTGCAACCGCGAGCCGTCGTCGGTGCGGTCGAAGCGCCGGGTCATGAAGTGGCGGCGTCCACCCTCCTCGAGTAGACGGCACTCGGTCATGTGGATGCCGGCCTCGCGCGCCATGCGGTGGTAGGCGTACTCGATGGCGCCGTACCCCTGCGGATCGGCCAGGTCGCGGTCGCGGTTGTTGGAAACACCGTCGAACTTGAGCAGCCAGTGGGAGAAGCCCGGTGGGGTGTCGAGCTGCCCCGATCGGACCTCGCCGGTCTCCGGATTCCAGGCCACGAGGGCCTTGGCTCGCGCCCCGCCGGCGCTGGTCCCGACGCGGAGCAGATCGAGCAGGCCGCCGTGGGGGTCGTCAGGGTCCAGGGTCGCCGCGAAGCTCTCGCGGTCGGCCAGGACGCGCGACGCCAGGTCGACCAGAGCGGCTACTTCCAGCGCCCCACCCGGCTCCCGTTCAGGTCCCGTCGCGGGCTCGAAGGTCAGGGCGCCCATGCCCCGGTTGCCGATGTAACAGAGACGATCGAGGGGGCCAAAGGACTCGGGGGTGCGGCCCTGGCGGGCGAGCCAGGTATCGATGACGGCGCTGCCAAACCGATCGGGCAGAACGTCGGCCAGCATCCCAGGCAAGCCGCGAAACGCCGCGGCAGGCAGCTCGGGGAACGAGAACACCTGCGCGGACAGCGGCATGGTCAGCGGCGACACCTGGATGCGGCTGGACTGAAACGCGGGGTCGTACTCGAAGGACGCAGCAGCAGCTCCCTCCGGCCAGGCCAGGGCACCGATCCGCCGGTCCCAGAGCTTCACCTCGACCGGGACCGTCACCCTTCATCCCCCCAGGTCCAGGCTCCGGGTACGGATGCCGTCCCCTCGGACGAGGCGCGCTTTCGCTGCCGCCCCCTCCCCTCGAGCAGCGCCATGGGTCGGACACCCGGTTCGGGCACGAGCATCTCCGCGCGATCCAGCATCCCCAACGCACGCAGGACCCGCAGCATACTCACCAGCTGAACCGAAGCTCCGGCCTCCAGACGCTGCACCGTGGGCGTGGATACCCCGGCTTCACGCGCCAGGCGCCCCTGGGTGACGTTCCTGTCGAGCCGGTGACGCTGGATGCGCCTGCCCAGCTCTTCGAGCACGGCATCGTCCGACAACGCAGAACCGATCTTCACAACACATCCTCGATGAGAGTTTATCGCTCATTTCCCCCATCAAAATATCATGTTCGATGTGTTGTTCCCACAACAATCCGCTCTCGCTTCACGTCTTTTCTGATGTTTTCCACCTCAACTCACCCGATAACACATCTTACTTGATGCGTTACCACCCCCATCCCCTTTCCCAAACGTTGCGTCGTTGCCTCGTTGCGTCGTTGCGTGCCTCTTCTATCCCCCAGCGGCGGCCTGGACCTGGACCCCGGCCGTCTCCATCGCCGAACCCAGCACCACCCTCACGTACTCCACCCCACCCCGCCGGTGCGCCTGCCAGGCCGTGTCCGAGCCGTCCACGGTGACGCTCGACGCCTCGACGCCGTCGGGCATGCGGAAGACGAGCGTCAGGCCGGCGGGGGCGTCGGTGACGGTGGCGGACAGCGAGCCGTCGGCGGCGCGGGTGGCGGTGAGCGTGGTGTCGTCGCGGAGCTCCCACCAGGTGGCGAGATCGGAGACGCGGGGGCGCCACAGATCACAGGCGTGGGCGCACTCGGCCATGGCGTACAGGGCCTCTTCCTGCTCGATGGAGTAGTTGTGGTAGTAGAGGAAGAAGGGGGCGCGGACGCGGGTCAGGCGGGGCATCACCCAGGTCAGGGACTGGTCGGCGTAGTCGGCGGGATCGTCGTTGGGCATGTACGAGCCGGTGTGCGGCACGTTGAGGACGTTCCCGCCCATGACGTCGTCCTCGCCCCAGCGGTTGGGGTACAGGAACCCGTCGCTCTCGTTGACCCAGGCGAAGCCGGCGGCCGAGGCGGCGAGGTAGGTGTCCTCGTTGCCGTCGAGGTGGGGGGTCTCCCACACGGGCGGGACCACGCCGAAGGCCGCCTCGAGCTCGTCGCGCGCGGCGAGGATGCGCTCCTCCTGCTCGGCGTAGGGCAGGAACTCCCAGTCCCCCGATCCGTCGTCGCTGAACTCCCAGTCCACGCCGGTGTAGTCGTCCTCGCCCGTGCCGTACTGGTGGGTCCAGCCGTGGCAGATCAGGTCGGCGCCGGCGTCGATGTCGTCCTGGAGCAGGTGGCGCAGGCGAGCGCGATCCTCGCCGTCGGTGTCCCAGGTGTGGTGTTCGCCGTACGTGGGGTCCACGTAGCGGGCGACCACGCCGAGGTTGAGGGGGATCTGCCAGTCGTCGAGCTCGGCGGTCACGCGCTCGTACTGGTCCATCCAGTCGTCGTGCAGCCAGAAGCGGGAGCCGCCGGGGTGCAGGTCCTCGAAGCGCACCAGGAACGCGCCGCCGTACCCGTCGGGGAAGGGCGAGGCGTAGACGCCGCCGCCGGACTGCACCAGGCCGACGAGCTCGGACAGCAGCTCGGCGCGGGCCCAGGCGAAGTCCTCGCGCTCCTCGCCCCAGTAGTGCATCAGGCCGAAGGGCACGAGCACGGTGCGGCCGGCGCCGTCGGCGGGCCGGTGCACGGTCGCAGCCGGGATCTCACCGGGCAGGAAGGCCGCGACGGCCTCGGCGCCGTCCAGGGTCAGCTCGTTGAGCAGATCGTCGAACACGGGGAGCTCGACGTCGGCGCCCGTGGAATCGGTGAACCGCAGGTCGGTCACGCCGGCCTCGGACGTCTCGACCAGGTCGCCCACCTGCACGCCGAAGGTCGCGCCGAGATCGGGGGGCAGGCCCGTCCCCAACCACAGGATGTCGGTCCCGTCGGCCACGGCGGCGGAGAGCCTCGCGACCGTGTCGGCGTCGAGCAGGGCCGGATACCACGGATCGTCGATGACCAGGACCGCGGCCGTGCCCGCCAGATCGGTGAAGCTCAGCGAGTCCGTGTCCAGGACCACGTACGGGACGCCGAGACCGGACAGGTGGTGGGTCAGCGAGCGGACCTGCGGGTCGTTGGAGTCCAGCAGGGCGGACCGCACGAGCAGCAAGCGCAGGTCGCCGTCATCGAGGGGAGCCACCGGCAGCAGCGGCTCGCCGTCGTCGAAGTACACCGCGTCGCACGTGGCCTGACAGCGCTCGGGGACGTCCGCGTCGTCGTCGTCGGTCTGGCTGTCGTCGTCGTCGTCGTCCACGCCGGGGATCTGCTCGACGTCGTCGTCGCCGGTGTCCGGGCAGCCGGGCGCGAGGGCGCAGATCAGGCACAGCGCGAGGAGGAGACGGAGGTGGGATTGGACAGGGCTCACGCCCCTACAGGGTAACCGTTCTGAGGAGGACTAGTCGTCCTTGGGCAGACGGCGCGGGCGGATGCGCACGCGGTCGCCGCCTTCCAGCTCGATGGGGATCGAGTAGGTGGCGGGGAACTGGGACAGCAGGCCCTTGAAGTGCTTGGCGTTCTTGATGGGGAAGCCGCCGACGCGGGTGATGACGTCGCCGATGCGGATGTCCGACTCCTCCACGATCGAGTCCTCGTCCACGTCGTCCACGAGGATGCCGCAGTACTTGGAGCTGCCCTCGGAGAGGTCGACCTCGTCGATCTTCTTGAAGCCGAGGTCCTCGCGGTCGATGAGGAACCAGTCGGGCACGGTCAGGCGGCACTCGGGGTCACCCTCGAGGTCGCGGCAGGCGTACAGGTTGATGGGGCCGGGCACGGCAACGGCCGCGCTGAGCCACATGTCGCCGCGCGCGGGGTCCTCGATGATGTCCTCGGGGGGGATGGAGGGGCCGCCGCCGCCGCCCATCATGGACATGGGGCCGCCGCCGCCGGACGCCGCCGCACCACCGCCGCCGCCGCAGGGGCACTCCTCGGGGTTGCCGTAGTGGGGCCACTGGCGCTCGATCTTGGCTCCCGGAGGACGCACCTCGAGGCGCACCTTCTCGCAGTAGGGGCCGCCCTCGGGGTCGTAGCAGGCCATGAGGAAGTCTCCGGCGACGGGCACCTGGACACTGAGCCAGGCCGCGGCCGAGTCCTCGGAGATGTGGATCATCTTCAGGGTCGCTGCGTGGGTGAAGTCCGGCAGCGGCACCGGCTTGCACTCGTCCACGCCCGCGACGTCCGAGCAGCCCCAGAGCATGTCGCCCTTGACGGGGATGTGGTGGATCACCCACCCGCCGCCGCCCTCGTCCATGGCAAAGATCTCGAAGTCCGCCGAAGCGCCCATCTTCATCGCCGACGCCGGCGCGGCGATCAACAGCACGATCGCGATGGTCAACAGGTGATGAATTCGCTACCGCGTCAGGATCCGGTTGGATTGACGGCCTGACGCATCAGCAACGGCA
>CAZLEO010000051.1:16267-39448 GCA_964558555.1 uncultured Rickettsiales bacterium | reverse complement strand
GGCGTCCGCGACCGTGTCGTCGTCGCCTCCGATGACGATGCCACCCTGGGCGCAGCCCGAGGACAGTCCCAGGAGGAGGAGGAGCCAGCTACAGGAGAGGGCCACGGTGGTGCGCAGGTACATGATCATCCCTTCGTCGTACACGTCTCGCTTGCGAGACGCTGCACAGCACCAGAGTAGGGACTTTTTTCTTGGACTGGAAGGGACTCAGTTCAGCGACAGCGGGTCCGCCAGGGTGAACGGCGCGATCTCCACGTCGAACTCCAGTCCGTCGTCGGTGATCACCTGGTAGCTGCCGTGCATCGTCCCCAGGATCGTGTCCATGGGGCACCCCGAAGAGTAGCGGTAGGTCTGGCCCGGCGCGAGAATGGGCTGCTCGCCCACCACGCCCGGCCCCTGGACCTCCTTCACCTCGCCGTTGCCGTTGGTGATGATCCAGTGCCGCGTCAGCAGCTGAACGACCTCGCTGCCCTCGTTGGTGATGGTCACGTGGTACGCGTACACCCACACCATGCGGCCCGTCTTGAGGCACTGGCCGAGGAACTCGGGGCTGACCTCCACGCGGATGCCGCGGGTGATCGCCGTGCTGTGGTTCGCGTGTCGCGTGTCGCCCATCGCCTATCCCTCTAGGTCCTGTGCCCCCGTTCGACAATGCGCCGCGTGAGGTCGTCGGCCGGGGGACCTGGAGCGGCGACTACAAAACCCTACAAAACACGGCGCAGCACGACACAGTCAGACCCTATCGCTGCGGTGCGATCGGCCGGTCGAGCCCATCCTGGGAAGTGGATGGAGGTTCGACCATGCGCATCGCTTCGACGTTTTCGATTCTCGCAGCCGCCTGCGTTACGGCGCTGCTCCTCGGCGGGTGCGACATCCGCCCCACCCCTGCGGCCGCGTCCACGGCCCAGCCCGGCACACCGGTCCACGTGGAGGAGGTGACCCGGACGGACCTGACGCGGGAGCTGGTCTACACCGCGGATCTGAAGGCGGACGCGGCGGTGAAGGTGTACTCGCCGGTGAGCGACCGCATCGAGGAGTTCCCCTTCGACGACGGGGACGAGGTGCGGTCGGGGCAGCGGATCGCGGTCGTCCGCAGCGATGGACTGGACAAGGGGCTGGCCCAGATCGCCGCCCAGATCGACGGCCTGGAGGCCCAGGTCGAGCAGGCCGAGGCAGAGCTCGGGCGTTCCGAGGAGCTGCGCGCCCGCGGGGTGATCACCGAACAGGCGTACGACCAGGCGACCACGGCGTACCGATCGGCCGCGGCCCAGCTGGAGGCCACGCGGGCCTCGTTCGACCAGATGTCCCTCACCGCGGCGGACGCCTCGGTGGAGGCGCCCATCGGCGGCGTGATCGCCGATCGTATGCTGCAGCGCGGCGACATGGCCTCCCCCCAGGTGCCCCTGTGCACCGTGCTGGACCTGGACCCGATCCGCCTCGAGCTGCACGTGGCCGAGAGGGACCTGGCGCACATCCGCGTGGGCCAGGAGGTGGCCCTGCAGGTGGACGCGGTCCCGGGGCGGGAGTTCACCGGCGAGGTCGCGCGGGTCCTGCCCTACCTGGATCCCATGTCGCGCACCAACGCCGTGGAGGTCACGGTGCCCAACCCGGTGGACGGGGACTCCGGGCGGCGGCCGCTCAAGCCAGGCATGTTCGGGCGAGCGCGGCTGGAGGTGGAGCGCCTCGAGGACGTGGTGGCGGCGCCCGAGGACGCGCTGATGCTCGACAGCGGGCTGCTCGCGGCGCAGGAGGACGGCCGGCAGCTGCGTCGCGCGTTCGTCGTCGCCGCCGACGGCACGGCCCGGCAGCGGGTGGTGGAGCTGGGCCTGCGCGACGACGGACGCGTGGCCGTGGTGACGGGCCTGGACGAGGGCGATCTGCTGGTGGTGCGCGGGCAGCACCAGCTGGCCGACGGCGACCGCGTCGAGGCGGTCGAGGGGGTTCAGCGATGAACCTCTCGGCGCTGTCGGTTCGCCGGGGCGTGGCCTTCGGCATGGTCTACCTGGTGGTGGTCGGCTTCGGGCTGCTCTCGCTGGCCAAGCTGGAGATGGACCTCTTCCCGGACATGAGCTTCCCCACCGTGCTGGTGATCACGTCCTACGAGGGCGCCAGCCCTGCGGACGTGGAGACCCTGCTGAGCGATCCCATCGAGGGGCAGATGGCCAGCGTGGAGCGGGTGGAGGAGGTCTCGTCCACGTCGCGTCAGGGGCTGTCCCTGGTGGAGGTGAGCTTCGGCTGGGGCACGGACATGGACCAGGCGGAGACGGACGTGCGGCGGGCCCTCGACCTCGTCGAGGGGTACCTCCCCGACGACGCGGACACCCCCACGGTGTTCGCCATGGATCCGGCGCTGGAGCCGGTGATGACGCTGGCGCTGGCCGGGCCGTACCCCCTCGACGAGCTGCGCACGCTGGCCGCGGACGAGGCAGCGCCGCGCATCGAGCGCCTCGACGGCGTGGCGGCCGCCACCGTGTCCGGCGGGCTGGAGCGGGAGATCCAGGTCCAGCTCGACCCCGAGCGCATCGACGCGTTCGGCCTCGATCCCACGTCCATCACCCAGCGCATCCACGCGGAGAACCGCCAGGAGCCCGGCGGGACGGTGGAGCAGGGGGCCCTGGAGTTCAACATCCACACGCGCGGTCAGTTCGACTCCGTCGGGGAGCTCGGTGAGGTGCTCGTGGGGGTGGTGCCCACGGCCGACGGGACGCGCCCGGTGCGACTGCGCGACGTGGCCGACGTCGCCGATACGTTCGCCGAGGACACGCGCGTCATCGAGGTGGACGGCGCCCCGGCCGTGGTGCTGTCCGTGCGCAAGCAGTCCGGCGAGAACACGGTCAAGACGGTCCGCGCGGTCGAGGAGGCGATCCCGGAGATCGAACGGCGCCTGGGCAACGGCGTGCACCTGGAGGTGCTGACCAGCCAGGCCGACCACATCGTCGAGTCCATCACCAACCTGGCGACCACGGCCCTGATCGCCATCGTCATCGCCTTCGTCGTGTTGTGGGCGTTCCTCAAGGACCCCCGCGCGGCCGCGGTCGTGTCGGCGGCCATCCCCCTGTCCCTGGTGGCGACCTTCGCGCTGATGGACCGGGCGGACATGACCCTGAACATCCTGTCCACGGCGGGGCTGGCGCTGGCGGTGGGCATGCTGGTGGACAACGCCGTGGTGGTGCTCGAGAGCATCGTGCGGCTGCGCCAGCAGGGGATGAACGCCTGGGACGCGGCGGTGGAGGGAGCCCGGTCCGTGGGCACGGCGGTGACCGCCTCGACGCTGACCACGCTGGCGGTGTTCGTGCCGGTGCTGTTCGTGCCGGGCTTCGCGGGCATGCTGTTCGAGGAGATGGTCCTGACCATCTGCTTCGCCCTGGCCGTGTCCCTGTTCGTGGCGCTGAGCTTCGTGCCGCTGGCCTCGTCGCGGTTGCTGGGCGGCGCCGCCTCGGTGGCGGCCGGCGCCCGCTCCGAGGAGGGGGCCTTCGGCCGGTTCCGCGATGCCTATTCGGCGGCCCTGGGGTGGGTGCTGGGGCGGCGCTGGGTCGTCGCCCTGGGCCTGCTGGCCGCGGTGGCCGTCACCGCCGGCCTCGGGTCGCAGCTGCGCACCGAGTTCATCCCCAACAGCGACCAGTCCGTGCTCGAGGTGACGGTCGAGGCCCCGATTGGCACGTCCACGGACGAGACCCTGGAGCTCACCCGCGAGGTCCTGGGCCAGGTCGAGGCGCTGGTGCCGGCCGAGGAGCAGACCCACAGCCTGCTCGAGGTGGGCTCCGGATCGGGGTTCGCGAGCCTGTTCACGGCCGGGGACCACGAGGGCGAGCTGACCCTGACGCTGGTGCCCCAGTCCGACCGCGACCGCGGCCAGGCAGACATCGAGCGTTCGGTTCGCGAGGCCCTCAGCCGGGTCGCGGGCGTGGATGTGCGCGTGGGCCCGCGGTTCAACCCCATGGGGGGGGAGGGGGACCTCACCGTCGAGATCCGTGGCCACGATCTGGAGCAGGCGCGGATCCTCGGTGGGGACGTGCGTGAACGCCTCGAGGCGCTCCCCGAGGTGAGCGAGGTCTCGTTCTCGCTGGACGACCAGGCCCCGCAGGTGGAGGTGGTGTTCGACCGCGCCAAGCTGGCCCACGTGGGGCTGAGCGCGTCGCAGGTCGGTCAGTCCATCTCCACCGCCTTCCAGGGGCGCAGCGCGGGCCTGTACACGGAGGACGGCGAGGACACCGACATCCGCGTGCAGTACGGCGCAGAGCACCGCACGGACATCGACGAGCTGCGGCGCCTGCCCCTGGTCACGTCCAGCGGTGACGTGGTCCGGCTGGACAGCGTCGCCGAGGTGCGCGAGTCCCTCGCGCCGTCCTCCATCACCCGCCTCGACCAGACCCGCACCACGTCGCTGACGGTGTACCTGGCCGACCAGTTCGTGGCCGCGGACGGCAGCACCCAGCACAAGGACGTGGGCGGCGCCATCAGCGCCGTGGAGGGGACGCTGGCCGCGGTGAGCTGGCCCGATGGCTTCGACCACGAGGTCGCCGGCTCCGCAGACGACTTCACCGAATCCTTCACCATGCTCGGCCTGGCCCTGCTGGCGGCGGTGCTGCTGGTCTACATGGTCATGGCGGGCCAGTTCGAGTCGTTCCGCCAGCCCCTGATCATCCTGTTCACCGTGCCCCTGGCCCTGATGGGGGTGGTGTGGATGCTGGTGCTGACCGGCACCGCCCTGGACGTGTCCGCCCTCGTCGGCGTGATCATGCTCGTGGGGATCGTGGTCAACAACGGCATCGTCATGGTCGACGCGGCCAACCAGCTGCGCGACCGCGGCCGCGACCGCCTGCAGGCCATCGTCGAGGCGTGCCGGCTGCGGCTGCGGCCGGTGCTGCTGACCAGCCTGACCACCATCCTGTGCATGGTGCCCATGGCCCTGGAGATCGGCGCCGGCGCCGAGCAGTGGAGCGGCATGGCGCGCGCCGTCATCGGCGGCCTGGGCCTCGCCACCACCCTGACCCTGTTCGTGGTCCCGACCATCTACACCGTGTTCGCCCGCAAGGACGAACCCCGCGACGAGCCGGTCCGCGAGGCCCGGCCCGAGGCGGCGTGAGGACGATCATCATGCGCTATCTCGCGATCATCACGTTGTCGCTCTCGATCCTGATCACGCCGGCGGCGGCGATCGCCGCGCCGACGGGGGACCCACCGCTCACCCTGGCCGAGGCGCTGGCAGCGGCGGACGCCCAGAACCTCACCCTGGAGGGCGTCCGCTACGAGCTGGATCGTGCGGACGCCCAGCTGAGCCAGGCCGTGGGGCTCGTCTTGCCCTTCGCCAGCGCCGAGCTGAACTACCGCCGCGCCGATCACGAGGACACCCTCGACCTGACCTCGACGTTGACCGAGGCACTGGCCGACTCCCTCGAGGGCCTGCCCATCGAGGTGGACACCTCCACGGACAGCGAGCCCATGGTCGTGAGCCGGCGCGACGATCTCAGCGGCGCGATCACGGTGGCCATGCCGGTGATCGCGCCGGAGTCGTGGACCACCATCCGTGCGGCCGGGGTGGGTACCGACCTGGCCGAGGCCAGCGTGGAGGACGCGCGCCAGGAGTTGCTGCTGGGCGTGGCCCAGGCCTGGTACGCCGCGCGCATGACCGGCACGCTGGTCCAGCTCGGCGAGACCCAGGTGGCCTCGGCCGAGCACCACCTCGACGTGGCCCGCGCCCGCGTCGAGGCGGGCACCGGACTGCGCATCGACGAGGTGCGCGCGGCAGCGGACCTGGCGCAGGCACGGCAGGACCTGCTCGACGCCACGCTGGCGTGGGAGAGCGCGCGGGACGCCCTGGGGGTGATCACGGGTGTGGGCGGCCTGCCCGTCCCCACCGAGGTGCCGATCATCCCCGCCCCTCTGGGCACGGACGACGAGCTCGTCCAGCGGGCGCTGCCCCTGCGCACCGACCTGGTCTCGGCGGACGTGGGCGTGGACCTGGCCCGGGCCCGGATCCACACGACGCGCGCGAAGTTCCTGCCCACCGTGGACCTGGCCTTCCAGGCCACGTACCAGTTCACCGAACCCACGGACATGGGCTCCACCGACGCATCGCGCTGGTACCTGGTGACCTCGCTGAACGTGCCGATCTACGACCACTTCCGCTACGCCGAGCTTCGCGACCGCAAGGCCGCCCTGCGCCAGGCCGAGGTGCAGCTCGAGGACGCCCGGTGGCAGGCCGCGGCCGAGATCCGCGGGGCACGCCGCGACCGGGACACGGCCGCCGCGGCCGTGGACATCGCCGGCCAGCAGGCCGATCTGGCCGACGAGGCGCTGCAGCTGACGCTGGACGCGTACGAGGCGGGGGCCGGCTCGTCGCTCGAGGTCACCGACGCCCGGCGGTCGGCGGCCACGGCCCAGGTGAACCTGGCGACCACCCGGCTCGAGGCCGACCTGGCGTTGCTGTCCTTGCTGCGGGCGACGGGGCAGGACATGCTTGGGGTCGCGGACCGATGATGGAGTGCCCATGACCGTGCGCATCCTGCTGGTGGAGGACGACCTCAAGCTGTCCCACCTGATCCGGGACTTCCTGCAGACCACCGGCGAGTTCGAGGTGTCCATCGAGCCCCGCGGCGACCGCGCCGTGGACCGGATCCTCTCCGAGCAGCCCGATCTCGTGATCCTCGACGTGATGCTCCCGGGCATGGACGGCCTGGAGGTGTGCAAGCAGGTGCGCGACCGCTTCGCCGGGCCGATCCTCATGCTCACCGCCCTGGGCGAGGAGGTGGACGAGGTGGTCGGTCTCGAGATCGGCGCCGACGACTACGTGGCCAAGCCCGCCAGCCCGCGCAAGCTGCTGGCCCGGATTCGCACCCTGCTGCGCCGGACGGCGCCCCAGGCCCACGCCGTGGTGGATGGACAGGAACGCCGCGTCGTGGTGGGCGATCTGGTGGTGGACGCGCCCAACCGCACCGCGACCCTCGGCGGCGACGCCCTGAACCTCACCACCGCGGAGTTCGACCTGCTGTGGCTGCTGGCGAAGCATGCGGGCGAGGCCCTGTCCCGCGACCGCATCTACGAGGAGCTGCGCGGCATCGAGTGGGACGGGCTGGACCGCTCCGTGGACCAGCGCGTGGCCGCCCTGCGCCGCAAGCTGGGCGACGACGCGACGCGCCCCACGCGCATCAAGTCCATCCGCGGCGTGGGCTACCAGCTGGCGGTGGGCGCGTGAGGGGCCTGTACGTCGAGTGGGCGGTGGCCATGGCCCTGGCCATCGTGCTGTGCTTCCTGGGCGGCAAGTTCATCGTACTGGACTCCATCCAGGCCCACCGCTCCAAGGTCATGCCGCCCCTGGGCCACCTCCCCGCGGCGCAGCTGTGGGAGGAGACCGAGGGGGTCGCGGCCGAGGACCTCCCCGGGATCATCGAGAACTACTCGGAGAAGCTCCAGGCCCCCGTGGAGCTCGTCGTGCGCGGGCAGCGGGAGTGGCCGGAGCCGGTGGCGGCGCGCCTGGCCACGGGCGATGTCGGCTGGTCCGGCGACCCCGAGAGCGTCTCGCTGTACATCCCGCTGCGTGACGACGTGCACGTGGCCGTCATCGGTCCGGTGGAGGGGTTCTTCGATCCCCACCCCACGGACGTGGCCAAGTCCATCGCCCTGGTCCTCGCGGTGGTCACCGTGTTCACCACCCTGCCGATGATCCCCCTGGTGCGTCGCCTGCGCCGCCTGGACCGCGCCGCCCGGGCCATCGGTGAGGGCTCCCTCGACGCCCGCGTGCCGGTGGGGCCGCCCAACACCCTGGGCAAGCTCGAGCGGCACTTCAACCTGATGGCCGACAGGGTCGAGGAGCTGCTGGCCGGCCAGCGCCAGCTCGTGCAGGCCGTGGCCCACGAGATCCGCACCCCCATCGCCCGCATCGAGTTCGGTCTGGAGATGGTCGAGCTCGCGGAGGACGCCGAGGAGAAGCAGCGCCGGCAGGCGGACCTGCACGCGGAGCTCGAGGAGCTGGACCGGCTCGTGGGCGAGCTGCTGGTGTTCAGCCGCTACGACGTGGGTACCGCCGAGCTCGCGACCGAGGACGTGGACGTGGCCGACGCGGTCCAGCAGCAGGTGAGCCGCGACACCGACCGCTACCCGGAGATCCAGGTGGAGATCGCCGGCCTGGACGAGGCCGGCGCGGCGCACGTCCACGCGCGGTCCTTCGGTCGCGTGGTCCACAACCTCGTGTCCAACGCGTTGCGCTACGCCCGGTCGCAGGTCCGCGTGGGCATCTCGAAGGGAGCCGCCGGCGAGCTGGTGATCACCGTGGACGACGACGGCCCCGGCATCCCCGCCGACGAACGGGAGCGCATCCTCGAGCCCTTCGGCCGGACTGGCGACAGCCGCGACCGCTCCACCGGCGGCGTCGGGCTCGGCCTGGCCATCGTCCGTCGCATCGTCGAGGCCCACGGCGGGACCGTGCGGGTGGGCGACTCCCCTGCGGGCGGCGCCCAGTTCGTCACCACCTGGCCGCGATAGGCGGGATCACTCGAAGGTCAGCAGGCTGTCCATCGTCCCGAGGCTGAAGGTCTCGTCCCCCATCTCCTCGATGTAGCTCAGCTCCCACATGCCCCCCACCAGCGAGGCGGTGCCGAGCAGGTCCCACCCGGCCTCCCCGGGGCTCCAGACCTCCAGCTCATCCGTGGACGGCCGGGCGAGGCCGTAGCTCATCGCGTCGTCCACATCCACGCTGGAGCAGTCGGTGAACTGCGACGTCACCGGACCGCGGTAGACCGCGTCGCAGTCCACGCATCCCTCGGCCTCTGGCGCGACCTCGAGCGTTGCGCCGATGGTCAGCGTGCACGCGCTGAGCCCGAATGCCTGGCCCGCCGCGCTCGGCTCGATGTCGTACACGGCCGTGTGCACGTAGCTGTCCGCCAGGGAGAGGTCCTGCGCGACGTCGTCGTCGCCGGAAGAGTCATCGTCTGCGCCGTCCGGGCTGCAGGCTGGTATCGATCCAAGCAGGACGGACGCGAGGGTGACCGCGATGAACATCCTTGTCGTCATGGCGCAAGCCTGGCGAAAAAGCCTCCCGGAATCAACGATGGGCTCCTCTTGTGTTCGTAAGCGCGTGAATTTACGTGGATATCTGTCAAACTATGGGGGAGAGGGAGAAAGGACGTTTCGTGCGCGGGAACTGGAGCTTGTGGATCGCGACGCTGGCCCTCCTACTCGGTGGAGTCGCGTGCAACGACGACAGCGTGGGCGACGACGACGTCGCCGGGGACGACGACAGTGGCGGAGACGACGACGACACGCCGGCCGATGACGACGACGACGACAGCGCGGGCGACGACGACGACAGCGCGGGCGACGACGACGACAGCGCGCAGGTGGATTGCGACGAGGTGAGCGCCGGCGAGGCGGACGTGGATGTCGTGTTCACCGCGGCCGCGCCGGACACCTACGACCACATCACCGGCGGCGGCGCGTACGACGACGGCACCATCGGCGACGACGTGGTCAACTCCCTGCAGGGCGGCGACTACGCCTGCGGCGAGAACGTGACCTTCCTCGTGGCGCTGGAGACGGCCGAGCAGCCGCTGGCCCGGAGCGCCACCGTGGAGATCCTGCTGTCGTTCCTGGCCAACACCACCGGCCAGCCCGGCGCCGGCTTCGGCGCGGCCACCACCATCGCGACGAATCACGGCGCCGTGTCCGGCGGCGACGGCCCCGGGGGGACGGACGCCTGGTTGGTCGGCGACCAGGGGAGCGCGGCCGTGGAGGTGGATCAGCATTTCGAGCCGGTCGGTACGACCCTGTTCGGCGGCGCAGAGGAGCTGAGCCTGACCGTGCAGGTGGACGACCTGGAGCCCGCGGAGAAGGAGGTCCTGCGCGTGGACATCTGGCTGGCCTGCGATTCGGGGGCCTCGCCCACGGGTAACATCCAGGCGCGCCTGATCCAGGCCGCCATCGTCGCCAGCGAGGGCTGCCCGATCGACCCACCCGTGCTCCTGGCCACCGGCGAGCAGACGATCCCCATGCACGGGGCCAACGATATCGATCCCGAACCCGATCCCTGATTCGATCCGACCGGTGGTCGTCGCCGGATCTCCCGGAATACAATGACCTTCGTGGTCTCCTGCCACCTCGTGGCAGGGGGGAAGGAGCGGACCACGATGATTCCGACCACGACCGAGCGAGAACTCCTCGTCAGCAGGGAGATCGTGCGCGTCTTCGCGACCATGCCCGACCAGGACATATACGGCGAGATGCTCGATGTCGTCCTCCAGGCCCTCGGTTCGGAGATCGGCGTGTTCGGCTACATCGACGACGACGGCGCCCTGGTGTGCCCCTCCATGACCCGCGAGGTCTGGGACCAGTGCCAGGTCCCGGACAAGGACATCCGCTTCCCGCGCGAGACCTGGTCCGGCATCTGGGGTCGCTGCCTCGAGGATCTGACGCCGCGATACTCCAACGAGGCGTTCGCCGTCCCCGAGGGCCACGTCCCGGTCTCCCGCACCATGGTGGTCCCGCTGGTGCGGCGCGGCGAGCTGGTGGGCAACCTCATGGTGGGCAACAAGGCCACCGACTACACCGAGGAGGACTTCACGCTGTTGCAGTCCATCGGCTCGATGATCGCGCCGGTCCTGCACGCCCGCCTCGAGCGGGACCGCCAGGAGCAGCTCCGCCGGGCGGCGGAGGCGGCCCTGGCCGAGGCCCACCACCGCCAGGTCCTCGACGCGGCCACGGACATGATCATCACCCAGGATCCGCGGACCGGCGCCATCCTCGACGTCAACGAGGAGACGGTCCGGGCCACCGGGTACACGCGCGAGCAGTTCCTCAGCGGCGGCGTGGCCGGTTTCAGCCCGCCCGGCGAGCAGTACAGCATGGAGCGGGCCATCGGCTTCATGCAACAGGCCGCGGCGGGCGAACCCCAGCTCTTCGAGTGGGGCTTCATCGACACCGACGGGGAGTTTCACCCCACCGAGGTCCACCTCAAGCTCACCGAGATCCGCGGCGAGTCCGTGCTGCTGGGCGTCATCCGCGACATCACCGAGCGCAAGCGGGTCGAGCGCGAGCGGCAACAGCTCGAACACCAGATGCAGCAGGCCCAGAAGCTCGAGAGCCTCGGGGTGCTCGCCGGGGGCATCGCCCACGACTTCAACAACCTGCTCATGGCCATCCTCGGCAACGCCAGCCTCGCGCTGATGAAGCTTCACCCGGAGTCGCCGGGTCGCGACCACATCCAGAAGGTGGAGACCGCGGCCAAGCGCGCGTCCGAGCTGACCAACCAGATGCTCGCCTACTCGGGCAAGGGCAAGTTCGTGGTCGAACCCCTGTCCGTGTCCCGCGTGGTCGAGGAGATGAGCCACCTCCTCGGCGCGGTCATCTCCAAGAAGGCCGTGCTCAAGTTCGACTTCGCCGCCGACCTGCCGCCCATCGAGGCCGACGCCGCCCAGATCCGCCAGATCGTCATGAACCTGATCCTCAACGGCTCCGACGCCATCGGCGACACCAGCGGCGTGCTCACCGTGTCCACCGGCGTGGTCCAGGCCGATCGCGACTACCTCGCCGGCACCTACCTCGACTGGGATCTGCCCGAGGGCTACTACGTCTACGTGGAGGTCTCGGACACGGGACACGGCATGGACGCCGAGACCCGGCGTCGGATCTTCGATCCGTTCTTCACCACCAAGTTCTCCGGACGTGGCCTCGGCCTCGCCGCCGTGCTCGGCATCGTCCGCGGCCACCACGGCGCCATCAAGGTCTACTCGGAGGAGGGCAAGGGCACCACCGTCAAGGTGCTGGTCCCGGCCGCCGAAGAGCCCGGGCCGGTGCAGGTGGTCAGGCCCAGGGCCGCCGACGACTGGCGTGGCAGCGGCCTGCTACTGGTGGTGGACGACGAGGAGATGATCCGCGACACCGCCCGGATGATCCTCGAGGCCGTGGGTTTCGAAGTCGCCCTCGCCGCCGACGGACGGGAGGCCGTGGAGATCTTCCGCGCGCGGTCCGAGGAGATTCGCGCCGTGCTGCTGGACATGACCATGCCCCACATGGGCGGCGAGGAGACCTTCACCGAGCTACGCCGCATCCGCGGCGACGTCCGCGTCATCCTCTCCAGCGGCTACAACGAGCAGGAGGCCACCAACCGGTTCGCCGGCAAGGGCCTCGCCGGGTTCATCCAGAAGCCCTACCCGCCGCAGAACCTCGTGGAGCTGCTGCGCGGCATCCTCGACGACTAGAAGAAAAGGGACGTTCGCAAGAGAAGAAAAGGGACGTTCGCAAGAAAACAACTTACTGGCTTGCCGCCTCGACGGCCGCGGCCAGCGTGGACGGGTAGTCCTCGCGGTCGTAGGCCACGACCTCCAGGTTCTCGTCCAGCAGCAGCATGGTGGGGTAGCCGTACACGTTGATGTGGCCGGGCATGACCTGGTCCAGGTCGGCCATGATGGGGATGTTCTCGTTGGGCCAGTTGCCGGCCCAGTTGGACGAGTTGGCGTCCGTGGGTGCGCCACCGCTGGCGGTCTCGGAGATGATGGTCACCCAGTACAGCGAGCCGTCGTTGACCAGATCCACCAGCGGGTGCAGGTCGGCCCAGTACGCGTCGTCGAAGTACGACGGCATGCCCGCGAGCAGGGCCGCCCACTCGTGGCAGTAGCTGCACCAGCCGGTGGACACGTCCACGAGGATGTACTTGCCCTGTCCGCCGAAGTCGTACAGGTCCACGTCCTGGCCGTTCTGATCGGGGCCGATGAAGTGGCCCATGATGCTGCCCTCGGCCACGGTACTGGTGAAGGGCGTGCCCTCGATGTCGTCCTTTCCCGGGTTGTAGGGCCAGTAGCCGATGTAGATGCGGTCGTCCGCGTCCGTGGGGTCGGTGCCCTCGGTCACCTCGTCGGAGTCGGTGTAGGTGTCGCCGTCCGTGTCCGTGAGCAACGGGTCGGTGCCCAGGTCCACCTCTTCGCCATCCTCGAGTCCGTCGCCGTCGGTGTCCGGCAGCTCGGGATCCGTGCCCAGATCGTCCTCCTCGGCGTCGGTGAGCCCGTCGCCGTCCGTGTCCGTGTCGGCCGCGTCGTCGTCGGCCGCGTCGTCGTCACCCGCGTCGTCGTCGTCCCCCGAGGTCGGGCAGCCGGGCAGGAAGAGGAAGGCCAGCAAGGTCAGCAGGGTGAGAAGGCGCATTCGGGGCTCCTTTGCGAGGTGTATCGGGGGATCGGCACCTTCCAGTCTTTAGCCGACACCCCCGACCACCGCAAGGGACATCCATGTCCCTGTTCGATGGACACGGTGGCTGTGCTGGAGTACGACCGAGGCATGAGACCGACGATCTCCGTACCCCTGATCGTCCTGTGGTTCTCGGCGCTGGGCTGCGGCGAGGAGGCGATCCTGGAACCGCCCGCGCCGTGGGACGGCACCTTCGACACCCCCGTGGTGCGGCCCGAGCACCCTCGGCCGGATCTGTGGCGGGACACGTACATCAACCTCAACACCACCTGGCAGTTCGCCTTCGACCCCGACGACGTGGGGCTGGACGAGGCCTGGTACGACCGCGACGACGTGTGGGATCGCGAGATCCAGGTGCCCTACGCCTGGGAGGCGCCCCTGTCCGGGCTCGGCGAAGTGCCCGAGGCCTACTCGCCCGCCTACACGGCCGAGGCGAACACCTTCCGTGGGGTCGCGTGGTATCGGCTGCAGCTTCCGGGCCACCTGCCCGACGGGGACGACTGGTATCTGGTGTTCGGCGCCGTGGACTTCGAGGCCACCGTCTGGGTGGACGGGGTCGAGGTGGGCAGCCACCGCGGCGGGTACGCGCCGTTCTCGGTGAACCTCTCGGCCGCGGCCACGGGGGAGGCGCCGCCCGTGATCGCAGTGCGGGTCGTCGACTGGACGGAGCTGGCCGACCGGGCCCAGCCCGTGGGCAAGCAGGGCGGCACCTGGTACACGCGGGTCAGCGGCATCTGGCAGACGGTGTACCTGGAGCAGCGGCCCCCGGTACACGTGACCTCGCTGCGGTCGGTCCCGGACGCCGGCGCCGGTGTCGTCACCGTCACCCCGGTGTTCGATGGAACCGCGGACGTCCGCGTGCGCGCGTATCTGGGGGACAGGCACGTGGGAGAGGCGATCGCGCTGGGAACCTCGCCGGCGACGTCCGTGACGCTGGAAGACATCGAGCTCTGGGACGTGGATCACCCGACCCTGTACGACCTCGAGGTGAAGGTCACCGCGGACGGTCGCAGCGACGTGGTCCATTCGTACTTCGGGCTCGCCGATCCGGGCATGGCGTGGCTCCCCGGCCGATCCCCGGACGACACCGACGACGTGCACGAGCAGGCGCGGTCGTTCACCTCCCACGGGGAGCCCCTCTACCTGCGCTGCGTGCTCGACCAGTCCTACTGGCCCGACGGCCTGTACACGGCGCCCTCCCTCGACGCCATCCAGGGCGATCTGGAGATTGCCCGCGACTTCGGCTTCAACTGCATCCGCCTGCACATCAAGCCCGACGAGCCGGTGAAGCTGCGGCTCATCGACGAGATGGGCTTCTACCTGGTCCACGACATCCCCTGCCTGGACATGGCCGCGGCCAACACGTCGGACTTCGTCGGGCGCGAGTACTTCGCCGAGACCCTCGAACAGGTCGTGCAGCGCGACGCCAGCCACCCGTCCCTGTTGCTGTGGGTGGTGTTCAACGAGAACTGGGGCCTGTCGGCCAACGGATCGCTGATCAGCCCCACGCCCCTGGCCGACGATCCCGACATGCAGGCCTGGGTCGCCGAGATGGTGGACCTGACGCGGTCCCTGGACCCTCACCACCTCGTCGAGGACAACAGCGCCGGCGGCGTCGTGGGCGTGTACGAGCACGTCGGCGGTGACTCCAACTCCTTCCACCACTACGAGGCCGACGCCGTCGACTGGCGCGACGTGCTCGAGGCCGAGGCCGCCGTCACCTACCCTGGCAGCGAGGCCAACTACGTCGGCGGCGCCGTCCAGGACGGCGCCCCGTGGTGGAACTCCGAGTTCGCCAGCTTCTCCTTCCTGGGCTCTGCCGACGACGCTTACTGCGACCTCTTCGGCGCCCTCAACGAGCTGCGCCGCATCCCCCGCCTGTCCGGCTGGGTGCTCACCCAGTTGACGGACCTGGAGTTCGAGGACAACGGCCTGGTCACCTACGACCGCGCGGACAAGGACGACCTGTGCACCCGCCACGGCGTGGCCCTCGCCGACGTGCTCGGCGACGACTTCGTGGGATTCGAGTGGCTGCCGGGACAAGCGCTGGAGGCGGGCGCCATCGTCGAGGTGCCCCTGTGGTTCAGTCAGTGGTCCTCGCCAGACTCCCGCGAGCTGACCGCGTCGGTGCGTTGGGACGACGGCGAGCCGACGGACCACACCTTCACGTCCGTCCCGTGGGAGGTGGCGTCGATCGACGGTATCGAGGCGACGGCGCCCGAGGCCGGCGACCACACCCTGGTCGTCGAGGTCACCCAGAACGGCCAGCGGATCTGTGCCAACCGGATCGACCTCGTCGTCGAATGAGGCTCGGCCAGCCTTCCCACCTTCCATGTGTCGAGAACCAAGCCTCACGAAAAGGTGTACCTGTCCCCGTCCCGCCCCCAGATCCCCGATGAAGACGGGCGCAAAGCGCCCAAGAACACGTTCCGACGGAAACCGTCGGAACGAGGGACCTGGGATCGGGTGCGGATGCCGGTGCGGGTCAAGGAATGGTCAACGCATTGACGATCATTTCACATATACACACTTGTATGTTTTTGATGCGCACCAAAAAATACAAGTAGGTATTCACGATTCGATTCCGCTCTGGAAAACCCAAGAATCGCTCGTAGTTGCGAGCCGTCGTCGGAGTCCGCTCACCGGGCCCGGTGGAGGCGTGTGTCATGACACGGACCCGGAACAACCAACCCTCCCTGGCCCTGGTGCTCGTCCTGGCGGTGCTGATGGCCCTGCTGTTCGCCTGGTCGACCCGGCGGCCGCCGTCGGACTCCGCGCCGGTTCAGACCGCGACCGTGCCCGCACCGGTGGAGCTGCCCTTGCAGGTGACCTTCAGCGCCGAGGTCGCCGATGCCGCGCCCGCGTCGCTCGCTCCCCCCACGACGTCGGGACCCCTGGAGCAGGCCCTGGCGCCGCTGACCGTGGACCCGGACTGGTGCAGCGATCGTGTCGCCGACGCCCTGGCGAGCCTGCCGCCGGACGACGGCGCCACCCACGCCCCGTACTTCTTCGTGCTGTCGGACGATCCGTCCATCGAGCAGCTGCCGCTCAAGAGCACCCGCGCCGAGGTGGACATCGCCGGGATCGTGGCCGAGGTCAGCGTCGAGCAGACCTACCGCAACGACGGCGATCGCTCCATCGAGGCGATCTATCTCTTCCCCGCGTCCACCCGCGCGGCCGTGCACGCGCTGACCATGACCGTGGGCGATCGCGTGATCGAAGCCGAGATCCGCGAGGCCGAGCAGGCGCGGCAGGAGTACGAGACCGCGAAGAAGAAGGGCAAGACCGCGTCCTTGCTGGAGCAACACCGGCCCAACGTGATGCAGATGATGGTCGCCAACATCCTGCCGGGCGACGAGGTGCGAGTGGAGCTGGCCTACGCCGAGCCCGTGGTCGCCCGCGACGGCGAGTACGAGTTCGTGTTCCCCACCGTGGTCGGCCCGCGGTACGCCGGGGGAGCCGCGGCCACGGACGAGTGGCTGTCCAGCCCCTACCAGCGCGAGGGGGAGGCGGCCCACCACACCTTCGGCGCGGACGTGAGCCTGCGGTCCGCCGTGCCGCTGGCGCACGTGGACGTGCCGAGCCACGCTGTCGAGATACAGCAATCCGGACCCCGGGAAGCGCGCGTCCGCGTGGAGGACAGCTCCAACGCGGGCAACCGCGACTTCGTGTTGCGCTACCGCCTGGCCGGCGACGATGTGCACAGCGGCCTGTTGCTGTACCCCGGCCGGGACGAGAACTTCTTCTTGCTCACCGTCGCCCCCCCGGCGCGCGTTCCGGCGCGCGAGGTCCTGTCGCGCGAGGTGATCTTCGTGGTGGACGTCTCGGGCTCCATGCACGGCTTCCCCCTCGACGTGAGCAAGGAGCTGATGTCGGATCTGCTCGGCGAGCTGACCCCGCGCGATCACTTCAACATCCTGCTGTTCGCCGGCGGCTCAGCGGTGCTGTCGGAGACCTCGCTGCCGGCCACGTCGGACAACGTGGCCCGGGCCGCACGCTTCGTCGACGAGCAGACAGGCGGGGGCGGCACCGAGCTGTTGCCCGCCCTCGAGCGCGCCCTGGCTTTGCCGCGCGCGGACGGCACGTCGCGGATCGTGGTGGTGGCCACGGACGGGTACGTGGCCGTGGAGAAGGAGGCCTTCGAACTCGTCGAGGAGCACCTGGGCCGGGCCAACCTGTTCACCTTCGGCATCGGCACGTCCGTGAACCGCTTCCTCGTGGAGGGGCTCGCGCGGGCGGGCGGCGGCGATCCCGTCGTCGTGCTGGACGAGGCCGAGGCCCGCACCCGCGCTCGCGGATTCCGTCAGAAGATCGAGGCGCCCGTGTGGAGCGACGTCAAGGTCCAGTTCGACGGGTTCGACGCCTACGATCTCGCCGCGGACGAGGTCAACGACCTCTTCGCCGGGCGCCCCGTGACCCTGCTGGGCAAGTACCGCGGCGACGCCGTGGGCGACATCGTGGTGACCGGGGAGACCGCCGCCGGTCCGTTCGAGGCCCGGGTGCCGGCCTCACGCGGCAAGCTCTCCACCCGCAACAACGTCCTGCGCACCCTGTGGGCGCGCGAGCGGATCGCGACCCTGGCCGACTACCAGCACCTCGATCCCGACGACGCCCGCCTCGCCGAGGTCACCCGCCTCGGCCTGACCTACTCCCTGCTTACCGAGACCACCTCCTTCGTGGCCGTGGACCGGCTCGTGCGCGCCCACACCCAGCCCACGCGCGTCAAGCACCCCCAGCCCATGCCCGAGGGGGTGTCGGACCTGGCCATCGGCACCTGCGCCGCCGTGAACGCCGACGGTGAACTCCTCGGCAGCCAGTACGGCTCGGCCGGATTCGGGGCGCGTGGACACGGACTCGGCGGCGGCGGATCGGGATACGGTTCCGGCGGCGGCTGGTTCGGCGCCAAGGGCGAGGGCCGGATCGGCGTCGTCGGCGCGGAGCCCGTCATCCTCGGGACCCTCGACCGCGACATCATCGACCGCGTCATCCGCCAGCACCTCTCCGAGATCCGCTACTGCTACCGCCGCCAGCTGCAGATGGACTGGGATCTCGAGGGCCGCGTGGTCTTCCGCTTCGTCATCGCGCAGGACGGCAGCGTCGCGTCGGTGGAGGTGGTGGAGAGTGATCTGGCCAATCCCATCGTCGAGGACTGCATCGCGAGGAGGCTGAGGCGGCTGAGCTTCCCCATGCCGGATGGAGGCGGGGTGGTGGTGGTCACCTACCCGTTCGTGTTCTCACCCACCGAGGAGGCGTAGCCCCTCGCCCCACGTCGAGCTGTGGTTGAATGTCCACATGCTCAGCATCCGACACTCCTGCCCGCTCCTGCTGATCGTCTCGCTCGCCGCCTGCAGTGCGCCGGCAGGGCCTGCCACGGAACCGGCCGAGTCGGTCGAACCCGGGAGGCCACCTGCCGAGCTCCCCGGACTCACCGTCGACCTCTCCACCGACCTGGCTCGCCTGGCCCTGGACTGTATCGACACCGAGTACCCCAACAAGCCGGGCCACGTGATGGCCGCGGACGCGGAGGTCCTGCCACCGCGCGAGCTACACCCCGCGTTCTACGGCTGCTTCGACTGGCATTCGGCGGTGCACGGCCACTGGGCGCTGGTGCGGCAGCTGCGGATCGTGCCCGACCACCCCCTCGGCGAGGAGATCCGCGCGCGGCTCGACGCCCACCTCGCGCCCGACGTCCTGGCCGGGGAGCTGGCGTACCTCCAGCAGCCCCACCACAAGACCTTCGAGCGTCCCTACGGCTGGGCCTGGTTGCTGCGGCTGGTCGCGGAGTTGCACACCTGGGACGACCCGCAGGCGCGGATCTGGCGGGAGAACCTGCGGCCGCTGGAAGACGAGATCGTCGCGCGCCTGATCGCGTTCCTGCCCCTGCAGAACTACCCGGTCCGCGTGGGCACGCACACCAACACGGCCCACGCCCTGGCCCATGCCCTGGACCACGCGCGCGCAGTGGGCCACACCGAGCTGGAGGCCGCCATCGTCGCACGGTCGCGCGAGTACTACCTCGACGACCGGGACTGCCCCACCGCGTACGAACCCTCCGGGACCGACTTCCTCTCGCCCTGCCTCGAGGAGGCCGACCTCATGCGCCGGGTGCTGCCGCAGGTCGAGTTCCAGGCCTGGCTCGCCGCGTTCCTCCCCGACCCGGCGGGTCCGGGCATGGCGCCCCTGCGCGAGCCGGCGGTGGTCCTGGATCTGTCAGACGGGTATCTGATCCACCTCGTCGGACTGAACCTCTCCCGCGCGTGGTGCCACGCCGGAGTCGCCGCCCAGCTACCCGAGTCCGACCCCAACCGCGCCGTGTACCAGACCGCCGCGGTCAGCCACGCCGAGGCAGGCATGGCCCAGGTCTTCACCGACGAGTACGGCGGTGAGCACTGGCTGGCCACCTACGCGGTCTACGTGCTGGGGGGGACGGGTCTGGAGTAGTGGGGATCAGGGAGCCGGCGACGCGGCCTGGGCAAGAAGGACCGCCGACTCGCCGGCGTTGGCCTGGTACGCCTCCACGAAGCGCGTGGGCTCGCGGTAGCCCAGCCCGGCCAGGCCCTGGGCCCAGCGGAAGCCCACCGGCTGGTACCACAGCTCGGCCGCGACCTCGTAGGGACCCTGGCTGGCGGAGACGTCCACCACGTAGCGCGTGCGGTGCGTGCCCGCGACAAAGGCCTCGTCGTCTGCGGCGCCGCCGTGGACCGCCACCTCGGCGCGGGCGGTGGCCTTGTCGAAGCCGGCCGGCAGGACGCGGTTGTCCTTGGCATAGCCCGACGCCGTGAGCAGGCCGGTGGTCACGTCCCCTGCCGGGGAGGCGAGGATCGCCTCGTAGATCTGCACCTGATCCGCCGACGTGATCCGGGCGTGGTGGGGTTCGTACTTCGTCTCGTCCGCGTCGTTGTCGTTGCCGGCGATGGACCCGTCGGCCTGCAGCGCGCCGGACTCGAACACGGCCTCGCCGCCCGCGTCGCGGACGACCAGGTGCAACCACGCGCGCCGCGAGGGGTACGCCGTGGGCAGCTTGTGGCCCGCGAGGTTCTCCACGGTCACGTCCACCTGCAGCGCACCGTCCGCCCCGGGCTGCTGGGCCACGGTGACGCGGGCTGTCCGCTGCGTCAGGTGCTCGCGTGTGGCGGCCACGGCCTTGTGCAGCTCCTGGGTGACGGCCTGGGTGCCGAGATCCTCCCGGTGCTGGTCCAGCATCAGCGGCACCAGCACGTTGCCCCCGCGGAACTGGTGGCGCAGCACCCCCTCGTAGGGCTGGGCCATCACCGAGGCGGTCTTCACCGCGCCCTCGATGGTCTCCATGTGGCACGACACGCACCCCTGCTTGTCCGCGTACGCGCTGTGCTGCCACTCGAAGAAGGGCACCTGCTCGGGCAGGGGCGGCAGCCCCTCGGCGCCGGGGGCCAGGGAGTGGGTCAGCACCGTGTGACAGCTGGCGCACAGTTCGGTCGCCGTCATGTGCTCCCCCTTCGCGGGCACGAAGTTGGACGCGGCCTTCATCAGGTCGCTCGCACCGGAGGAGGCCTCCCGTGGGCCGTACACCACGCGCCCGCCCCTGGCGGTGGTCTCGTCCACCTCGAATCCGCCGGTGAAGCTGGTGTCCTCGCCCAGCCCCTCGGTGGTGATCTGGTGGCACAACACGCACGAGACGCCGTCGATGGAGAGCTCGCCTTCGGGCTTGTTCCACTCCCCCGGCGCCAGGTGCGCGAACATCCCCTGGCTGCGACCCTCGGCCCGGGCCTGGTAGCGCGCCATGGGCATGTGGCACTTGGAGCACTCGTGCTCGATGACCTCGGCGGCCTTGGGGTACTCCAGCAGCTCCCGGCGCACCGATCCCTGCCAGTAGGGATCCCGCGCGGCGTTGGCCATCATCGTCGCCGACCACTGGTAGCCGAACGAGAAGTCCTTGCCATCCGCGTCCTTCAGACCGTCGTGGCAGGCCACGCAGCGGGACGACGGGGTGAACATCTCGGGGACGTTCTCGGCGACGGCAGCGGCGGACTCTCCACCCCCGGCCGCCTCGCCGGCCGCCCCCGCGCCGCCGCAACTCGTCACCCACACACCGGCCGCGACGATCAACGGGGCCAACACGCGATACACGATTGTCTTCATGGGTCCTTCGACTCCGGGGTTCATCGCTTCACCGAAGCGAGCGATACAGGATACGATCCACGTGAGGGGCCCTCAACAAGGGGGCGCGAGAGGGAGGAATCGACCATGGGGGACCACCAGGACCTGCTCGAAGCGTTACGCGACCTGCTGGCCCAGCCCGTCAGGGAGCACTACCCGCTCCCGCCGGACGAGACCGCCGAGAGCTGGAAGGCGGCTACCCTCGCCGCCCTCGACCGCATCGACGGCACCGCCCTGCTCGACCAGCTCGACGCCCGGCGCGAGCCCCTCGCGGTCCACCTGCGGCAGCTGCTCGACATGGGCATCGCGCCCTCGTTCGAGCCGCGCCCCGGCCTCGTCCGCCTCACCGGCGAGCTGCTGCGCAACCTCGCCGATCCCGGGCGCATCAACCAGGGCCTCAACAGCACCTGCTCGGTCACCTGCATCGAGTCCTACCTGGCCGCCGAGAAGCCCTCGGAGTACGCCCGCCTCCTCGTGGGGCTCATGTCCCCCGAGGGCACGGTCGAGATGGTCTCCGGCACTGCCTGGCCCCGCGACGAGGAGGTCATGGTGTGGTCCGACAAGGAGGCCCGCCGCAGCCCGGTCAGCCGCCTCTTCCAGGTCTCGGCCATGGAGTTCGCCTACCCCAACCTCGACTACCGCAACACCTTCGACGGCATGCTCGAGCGCGGCGAGCGCACCGGCGAGTTCATCCTCGTCGGCACGGGCGTCGATCTCGACCACTTCGACCGCTTCCTCGAGGGCATCACCGGCACCCGCTGGGACACCCTGTCCGACAAGAACGAGCACATGGCCAGGCTCCTGGAGAAGCTCGGCCTCCCCCCGGCCCAGCTCCCCGACATCGACGCCGACGGCATGGACATCGTCCGCCGATCCGCCGCCGCCGGCGAGGCCACCTTCGTCACCCTCGACTCCTCCATCGATCCCGAGCACGAGGCCGCCGAGACCCCCCGCTTCACCATGCCCCACAAGGTCCGCGTCCTCCACGTGGACGACACCGGCGACCGCGTCCACTACGAGGACCCCCTCGATCCCGAAGAGGCCTGGATCTACGGCGTCGAGACCCGCATCGAGGCCACCGACGGCCGCTGCTCCATGTCCATCGACGACTTCGACCAGCTGATGGTGGAGTTGAGCTACCTGCCCCATTTCTGGCAGGCGCCGGAGGCGCCGGAGCTCTAGGGAGGGAAACTCAGCAGCAGCAAGACGGCGAGCACGTGCAGTGTTCGGTGGGCTGACCGAGGCTGTTGTAGGTCACCGTGCAGTCCATCACCACCGACGAGCAGTCGCACGATCCGCCGCTGCCGCCGGAGCAGATGTCGATCACCTCGTTGTCCTCGTCCTGGCACGGGTACGGCATCGACTGATCGGGATCACCGTAGGCCCACTCGTCGAAGTCCTCGCAGTCCAGGTTCGCCACACAGTCCAGCCTCGACGTCTGGGCGTCGAAGCACTCCTCGTCCAGCACCTCTCGCGCTTCTTCGGCCGAGTCCAGGCAGTCGTGGACACATTCCTGCATCTCCAGTTCGCCGGAGATCTCGGCGAGCCCGCACTGCTGGTCCTGCTCGCAGCTCGCCTGACAGGCATCCTCCGGGGACGGTGCGCAGGCAGGGAGTGCCATGGCGAGGGCGACGAGGGCGATGAAGGTGAACGAGCGAGTCATGACGGCCTCCTTGAGTGTGTGGGTCTTTCGACACTCTCGAGGCTACGCGGCGGGGGCCCGAGCGCGGTTTCAGAGGGGTTTCAGGTCAGGCACCGCGATCCTCCCTCCCCAGGTCCGCGCCACGTGCCAGACGAACAGATCAGCCAACTCAAACACCTGACCTGCCGAAGATGTCGCTCAGACGAACAGATCAGCCAACTCAAACACCTGAC
>CAZLEO010000051.1:0-16167 GCA_964558555.1 uncultured Rickettsiales bacterium | reverse complement strand
TGACCTGCCGAAGATGTCGCTCAGACGAACAGATCAGCCAACTCAAACACCTGACATGGCGTAGATGTCGCTCAGACGAACAGATCAGCCAACTCAAACACCTGACCTGCCGAAGATGTCGCTCAGACGAACAGATCAGCCAACTCAAACACCTGACATGGCGTAGATGTCACTCGGGCGTATGGGATCACCGACTCGGACCCATGGCCTTGTGACCGGCGAGGAGATTGCCGTCGATTCCGCGATTGGGGCTGGTCCCAATGTGGTGTCGAGATGCCGGTCGCCGTCGGCCGCTGGATACCCGGAACCACCTACCAGTCCACGACCTCCACGCAGTACGTGATCTCGGTGTAGTCGTCCTGGCAGCACAGCTCGGCGAGGAGGGACGAGCCGGCGTCCTCGCAGACGAAGAGGGTCTTTTCTTCGTCGATGGCGCGGTCGAGGTCCCCGACGTAGTCGAGGTCGAGGCTCCAGTAGTCCCACCAGCAATGGGGCGGTTCCCAACCGTAGGCGTCGTTGACCATCTGCCAGCCGTGACGGTCGTGGCCTTCGTGGGTGCAGGGATTGCCGGTGTCGGGATCCCAGGCCTCGCAGTACGTCGATGTCCGATCGTGGAGGTTGACGAAGCAGTCCATGGCCCAGCCGAGGAACTCGGCGTCGAAGTGGAACGCGCCCTCGCCGACGACCTCGGGGTCCTGGGGATCGAGGGGGACACTGGCTGTGCAGGAGCCGGTGATATTGGATGTCTCGAGGTCGATCTCGCCGCTGTAGGCGGGTTTGTGTGAAGTGGAGGGGGGGAGGTCGAACTCGAGCACGTCCGCGCATTCGTCCTCCGGCTCCTGCGCAGTCGTGTCGTCGTCGCCCGCTGGCGGGTCGTCGTCCTGGGTACAGCCCCCGCTCAGGAGGGCAAATCCGATCAACGGCAGGACGATTCGTGTGCTCGTCGGGATCATGGGACCTCCCCGCGCATCTACCCTACCACCTACACCCCGACCCCTCCGCGCGATATCCTCCCCCCATGCACCCCCTCGAATCCCTCGTCCGTCACCGCCTCGCCGAGTACCGCCGCACCCTGGGCCCGCATGTCGCGGCGCAGCTCGATGACCTGCTCCGCCGGCTGAAGTTCGACCGCGAGGGCAGCTACTTCCTCGGCCCGGCCGCGCAGCCGGTGCTGCAGCTTCCTCGGTGGGTGGACGCCAGCGGCGAGCCGGCGGGGGAGGAGGTCGTGTCGGGGGCGGTGGAGGCGGCGGCGATGGGGTACCTGCACGTGCGGGTGCAGGACGACTTCATGGACGAGGGGGTGGGGGAGCCGGCCGAGGTCATGGTGCTGTCGGACGGGCTGTTCGGGCGACACACGGCACTGCTGGCGAGGATCGTGGGGTGGCGCGAGGGGTTCTGGGGGCTGTTCGAGTCGCTGTGGGCGGGGTATGGGGAGGGAGCGCTGCTGGAGAGGGAGCTGTTCGCGCGCGGGGAGGGGTACGACGAGGTGGCGTTCGCGGGGGTGGTGCAGCGGTCGTACCCGCTGATGCTGCCGGGGGCGGCGGTGCTGGCGCGGCAGGGGAGGTGGGACCAGATCGGCGAGTTGAGGGGCTTCGTGGAGGCCCTGGTGGCGGCCCACCAGCGGTTTCACGATCTCGTGGACGCCGAGAAGGACCTGGACCTGGGCAACGCCACGTACATCGTGCAGCGCTTCGGGGGCGGCGGAGGACGGGAGACGCTGCGGCGGCGGCTGTTCCTGGAAGGCGGCTTCGACGTGGTGGTCGGAGAGGTGCTGGCGGATCTGGAGCGAGCCAGGGACCGGGCCTGGGCCATGGGCATGGACGACGCGGTGGCGTTCGTGGACGAGCGCAGCGAGCTCGTGGTGCGCACGCAGCACGACGTTTTCCACGCCCTGTTCGAGCAAATCCTTGCCAGCGGGTCACAAGAGCCGGAAGATTAGCGCCCATTGGAGGGACGAACATGCCTCAGAAGAAGGGCTACAACGAGCTGGTGGGCCAGGCGATCATCGACGCGGACTTCCGCAAGAAGCTGCTGGCCGATCCCGAACAGGTGATCGCGGACGAGGGCTACGAGATCGACCAGGCGGTCGTGGACAAGCTCAAGGCCATCGATCCGGTCGCGGCCGAGGCGGCCGTGTCCAAGCTCGAGGAGAACTTCGGCGGCGATCCGTCGGGTTACTGATCGGCGAGTCGCGCCACGGTGTGCAGGGCCCGCAGGGCCTGGGTCGTGGCGTAGACGTCCTCGCGCTGGACCCGCCCCATCGATGAGGGGAGGGGGAAGGTCCCGCCGTCCCAGCCACCATCCGTTCGTTGAGCGTCGCGCAGATGGGCGACGGCGCGACGGATCGGCTCGTCCCGCGCTCCCATACCCGCGTTCAGGCCGGCGCGCACCGCCAGCGCGGTCACCAGCGCCGGCGACAGGGGGGCGCCGCGCCAGCTGCCGTCGTCGCGCTGGGTGCCGTGCAGGAAGCCCCTCGCCCGGTCTCGGACCTCGTCGCTCGCCGGATCGCCCGCCAGGGCCTCGAGGATGGGGGCCATGGCGTAGCAGGGGTGGCCGTAGTACTGCCAGGGGTCGCCCCAGTGCCCGTCGGCGTTCTGAGACGTGCGCAGGAACAGCTGCCCTCCGTCGAGGTCGGCCGGTTCCTCTCCACCGTCGCGCAGGGCGTTGAGCGCGAACGCCGTGGCCGAGGGGAAGGTCTGCAGCTGGGCCTTGATCGACCGGCTGAGGATCGCCCAGCAGCCGAACGGGGTCTGCCCGTCCCGGATGGACGCCAGGAGATGTCGGACCCGGTCCGATGTGACCTCCGCGGCGAGCAGCAAGGAGGTGTACTCGGCTGTGGTCTCGAGGCAACCACCCTCGTCGAAGTCGGAGGTGTGTAGCACCCAGCCGCCCTCGCGCTCGGTGGTGGCCACGAACCGCAGCGCGCGGTCCACGGTCCCGCGGGGACCGCCCAGATCCAGGATCGTACGCGCCGCGTTGAGGGTCTCCCATACGTCGAAGATGGTGTCGTCGAACGCGGTGATCGCCCCGCCGGGTCCCTGCAGTCCGGCCAGGTAGCTCACCCCCCGACCGAGGGCCGGATCGTCCGTGCCGCGGATCACGGCGCGGCCGCGTCCCCGGTCGACCCGCCGGCCTCGTCGATGAGCGCGCGGCACTGCTGCGCGTGGGGTTCCATGCCCCGATCGTCGAACAGGTCGAGGGCGAGCTGCAGGTGCCGCCGCGCCCGCTTCGGGTCGTCCTCGACCCAGCACCGGCCGGCCTCCATGTGCGTCTCGGCGAGCATCAGGAACGACCCCTGCCGTCGTGCCGTGTCGATGGAGCGGTCGAAGGCCGCCACCGCGTCCTCCCGGCGGCCCTCGGCCCAGTCCAGCAGGCCCTGGTTGAGCAGCGCCGCGGGGGCGTAGTTGCTGTGGCGCTTGACCAGCTTGAGGCCCTTGCGCACGGCCTTGCTCGCCTTGCGGCGCCACCGGGGCGCGTCGCTGCCCGCAGCCCGCAGGCGGACCAGGTAGGCGCGCGCGAGCATGGGGTAGGTCCACTCCAGGGTGTCGAAGAACAGGGCGTTGGACTCCTTGGTGGCCCGGGCCAGCTCCAGGAACTCGATGGCCTTGTCCACCGCCCCCATGACCAGCATCGAGTGGCCGGCCTCCATCTGGCCGTGGGCGAGGGGGAACGGGTCGGCGACCTCCTCGAGCAGCTGCAGGGACCGCTCGAGCTGGGTCAGGGCGAGCTCGTCGCGCCCCAGCAGGGCGTTGGCCCAGCCCAGCTGGGACAGCAGGCCCGCGGCGAGCTTCATCGAGTCGTCCTGCTCGCGGATCTCCAGCGTCTCCAGCACGTCGGCGGTGAGGCGCGCGGCCTCGCGCGCGTTGCCCTGGTACATCAGCGCAAAGAACTCGCAGGCGCACGAGAACGTCAGCTGCGACTCGTCTCCCCGCACCAGGAAGGCCTCGCGGGCCTGGCGGGACAGCGCCACCGCCCGGTCGAACTCGCTCATGAACAGGTGCCCGTAGGAACGGTGGGCCGCGGCCGTGGCTGCGTGCCAGGGCGAGTCCAGGGTGTCGGCGACCTCGACAGCCCTGTCCAGCAGATCGTTGCCCGTGTCGTAGCGCGTCATCATCAGGTACAGGACGCCCGCGTTGCAGTAGGTCTCCACCATCTCCCTGGACTCGCCGATGCGGTCCACGAGGTTGGAGGTGACCACCGCGGGCAGCAGGATGCTGGCCGGCTCGTGGATGAAGTAGGCGTCGCCGAGGCCGAGGTACGTGGCGCAGAGGTGCCTCAGGCGGGTGCGCCGCGCAGGGTCCTTCTCGCGGCGGGCGAGGAACGGGAAGATGCGCCGCAGCCCGTACACGCACAGGCTCGCGGCCAGCGCCAGGTAGAACCACACCTTGCGCTGGGTCCGCCGACCGCCGAGCAGCTCGATGGCGTCCCAGAGGTGGTCGATGGCCCGGGCCATGTCCCCGGTCTGCCAGTACACCCGACCGATCTTGCGCTGCAGGCGCGCCTGGCCCAGCGAGTCGGAGGTGGCCTCGAGCACGCTGCGGTAGTGGGACTGGGAATCGGGGTACCGCGCGGTGAGCATGTACAGGTCGGCGAGCTTCTCGGTCAGCTCGAGCCGCTGCCGGGCCTCGGACACGGGCAACAGGCTCATCGCCCGCTGGTATAGCTCCACGGCGAGGTTGTTCTCGTAGGCCTCCTTGGCGCGGTCGCCCGCGGTGACGGAGTAGGTGAGCGCCTCGGTGTCCTGGCCGGCGTGGAAGAAGTGATCGGCCACCTCGTACAGGTGGGTCTGCTGGGCGTCGGGGTAGCACGCGAGGAGGGCGCGGGCCAGGCGCAGGTGGATGTCCTTGCGCCGGTCCCCTTCGATCTCCTCGTACAGGGTCTCGCGCATCCGGTCGTGGCTGACGCGGTAGGTGAGCTCGTCGCCGGACACCCGCTGGATGATCTGACGCCGCGACAGGGGGCGCAGGCGGCCGTGCAGCTGCTCGACGTCGATGCCGCTGACCTCGGCCACCACACGCGCGGGCACCGGCCGGCCGTAGGTGGCCATCCGTTCGAGCAGGCGGCGCTGGTCCTCGTCGAGCAGGGCGAGGCGGCGCAGGAACACGTTGGTGATGGTGACGGGGATGTCCAGGTCGACGATCTTCTCGCGGGCGGCCCACTGCCCCGCCTCGAGGAACACCGAGCCGTTCTCCACCAGCTCCCGCATCACCTCCTCGACGAAGTAGGGGTTGCCGGCGGTCTCGCGGTTGACCCGTTCGACAAAGGCGTCGGGGATGGCCTCCAGCCCGAGCATGGAGCCCAGCAGCAGGTCCACGTCGCCGCCCTCGAGCGGCTCGAGCAGCAGCACCTCGCAGGCGCCGCGTCGCTGCAGGCCGTCGAGCAGGTCCTCCATGGGCCGGCCCTCGATCTCGTCGTCGCGGTACGTGCCCAGCACGGTCAGGGGCAGCGCGTCCCCCCGCGTCTCCTGGATGGCGATGCGGCGCAGCAGCGTGCCGACCATCTCCACCGCGGCGGCCTGGCCCCAGTGCAGGTCGTTGAAGTAGAGGATGTACGGCTGGACGCGGGCGACCTGGACCAGGAACTCGCTGATCTGGTCCATCAGGTGGACCCGCTCCCCCTCGTCCTCGCCCTCGCCGTCCTCGCTGGCGGGCTCCTCGGCGCCCACGAGGGCCGGATCGATCTTGCCCAGGGCGGCGGCGTGCCGGTACACGAGGTGTTCGGCCTCGGCTGCACGCGCCAGCCGCACCACGTAACCCAGCACCTCGGCGATGGGTGCCAGCTCGGCCAGCGCCCCTTCGTAGCAGTTGCCCACGAAGAAGGGGACCTGGGCGAGCTGCGCCCGGTGGCGCACTTCCCGCATCAGCCGTGACTTGCCGATGCCGCTCTGCCCGCCCACGAACTGGGCCGGCGAGAGCCGCTCGCTGCCCTCGGTGCGCGCCTCGTAGAAGCGGGTGATTCGGGCGAGCTCGGTGTCGCGACCGACGAAGCGGCTGGACAGGATGTAGCTCTCGCGCGTCTCCTGTGTCTCGAGCTCGTACTCGAGCCCGCCCAGGCGGTTGATGCCCTCGATGACTGCGTTGCCGGTGCGGTACCGCTCGGCTGCCTCCTTGGCGCACAGCCGCTCCACCACCACCCGCAGCCAGGTCGGGACGCGGGCCCGGGCCTCCTCGTCGAACTCGACGGGGGTGTAGCAGTGGTGGAACAGCAGCCCCACCAGGGTGTCGGCCTGGAACGGCAGCCGCCGGCACAGCAGCTGGTAGGCCATGATGCCCATGCAGTACAGGTCGGCGCGGTGGTCCAGGGCGTCCCCCTGGGCCATCTCCGGGGCCATGTACGACGGCGTCCCCATGGCGTGGGTGCCGCCCTCCATGGCCCGTGTGCCCGCGATGCCGAAGTCGAGTACCTTCACCTGGCCTTCGCCGGTGACCAGCACGTTGGCGGGCTTGAGGTCGAAGTGCACCACCTCGCGGCTGTGGATGTACGCCAGCGCGCGGCAGGTCTGCACCAGCAGGTCGGTCACGTCGCGCCAGCCCTTGCCCTCGCTGGCGCGGTAGATGTCCTGGCCCGGCACGTACTCCAGCGTGAACAGGTACTCGCCGATCTCGCCGGTGGCCTCGAAGTCGTAGACGCGCGCCACGTTGGGGTGGCGCAGCTTGGTCATGGTGGCGAACTCGGCCTTGAACAGGGCGAGCTGATCATCGTCGAGGGTGCCGCTCTGGATGGTCTTGAGCGCCACCTCGCGGTCCGGGTGCAGCTCGTCGGTGACCCGGTACACCACCCCCATGCCGCCCTCGCCCAGCACCTCGCGCACGGTGTAGCGGCCGTTGATGACCTCACCGGGGTTCAGGTAGACGCGCGGCGCTGCCTCTTCCTTTCGGCGCCTGGACAGCGTCGTCCAGCTCTCCTCGGACAGGGAGGTGACGGCCATGCTGCCGTCGGGATCCGTGGCGTTCGCCCGCCCGCCCCTTTGCGCGAGGGTCGGCAGCTCCTCCACCGACGGCGTGCGGGACGTGGTGGCGCTGGTCTGAGAGTACACGGCCGTGTCGGACCGGGTGGACTCGGCGGTGTCGGGATCGAAGCGGCGCGTCTCGATGGATGTATTGCTCGCGTCCACCGGTGCATTCGCGCCCGCGACGTCGTCGTGTCCGTCGTTGGCGTCCCTGCTTCCGCTCATGGTGCGTGGCCCCAGCTCGTGCTGGCCGCCAGCCTACCACGCGGGCGTCACGGCAGCGGGAAGTAGAACTGCAAGTCGAAGTCGGTGCGGTTGTCGATCATCGTCCAGCCGCCGCCGTCGCGGTACTCGTAGTGACCGTCGCTGAACAGGCTGTCGCATTCGAAGCCGTAGTAGATGCCGTCCTGGAGCGGGGGGGCGGTGTAGGTGGTGCCTTCGGGAGCCAGCAGCACCACCGCGTAGGTGGTACCCGCCGCGAGGGTGTGCTCGTGGGACCACGGCACCTCGATCCAGGCGTCCTCGCTCCCCACCTCGGACGTGGGCACGAGGACCTCGTCGAGCAGATCCCCGCCGTCCTCGGAGAGGCGGACGGTGAGATCACCCTCGCCCGCTGCGCGGTGCAGGCGGATGCGCACGCGCGTGACCACCCGGTCCTCGCCGGTGGGGGTGAACACCTCGCGCACCATGTGGTCGCCGCCGAGGTTCATGAAGTCCAGGTCCTGCCGGGCGTCGATGTAACACTGCCCGTCGTGGGAGCCGTCGGTGAAGCGCATCGAGAAGATGGGGGTCACCTGGTAGATCGGCTCCCAGGTCTTGTGGGTGCCGCGGCGGTACAGCACGAACAGGTCCGTGTCGTCGATGGTGGGCTGCACCTGCGGCTCGTTGCGCGCCACGTGCAGGCCGTCGAGGGACACCCAGTTGTTCGCGGGATCGGACGACGGGTTGGAGAAGACCAGGTGGTACAGCTCGCCCTCGACGATGGGGGCGGGAGAGTTCAGCTCGAGGCGGCGGTTCCACTGGGCCATGGGGTCGGTGATGCGGACCGTCCCGAGGACCTCGTCGGCGGGAAGGTGGTCCGCCGAGCCGTCGTCGGGTCGGACCTCGAGGCGGACGTGCCCGCCGTCGCCTTCGTTGTAACCGGGGCCGGCCGCGATGAGCCACACCTGCACCGACTCCACCTCGCCGGTGCGGGAGGCGCGGAAGCAGTAGCTCACCTCCCGGCCCGCCTCGTGACCCAGGGGCAGGTTGTCCAGGGTGTCGGCGTTGATGCCGCACCCGTAGTGGCCGGTGACGGGGGGCAGGTTGTCGTCGTCGTCCCCGGCCGTGGTGTCGTCGTCCCCGGCCGTGTTGTCGTCGTCGTCGCCGGGCGCGGCCGAGTCGTCGTCGGCGACGTCGGCCGAATCGTCGTCCGGGGGCCGGCCGTCGCGCACGGTGGGGCACCCCACCAGCACGCCCATGGCCAGGGCCGTGGCGCCGAACCAGCTAGTCATGGATCTCCACGCGGTCCACGCGGATGGGCTCCACCGGCCGGTCCATGCCGTCGGTGGGCGCGCACTCGATGAGGTTCACCACGTCCATGCCCTCGATCACCTCGCCGAACACCGGGTGCTTGCCCACCCGGCCGAACCAGCGGAACCAGTCCAGCTGGCGGTTGTGCGCGGTGTTGATGAAGAACTGGGAGCTGCCGCTGTCCGGGCCGGCGTTGGCCATGGCCAGGGTGCCCTCGGTGTTGGAGATCTTCGCTTTCTTCAGGAACTCGTCGGGGATCGGGCCGTCCGGTCCCTCGCCCATGCCGGCCTGCGGATCGCCCGGATTGCGGCTGTTCGGGCAGCCGAACTGCACCATGAAGCCGTCGATGACCCGGTGGAAGTGCAGCCCGTCGTAGAACCCGCTGCGCGCCAGCTTCAGGAAGTTCGCGGCGGTCAGTGGCATCCGGTCGGCATGGATCTCCGCCCGGAACACGCCCTTGGTGGTGTGGAACACGGCGACTGGGTTGCCCACGGCACCTCCTGTGTGCGGTCGGGACGCACAGTACTACAATGCCATCGCCCCATCGAGGAGACCACGCCATGATGGACCTGGACGCGATCCCCGACAGCCCCGCAGACCTCGACCGATACGAGCTCGACCACGTGTTCCACTCGTGGTCGTTCCAGCCCGCGGCGCCGCCCATGCGGGTCGTGTCCGCCGAAGGGGTGCGCTTCACCACCGAGGACGGCCGCGAGCGGCTGGACTTCTCCAGCTGCTTCGTCAGCCACAACATCGGCCATCAGGATCCGCGCGTGGTGGAGGCGATCTGCGCCCAGGCGCAGCAGCTGTGCTCGTTCGCGCCGAGCATCTCGACCCGTCCGCGCGCGCTTCTGGCGCGGGCCCTGGCCGAGGTCACCCCCGGCGACCTCTCGCGGTCGTTCCTCACCCTGGGCGGCACCGAGGCCAACGAGGCGGCCATCAAGATCGCCCACCTGGCCACCGGCCGGTCCAAGGTGATCTGCCGCTACCGCAGCTACCACGGCGGCACGGCCGCGCCGCTGACCCTGTCGGCGGGCGACGTGCGCAACTGGGCCCAGAACCTCGGCGGCACCGGCGCCGTGCCCGTGCCCCAGCCCTACTGCTACCGCTGCATGTTCGGACAGCGGTACCCCGACTGCGACCTGCGCTGCGCATCGTTCGTGGACGAGGTCATCGAGCTCGAGGGGCCCCACACCGTCGCCGCCGTCCTCGTCGAGCCGGTCACCGGCGCCAACGGCATCATCGTGCCGCCGCCGGTGTACATGCCGCGGCTACGCGAGATCTGCGACCGCCACGGCGTCCTGCTGATCGCCGACGAGGTCATGAGCGGCTTCGGCCGCACCGGCCGATGGTTCGCCATGGACCACTGGGACGTCGTCCCCGACGTGCTCACCGTGGCCAAGGGCCTCACCGGCGCGTACGTCCCCCTGGGCGCCGCCGTCGCCCGCGAATCCCTCGGCGACCACTTCCGCGACCACTTCTTCAACCACGGCGCCACCTACGCCGGCCACGCCCTGGCCTGCGCCACCGCGCTGCGCGTGCTGCGCATCTACCAGGAGGACGGCCTCGTCGAGCGTTCCGCCGAGCTGGGCGAGTACCTGCTGGAGCGCGCGCAAGAACTCCAGGATCGCCACCGATGCGTCGGCGACGTGCGCGGCCTCGGCCTCTTCGTCGGCCTCGAGCTGGTCAAGGACCGCCAGACCCGCGAGCCCATCCAGCCCCTGCGCGCCCGCGTCACCAAAGGCCCCAACCCCAAGGCCGAGCTCGCCTCCAAGCTCGCCGAGCTCGGCATGATGTGCATGACCGCCAACCCCGGCAACGTCGTGGCCATGGCCCCGCCGCTGATCGTCACGCGCGACGAGATCGACGAGGGGATCGCGAAGATGGACGAGGCGCTGGGGGTGGTGGACGCGATGGTGTAGGCCGGGCCGCGGTGGTGGTTCACACTCAGGAAGAGTGGAACCGCAGATGGCCGCAGATGAACGCAGATGGGGAACCCGGCGGGTCGGCGGTCATCCTCCCTCCATGGGTTTTTCAAACCGCAGACGTTCGCAGACGAACAGAGACGCAAGACCGAGGAAACGAGCTGCGTTCGTTTGTCGGTGGCGACCTACGGATTCGTAGTCCAGGAGTCGTGCAGTTCAGTCGACCGAAC
Organism: uncultured Rickettsiales bacterium; assembly: GCA_964558555.1. Lineage (GTDB taxonomy): Bacteria > Myxococcota_A > UBA796 > UBA9615 > CAYRNR01 > CAYRNR01. Next base: position 5,551 of record CAZLEO010000051.1, on the reverse strand, counting down.
ACCCCTGCTCGATCTCGTCCCCGCAGGCCTCGTCGCCCGCGGCAGGATCGTACTCGATGCCCTCTTCCAGCCAGATCACGTCGCCGGTGGGTTCGATGAGGCCCTGGATGGAGTCGGACTGCGTCTCCTCGCCGTGGATCTTGCAGGTCTCGCGGACCACCACGAGCTTGTTGGAGATGAGCACGGGTACCTCGGTGTGGCCCTTGCGCACGAGTAGCGCCTTGTTCCACGCCAGGCGTAGCCTCAGCATCAGCCGCTCGCGCGGCGTCAGGTCCACGTCCTCGGCGTCACATTCCTCGGCGTCCCAGCTCTCCTCCAGGGCGGCGTCCAGGGCGACGTCGGCGTTGAGCCCGCAGTAGAGCAGGTCGAACTTGTCGATGTCGTTGTCGTCCTTGGCCACCGGGTACAGCACCACCAGATCGGCCATCTCGGGGGTGTAGAGGATGGTCTGCAGGGTCTCGCGGCAGTGGGGGCAGGTCAGGGAGAACCAGATCTCGTACTGGGCGGTCTCGGGGTCACCGTGGATGGGCCAGGGCCGGACCTGCTCGCGCACCGCATCGGTGGCGTTGATGCAGAACAGCGCCAGCCAGACGCCGAGGACGGCCTTGGCGCCACAGCGCAGCCAGCCCGCTCGGCTCGACGCGTCGAACACCAGTCCGGACGCGAGGCCCAGGGCCAGCAGCGCGGCCACCACCAGGCAGCTCGAGCACGGCATGAAGGCGGTCTGCCACAGCAGGAAGCCCACGTCGGCGAGGACCAGCGCAGCGGTGAGGGCCAGGTACAGACCCGGGCGGAAGCGGTCCAGGAAGGCGCAGGCGGCGGCAGCGCCGAAGGCCAGGACGCCCCACCAGTAGAAGGACACGCCCAGGAAGGAGTAGTCGGCGTAGACCGAGCAGCCCGTGGTCAGGCAGGCGATCTCCATGCCCAGGCCGTTGAGGACGCAGAACAACGTCCCCAGCGCCGGGAACAGGAACCGGCCCACGTTCGCCACCGTGCGGATCGCCGTCGTCTGGGTGTCGCTCGCCGCCATGCGCGTCGTCCTAGATCTGCCCCGCCGCTGCAGGGAGGTGGACCCGGGCGAAGTCGTAGGCGTTGCGCCAGGCGAACTTCTCGACCAGGGAGTCCACGCCGATCCGCGCGATCATGCGGGTGTGGCGGTGGCGGTGCAACCGCTCGGCCAGATCGTCGGCCAGGTCCTGGAACTCCAGCACCGTGGGATAACAGGGGACCGGGTGCATGAACCCGTCGAAGTCGGTGCCGATGCAGAGGCGATCCCAGATGCGCACCCTGTCGTCGGCGTCGAGGCGGTCGTCGGTCATGATCACGTCCACCATGCCGGTGATCTGCCGCCACAACAGGTCAGGCCACATCTCGGTGGGGATCTTCAACCCCGGGGCCGCCCCCAGCACGCGCTGGTCGAAGATGATGCCGATCAGCCCCTCGGACTCGTGGACCATGCGCACGTCCTCGTCCGAGAGGTTCATGCCCCAGGCGTAGTAGGGGCCCGCGAGTCTGTGATCGTCCTCGCGGTCCGCGCAGTCGATCAGCTCGCGCAGCGTGGCCACGCCGGCGTACCCCATGTGCGTGCCCACGACGGGGATCGGAGGGCGGTTCGGGGTCTTTTGCTCACGGTGGCGCTCGTTGTACGGCCGCACGATCCGGTCGTAGAACTCGAGGCGCGAGCGGGGACTGAGGTGCTTGACGTCCAGCACCATACGACGACCGCCGCGGTCGGCGAGATCCTCGTCCAGGTCGAGGACCTCCCGCACCACGCGAATGCCCAGGTCGTCCCGCGGCTCCAGCCCCTCGCCCAGGCGCGGGCTCTGGTCGATGACCGCCGCGCCCTTGTCGGGGATGGTGTGGGCGTGGCCGCACACGCCGTTGTCGAAGTGGTGGGCCAGGGTGAGGATGAACACCGGGTGGGGCCACTGCTTGAGCGCGCGGAGGCGATCGAAGACGACCTCTTCGGGCAGCGGGCGCTGGTCCGCGCCCATGGTCAGCACGTGCCCCCCCTCGATGGTCATCACCACGGCCAGGTCCTCGTCGCCGTCCTCGATGATCTCCTCGAGCTGGTTGGCGTCGCGCACCAGGTGGTAGGTGCCGCGCACCTCGCGGCTGACCATCTCCCCGTCCTCGAGGTACTCGCAGGTGGCCGTGTTGGCGTGGCTGTCGGCCAGCTGCAGGAACTCGTACTCCCGCACCAGCTCGTCCCAGTAGTCGTACTCGTCGGACAGCATGTGGGCGATGCGCTGGGCGCTGTAGCCCACGTACAGGCGGTTGAGCAGTGACCGCAGCGGGCCGTGGTTGCGCAGGATCCGGCCGGCCTCCCGCGCCGCGCCCTTGCGGTCCCCCTGGGCGAGCTTGCGCCCGCTGCCGACCAGGGTCGCCCCGGTGGCCAGGCGCAACATCTCCCACACGAAGGGCCGTCGCTCCTCCTGCGATCCCTCTTGCAAGAAGCCCTTCTCGATGGGGGTGAGCGAGGCGAACGTCAGCCGCACGCGGCCACGGGTCAGCTGGGCGAAGTTGCACTGGGAGTAGGCGCCCGCGTGGGCCCCGGCGGCCATCTTCTTGCCGTCGGACGGCAGCACGTGCCACGGATGGAACAGGTCCGGGTCCCCCTCGTCGGCGCTGTTACGCATCCGGTTGAAGCCGTACAGGCTCGGGTGGCAGTGCAGATCGGCAAACAGGCGCGGCTTGGTGCTCATCGGTCGTTCCCGTCAGAGGGGCAAGAGGATAGCAGCGCGGGGGGGCGTGCGGAATGGAAGGGAACGTGGAGCGTAACGAAAGACACGTTCGCGCACATGGGTCACTGTGAAGGAGCGCGGAGGATGGAGGGAGACATGAGAATCATCATCTGCACGTGGTGGACCCGGACGGGTACGAGATCTACTGGGCCCAGCCGGACAGCCCCAGCGGCGGCCACCTCGACCTGGACAGCAACCCGGCGTGCTACCTCGACGGCGTGAACAACGAGAACGTGTACTGGCCCGACGGCGCCGCGCCGGCCGGCGAGTACACGGTCCGGGTGGACCTGTGGCAGGCGTGCAACGCCCAGGACACCCAGTGGCGCGTGACCGTGGTGCTGGGTGGGGACGACGTGTCCACCTACGACGGCTCCTTCGAGCCCTCGGACGCCGACATGGGCGGCCTGGGCGCGGGGGTGCTGGTCACCACGTTCGAGTGGGAGCCGTGAGGAGGTAGGGGGGCGAGCCCGCGGGGCTCGATGTGGTAGACTGGATGTCGGCATTGAGGGGGGCGGGGATAGTTCAGGATGGGCACCATGGGCACGGATCTTTTCACGAAGAAGCAGGACCCAGCACCGGCTCCGGACGCGGTCCCGACCCTGGACTCCGGTGATTCGATGGGCGTACAGATGCTCGCGGATCCGCTGGTGGATCCGCTGCAGGCCTCGAGCGTGATGAACGGCGGGAGTGCGCCGGTCCAGCTGGAGGTGACCGACCCCGCCACCGAGTGCGGCAACTACAAGGAGCGGTACGCGGACCCGGCCCCCTACAACTGGAGCATCAGCTACAAGGTCACGGTCCCGGGCGCTGGGCGCGGATCGCGGGCGGGCAAGGGCAAGCGGTCCGTCGAGGCCAGGTTCGACCATGCGACCATGAACAAGTCCAACAAGAACCCCAAGGTCAGCATGCTGATGGGTACCCTGATCACGACCGACAAGGAAGGTCGGGCGGAGCCCATCGTCGAGAAGGAAGAACTGATGGTGTCGGTGGCCGAGAATACGACCCGGTTCAACGAGGCCCTCGCCAACGCCAGCCGGTTCGCCAAGAGCAAGCCCAAGATCAAGAAGCCGAAGACGAGCCGGGAGGCCGACATCGAGAAGTGTTACTGACGCGGATCGTCAGTCGCCCGGGCCCAGCGTCTCCACCCAGTCCAGATACCCCGTCCGCGTGCCCAGCTCGAACGTGAAGGTCCGCGCGACCGATCCGTCGGCGGCGAGTTCCTCGATCTGGCCGGCCTGGCCCCAGGAGATCAGGGTGCCGCCCGTGGGCAGCCGCAGTACGTCACCCTTGCCGTCCCAGGCCACGCCGGCGTCACCGTTTCGCTCCCACACCAGCTCGGCGCTGGTGCCGTCGATGGCGTACTCCAACGCTCGACCCGTCCCCTCGCCGTCGTGGTCGAAGGCGAGGATGCCGTCAGGGAGACCATCGACACCGCAGGGCTCGCCGAACAGATCGCCGCTGCCGTCGCCGAGCAGCACGTCCGTGTCCGGTCCGCCCAGGACCTTCATCTGCTGGCCGCTGGTGCGGTCCACCGCCAGCACCACACCCAGCCGGCTCAGCGAGACGTGGTACAGCTCATCGGCCTCGTCGTACGCCAGGGCGCTGGCGCCGGAGAAGCTCTTGCCCTCCTCGGGTGGATCTTCGAGATCGGGATCGGCGTGGTCCCACGACGACCACACCACGGTCTCGCCGCCGTCGGCCGCGATCTCCACGAGCCGGTCACCCACGAACGTCTCCCCCTCGAACTCGCGCTCGTCCGCGTCCAGCAGCGCCACGGCCCCGTCCGGCAGGGCCACGAGGTCGTGGACGAACCCCGAGTGGTCGGAGATCCGCTCGATCAGCGTGCCGTCCACCGACAGCCGCCGCACCTCGAACTTCGTCGAGCCCGCGCTCGTCACCACCATCTGGATGACGACCTGCTGCTCGTCGGGCAACCACACCACGCGGTGGATCGGCGACGGATCGCCCGCCGGGTTGGCGTACCACCACACGTACTCACCCAGGTCGTCCAGCACGGCCGCACCGTAGGGTTCGTCGAGCACCCGGGTGACCACGAAGCCGCCGCTTCCCACCGCGTCCACCTCCACCTGCGGCGGCGGGGTCTCCCAGGCGCCGGTCCAGATGGAATGCCCGCGCGTGTCGATCGGCTCGCCGCCATACGCGGCCGTCAGCTTGTAGAAGACCTCCGTGTCCGCCGTGAGCCCCAGCAGCACCGCCTCGTACCGCCCCTCCTCCACCAGCGTCGGCACGATCTCGTGCCCGTACTCCTCGCTGTACCCGTACTCGACCACCGGTCCGTCGAGCTCGTCGCGGTTGGAGGTGAAGGTGGTCGTGACCACGCTGGGCACCCACGGGCTCACCAGGGCGCTGGACTGCACCTCGGGCAGCTCGGTGAAGGAGTCGTCGCCGGCGTTGCAGCCGAGCGAGCCGAGGAGGATGGCGGCGCACAGCGACGCTGCGCGTACCTCGAAGATCCTGTGTTGGAATGGCGACATTGGCGTACTTCCCTCACCTCAAGGATGCCTCGAAATCCGCCCGGGCGACACTCCAGTTCCCCACATTCACCTCGTGAGCCGTTCAGGTAACGAAGGGACAGGGCGCGGGCACCCGGCTGCACGGGCACTGCCGTGCACGGGTTCGGCTTCGCCCTGGGAGCACCGCAGCGAGCTGCGGGATGCTCGTCATGGAGGGGGCTGGTCCCCGAACCACGAAAGGAGCGCATCGTGCGGAGTATCCGGGTCTTGTTGGGTGTGTGGGGTCTGGTCCTCTGTGTCGGATGCCCCTCGGGTGAGGCCGGGGACGACGAC
>CAZLEO010000050.1:0-40039 GCA_964558555.1 uncultured Rickettsiales bacterium | reverse complement strand
CGAGGTCCCCCGCATCGCGTTCGTCAACAAGATGGACCGCGTCGGCGCGGACTTCCCCGCCGTTCTCGAGCAGATGATCAAGAAGCTCGGCGCGCGCCCGATCGCGTTCCAGCTGCCGCTGGGGGCCGAGGACGACCACCGCGGCGTCATCGACCTGCTGGGCATGAAGGCGGTGCTGTACGACGACTCGACCCTGGGCGCCCAGTACCGCGAGGTCCCCGTCCCCGACGAGTATGCGGAGATGGCGGAGACCTACCGCGAGACCCTGCTCGAGGCCATCGTCGAGGACGACGACGACCTCGCCATGCGCTACCTCGACGGCGAGGAGATCGGCGAGGACGAGCTCAAGGCGGCCGCGCGCAAGGCGTGCGTGCGCATGCGCTTCGTGCCGTGCTTTTGCGGATCCGCGTTCAAGAACAAGGGTATCCAGCCACTGCTCGACGCCGTGGTGGACTTCCTGCCGTCGCCCCAGGACCTGCCGCCCATCATCGGGATCTCCCCCGACGATCCGGACAAGGAGTTGGAGCGGCCGCCCGACGCCGATGCGCCCTTCTCCGCGCTCGCGTTCAAGATCATGTTCGACTCCTACGTGGGCAACCTGACCTACTTGCGGGTGTATTCCGGCGCGGCCGAGGCGGGGAACCAGCTGTTCAATTCGACCCGCCGCAAGCGGGAGCGCCTGGGTCGCATCCTCAGGATGCACGCCAACAAGCGCGAGGACGTCAAGGCCATCCGCGCGGGCGACATCGTCGCGGCCGTGGGGTTCAAGAACACGGTCACCGGCGACACGCTCAGCGACAAGCGCAACGTGGTGGTGCTGGAGTCCATGGAGTTCCCCGACACGGTGATCTCCATCGCCATCGAGCCGCGCACCAAGAACGACCAGGACAAGCTCGGTGAGGCCCTGCAGCGCATCGCGGTGGAGGACCCGACGTTCCACATCCGCCGCGACCCGGAGACGGGCCAGACCCTGATCGCCGGCATGGGCGAGCTCCACCTGGAGATCATCGTCACGCGCCTGCTGCGGGAGTTCAACGTGCAGGCCGCCGTGGGCAAGCCCCAGGTGGCCTACCGGGAGTCCATCGGCGGTAGGGCGGTGGGCGAGGCCCTGTTCGAGCGCCAGACCGGCGGACGCGGCCAGTACGGCCACGTCAAGCTACGGCTCGAGCCCATGCCCCGCGGCGAGGGATTCGAGTTCGAGGACGCCACCACCGGTGGCTCCGTCCCCAAGGAGTTCGTCCCCGCCGTGCGCGAGGGCGTGGAGGAGTCGCTCGAGCGCGGGGCGCTGGCCGACTTCCCCATCATCGACATCAAGGCGACGCTGCTCGGCGGCGGCTACCACGAGGTGGACTCGTCGGAGCTGTCCTTCAAGATCGCGTCCTCCATGGCGTTCGACGACGCCCTGGCCAAGGCGTCGCCCATCCTCATCGAACCCATCATGGACCTCGAGGTGAGCATGCCCGAGGAGTACCTGGGTTCGGTGATCAACGATCTCAACGGGCGTCGCGGCAAGGTCTCCTCGATGGAGATGCGCGGCGGCGCCCAGGTGGTCAGCGCCGTGGTGCCGCTGGCCCCCATGTTCGGCTATGCCACGGCCCTGCGGTCCCTGACCCAGGGGCGGGCGACCTTCACCATGCAGTTCGACCATCTGGACGAGGTTCCAGGGGGTGTTGCGGACGATGTGGTGAAGAAACTGAGAGGTTATTAGGCCAATTTAGCGAAAAACCCGCTGATGTCGCCCTTTTGGGGTTGCGTTCGAGTGAGGAATTTTGCTATATCCCCCGGGCTTTTCAACGGGCCCGTGGCCAATTGGGGTAGGTGAGATGGCGAAACAGAAGATCAGAATTCGCCTCAAGGCGTACGATCACAAGCTGCTCGACAAGTCGGCTCGGGAGATCCTCGAGACCGCCAAGCGGACCGGCGCGTCCGTACGCGGTCCCATCCCCCTGCCCACGAAGATCAACAAGTACACCGTGCTTCGTGGCCCCCACGTGGACAAGAAGTCCCGGGAGCAGTTCGAGGTGCGGACCCACAACCGCCTGCTGGACATCCTGCAGCCTACCCAGGCCACGGTGGACGCGCTGATGAAGCTCGACCTGAGCGCCGGCGTGGACGTGGAAATCAAGCTCAACTGAGGCCAGTCATGCCGAACGTTGCCATCTACAACATGAAGCGCGAGCAGGTCGGCGAGATCGATCTGCCCGACGCCATCTTCGCCCAGGTGAAGTACGACCACCTGCTGCACGAGGTCGTCCGCTACCAGCGGGCCCACCAGCGCAGCGGGTCGGCCAGCACCAAGGGGCGGTCGGACGTGTCCGGCGGCGGCGCCAAGCCCTTCCGCCAGAAGGGCACGGGCCGCGCTCGCCAGGGGACCCGCAGGGCGCCGCAGATGCGCGGTGGCGGTACGGTCTTCGGGCCCACCCCCCGCGACCACGGCTTCAAGCTCAACAAGAAGGTGCGTGCCAACGCCCTCAAGAGCGCCCTGAGCCGTCGCGTGGCCGACCAGAAGGTCGTGCTCATCGACCAGCTGACCCTGTCCGAGGTCAAGACCCGCCACTTCGCCGACTTCTTGTCGCGCTTCGACGTGGGCTCTGCGCTGGTGGTGATCCACGAGAACGACGAGGTCGTCGAGCTCTCCGCCCGCAACATCCCGCGGGTGAAGGTGATGAAGACCGACGGGCTGAACGTGTACGACGTGCTCGGTCACGACCACCTGATCCTCACGGTTCCGGCCGCCGAGGCAGTGAAGGAGCGGTTGTCATGAGCGAGGTGTACGACATCATCCGTGGCCCGCTGATCACCGAGAAGAGCGCTCTGCAGCAGGACGAGAACATCTTCGTGTTCCGCGTCGGCGAGACCGCCAACAAGGTGCAGATCAAGAAGGCTGTCGAGGACCTGTTCGGCGTGAGCGTCACCGGCGTTCGCACGGTGCAGATGCGCGGCAAGACCAAGCGTTTCGGCCGCCATTTCGGCAAACGCCAGAACTGGAAGAAGGCCTACGTCTCCCTCGCCGAGGGCGACACCATCAACGTTTACGAGAACGTTTAGGCCGCGGCCGTCTCCGAGGAAGCGAAACAATGGGCATCAAGAGGTACAAGCCAACGAGCCCGGGTCGGCGGTTCATGACCGGCAGCGACTACGCCGAGGTCACCACGGACCAGCCGCACAAGGGCCTGTTGAAGCCGCTCAAGCGGATCTCTGGACGCAACAACACCGGCCGCATCACCCTGCGCCGCCGCGGCGGAGGCCACAAGCGCCGGTATCGCGTCATCGACTTCAGGCGGGACAAGGTGAACGTGCCTGCGCGCGTCGCCACCATCGAGTACGACCCCAACCGCAGCGGCTTCATCGCCCTGCTGGTCTACGCCGACGGGGAGAAGCGCTACATCGTCGCTCCCAACGGTCTGAGCGTGGGTGACGAGGTCGTGTCCGGTCCCGACGCCGAGATCCGGCCCGGCAACGCGCTGCCGCTGAAGAACATCCCCCAGGGGACGTTCGTGTACAACGTCGAGCTCAAGCGCGGTAAGGGCGGCCAGATGGTCCGCGCCGCCGGCACCCAGGCCCAGGTCCTGGCCAAGGAGGGCAAGTACGTCCTCCTGCGCCTGCCCTCGGGCGAGCTTCGGCAGGTGCTCCACCGCTGCTACGCCACCATCGGCCAGGCGTCCAACCCGACCCACGCCATCATCAAGCTGGGCAAGGCCGGACGCAGCCGCTGGAAGGGTCGTCGGCCCAAGGTTCGCGGCACCGCCATGAACCCCATCGACCACCCCCACGGTGGTGGTGAGGGCCGGACCGCGGGTGGCCGCCACCCGGTGACCCCTTGGGGCGTTCCCACCAAGGGTAAGAAGACGCGGCGCAACAAGCGCAGCGACAAGTTCATCACCAAGCGCCGCAAGGCCTAGGCGAATCAAGGATGACCCTCTGACGAGGGACGAAGGGCATCGAAAGTGGCACGGAGCATCAAGAAAGGGCCGTTCGTCGACCGCCACCTGCTCGAGAAGATCAATGCGGTGCGCGATGGCCGAGGCCCCAAGGTGATCAAGACCTGGTCCCGTCGAAGTGTCATCACCCCCGACTTCGTGGGGCTGACGTTCGCGGTGCACAACGGTCGCAAGTTCATCCCGCTGTACGTCACCGAGAACATGGTCGGACACCGCCTGGGCGAATTCGCACCGACCCGTACCTTCTTCGGCCACGCGGCCGACAGGAAGAGCAAGGTTCGGAGGTAGTCATGGAGTCCATGGCGCTGCTGAAGTTCGCGCGGATCTCGCCGCGCAAGGTCCGCCTGGTCGCCGACGCGATCCGAGGCAAGGACGTGAGCGAGGCCATCGAGGTGCTGAAGTACACGCAGAAGCGTTCGGCACCGATCCTCAACCGGCTCATCTGGTCCGCGGTGAACAACGCCAAGGAGAAGAAGTCGTCCATCGATCCGGACCAGCTGTATGTGAAGTTCATCACCGTGGACGGCGGCCCCACGCTTCGGCGCTGGCGGCCCAGGGCTCACGGTCGTGCGACGCGCATCCGCAAGCGCACCAGCCACATCCGTGTGGTCCTGGACGAGAGGGAGTAGCAGGATGGGTCAGAAGGTTCACCCTATCGGGTTCCGCCTGGGTACCGTCAGGACCTGGGACTCCCGCTGGTTCAGCGAGAAGAACTACGCGCAGTATCTGCACGAGGATCTCAAGATCCGTGCGTTCCTGGCCAAGAAGCTGGCCGGAGCCCAGATCAGCCGCGTGATCATCGAGCGCGCCGCCGCCAAGGCCAAGGTGTACGTGTACGCCGCGCGCCCGGGCATGATCATCGGCAAGCGCTGCGCGGGTCTCGAGGCACTCAAGCACGACCTGCGCAAGGTCACCTCCACCGACGTGTTCCTCAACATCATCGAGGTACGCAAGGTGGAGCTCGACGCCAACCTGGTGGCCGAGAACATCGCTGCTCAGCTGGTCAAGCGGGTCAACTTCCGCCGCGCCATGAAGAAGGCGATGCAGTCCACCATGCGGGCGGGCGCGCAGGGCGTGAAGATCATGTGCGGCGGTCGCCTCGGCGGTGCCGAGATGAGCCGGACCGAGTTCTACCGCGAGGGTCGTGTGCCCCTGCACACCATCCGCGCGGACATCGACTACGGATCGACGACAGCTCGCACGACGTATGGCGCCATCGGCGTCAAGGTCTGGATTTTCAAGGGGGAGATCCTCCCCGGTGAAGAAGAGGAGCGGTAGTCATGCTGGCTCCCAAGAAGGTCAAGTACCGCAAGCGCCAGAAGGGCAAGATGCGCGGTCTCGCGCGTCGCGGATGCAACGTGGACTTCGGCGAGTACGGCCTGCAGGCCACCGCCCCGGGTTGGATCACGTCGCGGCAGATCGAGGCCGCTCGTGTGGCCATCACCCGTACCGCCAAGCGCGGCGGGCGGCTGTGGATCCGCATCTTCCCGGACAAGCCCCTGAGCAAGAAGCCCGCCGAGACCCGCATGGGTAAGGGCAAGGGCAACCCGGACTTCTGGGTCGCCGTGGTCAAGCCCGGTCGCATCCTCTACGAGGTGGAGGGTCTCGAACCCGATCTGGCCAAGGAAGCCCTCCGGCTGGCCTCCAACAAGCTGCCCATCCCCACCAAGATCGTGGCGAGGGAGGACTGATCGATGGCCAACATCGGTGAACTCCGTGAGCTGGACGACCGCGAGCTGCTGCTGCGTCATCACGACGTGGTGCAGGACCTGGTCGGGCTCAAGTTCCAGGCGGCCACCGGCCAGCTGGACAACACCGCCCAGCTGAAGAAGCTGCGCCGCGAGCTGGCCCGCATCAAGACGCTGGTGCGGCAGCGGGAGCTCGAGCAGGAGCTGAACAGGGGCGGCCTGGCGGTCAAGGAGAGCTCCGTGCGCGACGAGATCGGCAAGGGCTACTCCAAGATCCAGGAACGTTACGGGAAACGCGTGTAGCGCCACACGGCGTGAGAGATGAGGCACGAGATGGCTGAGAAGGTCCAGGGTAACCGACGCACCTACGTCGGAACGGTCGTCAGCGATCGTATGGACAAGACGATCGTCGTGCGCGTCGATCGCAAGACGCTGCACCGTCGGTATCACAAGTACATCACCCGTTCGAAGAAGTACCTGGCACACGACGAAGAGAACCTGTGCCAGACCGGTGACAAGGTCGAGATCGTCGAGGGTCGCCCGCTCAGCAAGCGCAAGCGCTGGGTCCTGAAGCGACAGCTGGCGGTCAGGGTTGGTTGAGCCGGGTTGCCCTGAGGGCACCATCGGCGTGGAGGTGGCACCATGATCCAGATGCAGACGATGCTCGACATCGCCGACAACAGCGGTGCCAAGAAGGTTCAGTGCATCAAGGTCCTCGGGGGCTCCCATCGTAGGTACGCCCGCGTCGGCGACATCGTCAAGGTGACGGTGAAGGAAGCCATCCCCAACTCCAAGGTGAGACGGGGAACGGTGATGGAGGCGGTGATCGTGCGGACGGCCAAGGAGATGCGCCGGCCCGACGGCACGTACATCCGCTTCGATGACAACTCCGCCGTGCTCGTCAAGGCGGACAAGGAGCCCATCGGCACCCGCATCTTCGGTCCGGTGGCTCGCGAGCTGAGACAGAAGCGGTTCATGAAGATCATCTCGCTCGCTCCGGAGGTCATCTAGCCATGAGTCAGGTCAACAGACACAAGACCTACCTCAAGCGGGGCGACACGGTGAGGGTAATCACCGGTGCTCACAAGGGTAGCGTGGGCGAGATCCTGCGGGTGATCCACAGGTCGAACCGCGTGCTGGTCGAGCGGGTCAACATGGTGAAGCGTCACCAGAAGCCCACCGCGACCAACCGTCAGGGCGGGATCATCGAAAAGGAGGCCCCCATCCACATCAGCAACGTTCAGCTGGTGGTGGGGCGGGACCAGGAACCAACCCGTATCCGGTACGAGGGAGAGGGCCGCTCCAAGGCGCGCGTCTCCAAGAAGACCGGCGAGCGGATCGACTGAGCATGAGTGGGTGCCACACAGGGTCCAGTGAAAGCAGGGACCCGGTCACCCGCGGAGGCCGAGATGACACGGCTTAGCGATTTCTACAAGCAGGACGTGGTGCCTGCGATGATGAACGAGTTCGGGTACGCGAACGTGATGCAGGTACCCAGGGTCAGCAAGATCGTGCTGAACGTCTCGCTCAAGGAAGGCATCCGGGACATCAAGATCCTGGAGACCGCCGCCAGCGAGCTGGGTCAGGTCACGGGGCAAAAGGCGATCGTGAGGCGCGCCCGGCGCAGCATCGCCAACTTCAAGCTCCGCGAGGGGATGCCCATCGGCACGATGGTCACCCTGCGACGGGATCGCATGTACGAGTTCCTCGACAGGCTGATCTCCATCGCCATCCCGCGTGTGCGCGACTTCCGCGGCCTCAACGGCAAGTCCTTTGACGGACGCGGCAACTATTCCATGGGTTTCCAGGAGCAGATCGTGTTCCAGGAGATCGACTACGACAAGGTAGCCCGGATTACCGGGATGAACATCACCATGGTCACGACCGCGAAGAATGACCCCGAAGGCAAGGCGCTGCTCAAGCACCTGGGGATGCCCTTCGCGAACTAGCGCCTGGTGGCGGCGTCCCGAGAGGGCGCAGCCGGTGAGGAGATTGGTGAGATGGCCAAGACTTCGCTGAGAGTGAAGGCCACGCGGAGCCCGAAGTTCAAGGTTCGGGAGTACAACCGCTGCCCTCTGTGCGGAAGGCCGCGAGCGTACATGCGCAAATTCGACATGTGTCGCATCTGTTTTCGGACCTTGGCGCTGGAAGGCAAGATTCCAGGCGTGATCAAGAGTAGCTGGTAGGAGGCCACCATGAGCATGACCGACCCCATCGCGGACATGCTGACGAGGATCCGGAATGCCCTGCAGGCCGGCCACCCCCAGGTGGCCGTACCGCGCTCCCGGATCAAGTCGGAGATCGCCCGAATCCTCAAGGAGGAGGGGTTCATCTCCGAGTTCAGCATGAAGAAAGATGATCGCCAGGGGCAGCTGAACATGGAGCTGCGCTACGACTCGGACAACAAGGGAATCATCCTTGGGATCGAGCGCGTGAGCAAGCCCGGCCGGCGCGTCTATCGCGGACGCGACGACCTGCCCCAGGTCCTCAACGGTCTCGGTGTGGCCGTGATTTCCACCAGTCAAGGTGTGATGACCGACGCCCAGGCCCGCAAGCGCGGGATCGGTGGCGAGGTCCTCTGCAGGGTCTGGTAGGAGGAAGCCATGTCGCGCGTTGGAAACAAACCGGTCGAGCTCCCCAAGGGAGTCACGGTCGAGCAGTCAGGTGGATCGGTCAAGGTGAAGGGACCCAAGGGCCAGCTCGAGCAGGCCATCCCTCCCCGGATCGAGGTCGCCATCGAGAGCAGCAAGGTGCAGGTGAACCGCACGTCGGACAACAAGCAGTCCCGTGCGTTCCACGGCCTCATGCGCGCTCTGCTGCAGAACATGGTCACCGGCGTCCACGCCGGCTGGGCCAAGAATCTGCGGATCGAGGGTGTCGGGTACGGTGCCGACGTCGAGGGGCAGCAGCTCACCATGCGGTTGGGCTACAGCCACCCCGTCGAGTACACCATCCCCGACGACATCAAGGTCGAGGTGGAGAAGAACACCAAGATCACCGTCAGCGGTATCGACCGCGCCGCGGTGGGCCACGTGTCCGCCGTCATCCGCGGCTTCCGCAAGCCCGACGCCTACAAGGGCAAGGGCGTGCGCTACGCCGACGAGCAGGTCAAGCTCAAGCCGGGCAAGGCGGGCGTGACCTGATCGGGACGGGCTCCGCGAGGGCCCGCATCGGGTGCATTGACGGGATCGAAACGTATGGTTAGGATGGCGCGCTTCGCGCGTCCCCTGGGAGTTGGGAAAGATGGCCCGGACGAACCCCAGAGCGGCGGCTCGCATCCGCCGCAAGAAGCATATCCGCAAGGTGCTGCGCGGTACCGGTGCGCGCCCGCGCCTGTGCATCTTCCGCAGCACCAAGCACACGTACGCGCAGATCATCGATGACGAGAAGGGCGTGACCCTGGCGGCCGCGTCCACCCTCGAGAAGGATCATGGCGTCGAGGGGCACTGCGGCAACATCGCCGCGGCCAAGGCCATCGGCAAGGCCGTGGCCGAGCGCGCCAAGGCTGCCGGCGTCGCGAAGGTCGTCTTCGACCGCAACGGCTATCTGTACCACGGCAGGGTCAAGGCCCTGGCCGATGCGGCCCGCGAAGCGGGCCTGGAGTTCTGATCATGGCCCGGTTCACCGAGAACGACATCGAGCTGATCGACAAGGTCGTCGACATCAACCGGGTCGCCAAGGTCGTCAAGGGCGGCCGGCGGTTCAACTTCAGTGCACTGGTGGTCGTCGGCGACGGCGAGGGCCGGGTCGGCATCGGCGCCGGCAAGGCGCACGAGGTGCCCGAAGCGATCCGCAAGGGTGGCGAGCGGGCCAAGCGAGGCATGGTCCGCGTGCCCACCACGGACGCGGGGAGCATCCCCCACCAGATCACCGGTCGCTACGGCGCCGGACGCGTGCTGCTGCGCCCCGCCGGTCCTGGTACGGGCGTCATCGCCGGCGGTCCGGTCCGCGCCATCATGGAAGCTGCGGGTATCCGCAACATCCTGACCAAGTGCCTCGGGTCGAACAACCCGCACAACGTGCTCAAGGCGACCATGGATGCCCTGCAGAACCTGCAGGAGCCCGAGAAGTACCTGCGCCGGCGTGGTATCACGCCGAGCGAGAAAGGGGCGTAGCCATGAGCAAGCTGCGGGTCACGCTCCGACGCAGTGGCATCGGAAAGCCCAAGGACCAGCGGCTCACGCTGCGGGGGTTGGGTCTGACGAAGCGAGAGAAGACCGTGGAGGTGGACAACACCCCGGCCATGCGCGGCATGGTCAAGAAGGTGATCCACCTCGTGGACGTCGTGGAGGTGGATTAGCTGCGACACCGCCGATGAACCGGCGGTTTCCTTCCACCGAGCGCAAGCGAGTCGTGTGACGAATCACCTCCGTCCACGGCGACAGGGAACATCATGGATCTGAAGAATTTGTCACCTGTCGAGGGGTCTAGGCGACCGCGCAAGCGCGTGGGTCGTGGCAACGGCTCCGGTCTCGGCAAGACCTGTGGCCGCGGTCACAAGGGTCAGAACTCGCGAAGTGGCGGCGGCGTCCGTCCCGGGTTCGAGGGCGGCCAGATGCCCCTGCATCGCCGTCTGCCCAAGCGCGGCTTCTCCAACTATCCGTTCCGCAAGCGCTACGCGCTGGTCAACATCCGTGACCTGACGCGGTTCGAGGCCGAATCGGTCATCGATCCGCAGGCACTGATCGAGGCCGGCCTCGTCCGCAAGCTGTACGACGGGGTGAAGATCCTCGGCGACGGCGACCTGGGCGTGGCCCTGACCATCCGAGCGCACCGCTTCAGCAAGTCGGCCGTGGCCAAGATCGAGGCCGCCGGCGGCAAGGCGGAGACCGTGGGACGCAAGCCGTCCGACGAGGAGTAGGAGAGCGGCCGTGGCCAGCAGCTTCGCCAACATCTGGAGAATCCCCGAGCTGCGCAAGCGGATCCTGTTCACGATCGCCCTGCTGGGCGTCTACAGGATCGGGGTCTTCATTCCGGTACCCGGGGCGAACCGCGAGGCGATCACCGACTTCTTCAAGACCCAGGGTGGGAACACCATCTTCGGGTTGTACGACATGTTCACCGGGGGGGCGCTGGAGCAATTCTCCATCTTCACCCTGGGGATCATGCCCTACATCAGCGCCTCCATCATCCTGCAGCTGCTCACGGTGGTGATCCCGTCGCTGGAGCGGTTGCAGAAAGAGGGGGAGGCCGGTCGGCGCAAGATCACGCAGTACACCCGCTACGGGACGGTGCTGATCTCGATCGTTCAGGGGTTTGCCATCGCGTACGGCCTCGAGAGCATGAGCCCGGCCGGGACCCCGGTGGTCGCCAACGGCGGCCCGGGGTTCTGGTTGATGACCGTGATCACGTTGACCTGCGGCACCGCCTTCATCATGTGGCTGGGCGAGCAGATCACCGAGCGCGGTATCGGCAACGGCATCTCGCTGATCATCATGGCCGGCATCGTGGCCCGCTTCCCCGCGGCCATCTTCCAGTCGGCCAAGAGCCTGGTGGACGGCGCCGGCACATCGTCGAACCTCACGGCGGTGGGCTGGATGATCCTCGTGGTCTCGATGATCTGCGTCATCGCGTTCATCGTCTTCTGCGAGCGCGGGCAGCGACGCATCCCGGTGCAGTACGCCAAGCGCGTCGTGGGCCGCCGCGTCTACGGCGGGCAGCAGACGCACCTGCCGCTGAAGATCAACACCGCGGGCGTGATCCCGCCGATCTTCGCGTCGTCGATCATCATGTTCCCGGCCACCATCGGGACGTTCTGGCAGAGCGGATTCCTCAACCAGGTACAGTCGATGTTCCAGATCAACACGTATCTGTACAACGTCACGTACATCGGGTTGACGGTCTTCTTCTGCTACTTCTACACGGCGGTGACCTTCAACGTCACCGACGTGGCCGAGAACCTCAAGAAACACGGCGGCTTCATACCCGGCATTCGCCCGGGCAAGAACACCGCCGAGTACATCGATCGGGTGCTGACCCGGATCACGCTGGTTGGTTCGCTGTACATCTCGGCGGTCTGCGTGCTCCCCAACATCCTGATCGTTCGATACAACGTGCCGTTCAACTTCGGCGGAACGAGCCTGCTGATCGTCGTGGGTGTCGCGCTGGACACGGTGGCCCAGATCGAGAGTCACCTGCTGACGCGCCACTACGACGGCCTGATGGGCGCAGGCGGTACGCGCATTCGCGGCCGCGGAAGAAGAGGTTAGACGATGGCTCTGGATCTGGTTCTTTTTGGTCCTCCGGGTGCCGGCAAGGGCACGCAGGCCAAGCGTATGGTCGCCAAGTTCGGGGTGCCGCAGATCTCCACCGGAGACATGCTGCGCGCGGCCCGACAGAGTGGCACGGCGCTGGGTGAAGAGGCCAAGGGTTTCATGGACGCCGGCAAGCTGGTGCCCGACGACCTGATCATTCGCCTCATCCAGGAGCGCATCACCGCCAACGATTGCGGCGGCGGTTTCATCATGGACGGCTTCCCCCGCACCGTGGCCCAGGCCGAGGCCTTCGATGCGATGCTGGAGAAGGTGGGCCGTGGTGTGGACAAGGTCGTGGCCATCGAGGTGGATGACGACGAGATCGTCGATCGCCTCGGCGCTCGCCGCGTCTGCAAGTGTGGTTCGTCGTACCACCTCATGTACAACCCGCCCAAGGCGGAGGGTGTGTGTGACGACTGTGGCGGCGAGATCTACCTGCGCGCGGACGACACGGGCGACACGGTGCGGGCCCGGCTGGCCACGTACCACGACCAGACCGCGCCGGTGGCCAAGTACTACGCGGGGAAGGGTCTTCTCCGCCCCGTGGCCGGCGTCGGCAACATCGAGGAGATCTTCGCCTCGATCGTGACCGCCGTCGAAGGCAGCTGATTCGAGGAGCGAATCATGAAGGTCAGGGCATCGGTAAAGAAGATGTGCGACAAGTGCCGCATCATCAAGCGGCGCGGGGTCGTACGTGTGATCTGCTCCAACCCCAAGCACAAGCAGCGCCAGGGCTGATCTGGCGTCGAGAGGGATAGGACGTGCCACGAATCGCAGGAATCGACCTTCCGCGGAACAAGCGGTTGGAAATCGCCCTGACCTATATCTATGGGATCGGGCGGTCCACGGCTCACAGGATCTGCGCCGAGGCGGGCGTGAACCCGGACACACGGTCCGATTCGCTCACCGACACCGAGGTTGCGGCTGTTCGGGACGTGATCAACAGGAAGTACAAGGTTGAAGGTGACCTCCGCAAGGAGATCGCCATGAACATCAAGCGTTTGATGGACCTGCAGACCTACCGCGGGCTGCGGCATCGGCGCTCTCTGCCGGTGCGCGGGCAACGGACCCACACCAACGCGCGCACCCGCAAGGGGCCACGGCGCATCGTCACGCGGCGCAAGGGCAAGCGGTAGTCCGCAGGAAGATAGAGGTACGAAATGGCCGGTCCAAGGCGCACCAAGAAGAGAATCAAGAAGAACGTGCCCGTGGGCGTCGCCCACATCAAGGCCACGTTCAACAACACGATCATCACGATCACGGATCCCCAGGGCAACGTGATCTCGTGGTCGTCTGCAGGAGTTCGCGGCTTCAAGGGCTCCCGCAAGTCCACGCCGTTCGCCGCCCAGCTGGCGGCCGAGGACGCGGCTCGCCGCGCACGGGAGAACGGCATGGAGTCCATCGCGGTGCACGTGCGGGGACCGGGCAGCGGTCGCGAGTCCGCGCTTCGAGCCCTCGCCAGTTCGGGAATGAAGATCACGATGATCCGGGATGAGACCCCCATCCCGCACAACGGTTGCCGCCCCCCCAAGCGGCGTCGCGTGTAGGAGTCGAATCATGGCGCGCTATATCGGGCCTGTCTGTCGTTTTTGCCGTCGCGAGGGCCTCAAGTTGTTCCTCAAGGCGGAGCGTTGCTACACCGACAAGTGTGCGTTCGAGCGGACGAGCTATCCGCCCGGGCAGCACGGCACTCGGCGGTCCAAGTTCAGCGAGTACGGCCAGCAGCTTCGGCAGAAGCAGCGGGTGCGGCGTCTGTACGGTCTGCAGGAGAAGCAGTTCCGCATCACCTTCGGCCGCGCAGAGCGGATGAAGGGTGTCACCGGCGAGAACCTGCTGCGCCTGCTCGAGCAGCGCCTGGACAACGTGGTGTACCGCCTGGGCTTCGCGTCCACTCGCAACGAGGCGCGACAGATCGTCTCGCACCGCCACGTCACCGTGGACGACAAGATCGTCAACATCGCCAGCTTCACGGTGAAGCCCGGCCAGACGATCGCTCTGAAGGAGAAGAGCCGCAAGGTGCAGCGCTTCTCCGACAACCTCGAGCGCTCCCAGGGTCGCACCCTGCTGAGCTGGTTCGAGATTGACCGTGACAACTTCACCGGCACGATGACGGGGCTTCCGGTTCGAGAGGAGCTCACCACTCCGATCGAGGAGCAGCTCATCGTCGAGTACTACAGCCGCTAGAAACGCCGTAGGTAGCAGGTAGGGAGAACCACCCATGTACCAGAACTGGCGCACATTGATTCGCCCCCGGGGCGTCGAGATCGACACCGAGAAGCCGCCCACCTATGCCAAGCTCGTGGCGCGTCCCCTCGAGAAGGGGTTCGGCATCACACTGGGCAACGCTCTGCGGCGCATCTTGCTGTCGAGCCTGCAGGGTACCGCCATCACGGCCATCAAGCTGGACGGCGTGCTGCATGAGTTCTCCACCCTCGATGGTGTGGTCGAGGACGTCACCGAGCTGATCCTCAACCTCAAGAGCGTGCTGATCCACATGGAGGAGTACGAGCCCCGCACCCTGATCCTCGAGAAGAAGGGTGAGGGCCCCGTGCTCGCCGGCGACATCCAGGAAGTGACGGGCGTGGAGGTCCTCAACAAGGACCACCAGATCTGCACCCTGGCCCGCGACGGCAAGATCCGCGCCGAGCTGACGCTGAAGAAGGGCAAGGGGTACGTGCCTGCGGAGCAGAACGCCGACCCCGAGGCGCCCATCGACACCATCCCCATCGACGCGATCTTCTCGCCCATCCGCAAGGTCAACTACACGGTGGGCAACGCGCGTGTCGGTCAGCGCACCGACTTCGACAAGCTGACCATGGAGATCTTCACCGACGGCTCCGTCGAGCCGGTGGACGCCATGGCCTACGCCGCGAAGATCCTCAAGGAGCAGCTCCAGGTCTTCATCAACTTCACCGAGGAAGAGGAGCCGCTGCCCGGGGCGCAGGAAGAGGAAGAGCCCCAGTTCAACGAGAACCTCTTCAAGACCGTGGACGAGCTGGAGCTCAGCGTTCGGTCGGCCAACTGCCTGCAGAACGCCAACATCAAGTACATCTACGAACTCGTCGAGAAGACCGAAGCCGAGATGCTCAAGACCAAGAACTTCGGCCGCAAGTCTCTCAACGAGATCAAGGAGATCCTGGCCGACATGGGGCTGCAGCTGGGCATGAAGCTGCACAACTTCCCCCGCCGTCGGGACCAGGAGCAGGAATAGCACCCGTCGCGGGAGACCGCGGTGGCGCGTCTTCGGCGGCCACGCCGTCCGGAGAGCTGGAGACGATACGATGCGACATCGGAAAGCGGGACGTAAGCTGAGCCGGAACTCGTCCCACCGCAAGGCGATGTTCAGGAACATGGCGACCTCGCTGCTGCTGCACGAGCGCATCCAGACCACCGACGCCAAGGCCAAGGAGCTGCGCAAGGTGGTGGATCGGCTGATCACCCTGGGCAAGCGAGTCACCCCCGACGAGATCGAGGCGGCGGACGGCGAGGCCAAGCGTGAGCTGGAGGCCAAGCGCCTGCACGCGGTGCGCCGCGCCCGGCGCTGGGTCGAGGACCGCGAGGTGCTCAACAAGCTGTTCACCGAGGTGGCGCCGCGCTACACCGAGCGCAACGGCGGCTACACGCGCATCATCAAGCTGGGCGCCCGCCCGGGCGACAACGCCCCGGTGAGCATCATCGAGCTCGTCGACGCGCAGCTGGCCTCCCACTCCGCCGACGAGGAAAGCGCGGCCGACGAGGCCTGATTCCGCCTGGAACCCCCTTGATCCACCCCATCCTTGGCAACCCCATCGCGCGAGCCGGCCTCGCCATGGGGGTGGTGCTCGTGTTCGGCGCGCTGCTGGTCCGTGGCGCTCCGGGGACGTCCACCCCTTCGGACGACCCCCGCGCGGCGATGAGCACCACCGGCGACGCCCCCCGCACGGCGCCTGCATTCACCCTCAAGGACCGCGACGGCGCCGAGTACTCCCTCGCCGATCTGGCCGGGCGCCCCGTGTTGCTGAACTTCTGGGCGAGCTGGTGTCCGCCGTGCCTCGATGAGATGCCCTCGCTGCAGAAGCTGACCGCCGATCTGGCCGGCACCGACCTGGCCGTGGTGGCCGTGACCCTGGACGAGAACTGGGCCGACGCTGTCGGCGCCATGGAGAAGACCGGGTTCGGCGAGGGTATCCTCGTCGTCGCCGATCACGACCGCGCCGTGGCCCACGAGTACGGCACCTTCAAGGTGCCCGAGACCTACCTCATCGACCGCCAGGGGCGCATCGTGCACCAGTTCATCGGACCCCGCGAGTGGAGCGACCCCACCCTGGCCAAGGACATGCTCGCCTTCGCCGGCATGCCCGCCGCCGATTGACCCGCTGTCCCACGGAAACTACGATCCGGGGAACCCGGATCCGAGTCGGATCCACACCGGAGGGGTGTCATGACCCGTTCTATGCTGCTGTGCTGTTGCCTGCTGGCCCACCTCGTCGCGCTGGGCGGATGCACCCAGGTCCAGACCACGCCCCCCAACCGGGATCCCACGATCGAGATCACATCGGGCCCCGGCGGTGCGTCCTACGGCCTGGGGTTGATGTTCGACGTCGAGGCCGTGGTGGCGGACGAGGAGGATGCGGCCGCCGACCTGCAGGTGATCGCCAGCTCCGGCGGCCTGAGCCTGGGTGAATACACCCCCGACGACAGCGGCGTGGTGGCCCTGACCGTCTCGACCGAGAACGTGGGCCCCGGAACCCACACGCTGACCCTGAAGGTGGTGGACACGGAGGCGGCAGCGGCCACGGCCACCGACGAGTTCTCCGTGGTCGAGAGCGCCGCGCCCGTCGTCGAGATCGTCTTCCCGACCCCCGACGACGTGCTCTGCGCCACCCTCACCAGCGTTCTCGAGGCCGAGGTGGACGACGAGGACGACGACGCGGCCACCCTGATCGCCACCTGGGACAGCGACCTGCAGCCCGGATTGGCCGACGCACAGGCCGTGGGCGCCGACGGTACGCTGGCCACCGAGGTGGTCATGACCGTGCCCGGGACGCACACCATCACCCTGGTCGTCGAGGACCCCCAGGGTGTGAGCGGCGAGGACGAGGTCACCGTGACCGTCTCCACCCTCGAGGATTGCAACCAGGCCCCCGAGGTCACCATCCTGCTGCCCCCCGACGGCGACGGCGCCACCGAGGGCGCCTGCGTCGATCTCGTCGGTACGGTCTCGGACGACCTCGACGCCCCGGACACCCTCCAGATCACCTGGGACAGCCACCTCGACCACACCCTTGGCACCAGCCCCGCCGACGCCGACGGCAACGTCTCCGAGACCGCCTGCGACCTCACGGTCGGCGATCACCTCATCACCCTGCGCGCCGAGGACAGCTCCTACGCCGCCGGCCAGCACACCATCGATCTCGAGATCTGCGCCGACCACGACGGCGACGGCCAGGGCGCCTGCGCCGGCGACTGCGACGACAACAACGACCTCGTCAACGCCCTCGACCTGGACGGTGACGGCGTCGACACCTGCAACGGCGACTGCGACGACAACGACGCCAACACCTACCCCGGCGCCACCGAGATCTGCGACGGCATCGACAACGACTGCGACGGCACCCTGCCCACGGACGAGACCGATGCCAATGGTGACGGAATCATCGACTGCCAGGGCGTCAAGTGCTCCTCCCTGGGTATGACCTGGGAGCTGATCGCCCACGACTCCAAGCTGGGCATCGACCACGTGGGCTGCGTCAGCTGCGATCCCTACAACGGCGACACCGACTGCCAGGAGTTCCACCCCATCCTCTGCGTCTACATCGACGGCTCGGCCAATCCCGGCATCTACACCGACTACTACGAGGGTTGGCTGGGCGGCTACGTGGACATCACCAGCGACGTGCAGGGCTGCCTGCTGACGAGCGTGACCGCAGCCGACGCCTACTGCGCCGCCGAGCTGGGCAAGGGCTGGGTGATGGGCGAGCACCACGACGGCGGCGGCGGCTGGACCTGGTGGGGCTACGGCAACATCGCCAGCACCGACCGCTTCTGGACCTATATCGACGATCAGCAGGCCAACTGCTGGAACTGAGGCGGCCGGGTCAGAACCCGGGGAGACCATTTTGCGGGGCTGATACCTTAGGCCATGCCCTGGATCGACCATCCTGAAAACCCTCTGATCGAGCCGCGCTGGTGGAGCTGGATCGTGGGCGATCCCTCCGTGCTCTCACCCGCGCAGGCGCCCGATGGCTCCTGGCGGCTGTTCTGCAACAACGTCCAGGGCATCTACCAGTACCGATCCGCTGACGGGCTGCGCTGGGAGTTGGTCCAGCGCATCGACCGCAACGGCTTTCGGGCCTGGGTGCTGCCCTGGCAGGGCGTGTACCACCTCTACTACCAGCGCTTCCACCGCCTCTGGCAGCGCAGTCGCATCGTCCATCGCTCGAGCCGCGACCTGCAGCGATGGAGCGCAGCTTCGGTGGCGCTGGAACCCGAGCTGCCGTGGGAGGGCGGCAACCTGTCCAACGCCTGCGTGCTGCCGGCCCGGAGGGGCGGCTTCCGGATGTACTACTCGGCCGACCTGGTCTTCCTGCGGGACATGGGCTTCTCCGAGCCCAAGCACATCGCCCGCGCCTGGGCGCCGGCCCCGGAGGGACCCTGGGAGAAGCGCGCCGAGCCCATCATGGGCCCCGAGCCCGGCCACCGCTTCCGCGACCGCGCCGCGGGCGCCATGAAGGTGTACGCTGGCCTGCTGGACGGCTGGCTTGTGGGCTTCCAGAACGGCATCTACCGGGACCAGCAGGGGCGCTCGTCATCCGCCATCTTGCTGCTGCGCTCCCGCGACGGCCTCTGCTGGCAGGAGCACGCCGAAAACCCCATCCTGGGTCCCAGCGGCGGCGAGCCCCGCTGGCGCCGCGCCCACGTCTATCAGATGGACGTCAAGCGCGTGGGGGACGCGCTGTGGATGTACTACAACGCCCGGGACGGCTGGATGATCGGCCGCGAGCGCATCGGGCTGGCGATACTGGAGGACCGGCGCACCCTGTGGTAACCCCACCCACCCATAGACCCCCATAGGGGTCAGGATGTCACCATTACCCTTTCTGTCATCTCCTGCGTTGTATTGGATTTATGAATGACGATAGTCTGGATCTACCCGATCAGCTCGCGCCCAGCTCCGCCCGCTGGATGATGTCTTCTTGCACCGATCGGCCCAGGTCGGTGAAGTAGGCCGAGTAGCCGGCCACCTTGACCACCAGCCCGCGGTGCCGGTCCGGATCGCGTTGGGCTGCCCGCAGGGTCTCGGTGGAGACGATGTTCGGCTGCAAGTGCATTCCACCCTCCCGAAAATAGGCACGGATCATCGCCGCGAAGGACTGGACGCCGTTGTCTGATGCCAGACAGCTCGGGTGGAAGCGCAGGTTGAGCGACACGCCGGAAGAGCACTGCTGTGGTGGGAAGCGAGCCACGGCCCCCAAGGCGTCCAGCGCGACCGCAGGCGGGTCGATGATGTCACTGGGCGAGACGCCATTGGAGATGGGCTGGCCCCGCCGGCGCCCGTCCGGGGTGGCGCCGATCAAGAGACCGTCGAGCACGTGGTTTCCGTAGGAGTAGTAGCAGACGCGAAAGCGGCCCCCTCTGACGTTGCGGTGGCGGGCGGCCTGCCGCGAGAGGGCCTCGAGCACGCGCAGCGCCGGGGCGTCCGCCTCGGCCTGCCCGCTTCCGTACTTGGGGGCCTCGCGCAGGATGCGCTGCCGCATCGCTTCTTGTCCGCGGAAGTCGCGCAGCACCATTCGCACATAGGCCGTCAGCGAGAGCTCGCGCCGCTGGTAGACGAAGTGGCGCAGCGCCAGCAGGGAATCCGTCAACGTGGCCAGGCCCCGTGCGTCGATGGAGGTGAAGTCGTAGCGCGCGCCACCCGCCGTGATGTCGGTCGCCCGCTCCACGCAGTCGTCCATCAACGCCGAGACGTAGGGGGCCGGTAGCAGGTCTCGGTGGGCGAGGTCCTTGCCCTCCACGGCCCGCACCAGCACCTCGACCTGGTCGGCGAGCTGGCGCTCGAAAGCGCGCCACAGCGCCTCGAAGCTGCCGAGCTCGGCGGGGTCGCCGCAGTCGCGACCAGGCCGTTGACCTGGGGCTGGGGGAGGCTGGCGCCCTCGTGTGAGCGCCATCATCAGCACCGCCGGCAGGACCAGCTCATGGCCCCAGGGCAGGGGTGGCTATCCGCGTGGCCGCAGGTCTCCACGCAGCCCACGATGCAGTAGTCGCGTGCTTCCCCAAGAGCCATGCCGTCGGCCACCAGTCCCCGGATCACCGCCTCGTCGTTGTAGAAGGCGATGCCGTTGCAGCGTTGGAACACCTGGACCGCACGCAGCAGGAAGGCCCGCGGCGTGTCGCGATGCAGACGCACGCAGAGCTGGTTGACCGCGCCGCCCATGCCCTCGAAGGCGTCGAGGAAGAGCCACGACAGGGCATTGGTGGCATCGCGGCCATGGCGATCGAGGCCGCCGATGGTGACGCAGTGCTGGCTGTTGCCCAGCACGCCGTTCGTCTCCATGCCTGCTTCGGGGATGGGCTCCACGTTGGCCGACAGCTTGAGCATGTACTCCTGCAGGAGGGCGATGGCGCGCCCGCGGTCCAGGCGCCCTGCGGCCTGATCGGCCTGGAAGGCGGCGAACAGGAACTGATCGGCGCGTCCTGGAGCGAAGACGTCGTGGGTGCCGTACTGGATCTCACCCACCACGTGGGCCATCCAGGCTGACTGCAGGGCTTCGTGGAAGTCCCTCGGGGGGAGGCGCGGCACGCGGCGGCAGGCCGAGGCGATGCGTTCCAGCCTCTCCCGCTCCGGGCCTGTCGCAGCGCTGGCCTGGCGCGCGGCCAGGGCGGCGAAACGCTCGGCGTAGGCCATGGCGGCTTCCAGGCTCTCGCAGACCGCCTGCAGGAAGTCGGCGGCATGCCTGTCCGCCGGACTCTCCGCCCGCAGCTGCGCCCGCCGCTGCCAGGCCCGGTCGCATATGGCCTGCAGGCCCTCGCGCACGACCTTCTCGATCCCCAGGCAGAGATGACCCTGCACGTCGAAGCAGTACACGGCCGCCGAGGGGTTGTTGCGTGCCCACTCGTGACGCAGCGCCGCCAAGTCGCGCAGACGTGCAGCAGTGAGCGGTCCCCCCAGGTTCGCCCCTGCCAGGAGGCGCAAGTTCTGGGAACCCAGGTGATCCAGGAAACGCAGCGCCCGCAGCTGGCGGCGCAGCCCAGCCCGCAGACCGCCCTCCGTGTCGATCAGGCCCTGCCGCTGCCAGGCCCGCGCCTTGGCGTCTCGCACGGTCCTGCCGCTCCACCATGGGAGGATCTCGCGCCGGAAGCGCGCTCTATCCTCGGGCGCGATGTGGAAGGGGCGGTGCTTCTTCTCCAGGATCTCCAGCTCCAGCTGCAGAGAGCGCAGGAAATCGCCGCGCTCCACAGACAGGGGCCCAGCCAGGAAGCGCTCCGTCTTGCTGCCTGCCAGACGCTCGTCAGGCCTGATCTCGATGCCTTGTCGGGCCAGGGTGCGGGCCAGCGCGCGGGCGTTGCGCAGAGCTGGATCCAGGCCTTCCGTCGCTCGATAGGCGGCCGTGAAGTGCGCAGCGCGAGCCAGGCAGATTTCGTAGGGCGCCGTCAGCATGCGCTGCTGCATACGGGCGACGCGGGGATCGAGCTCCATCTCGGCATGTCTCCCTGGAGAGGACCTTGTTCAGGATGGCACAGCCTTGACGCGGATGCACGCTGGGCGCGCCGCCGCCCGGAACCCTGCCCGCCCAGCGGGGACAGGCTGTGTTCCGCGGAACGGTCCGTGTCCCGGCGGTGGAACACGGGTGCACGCGCCCGAGATCCCGCCGGTGGCGGAGGGTGAGCGAAAACAAGCTTGGCACGGCTGCTGTCAGGCGCCGGCGCCGGCCCTGCGAGCCACCCGGGCCGCTGGCACGTCCCTTGCTTCTGCCATGGCTGTCCCCTGCCCACGGAGTCCGCCATGTCCCCGACCTCCCCCGTCCTCGCCACCTTGACGCTGCTCACCCTCTCGCTGCCCCATGCCGCGCTCGCTGGTCGCCAGGCCGACAAGGGCATGGATCTCGACGCCGTGGCGTTGGACTGGGACCTGGAGGACGAACCCGTCGAGGACTTCGATGTGCCCGAGCTCGACGACGAGCCCTTCGAGGACCTGGAGACGCTGGACGACCTGGCCTTCGCCGACGACCTCGAGCTGCTCGACGACGACGAGCCGGCCGAGGCCGAGCTCGAGCCCGCCGGATACCTGCCCGACCCGCTCCGCCTCGACGTGGCCGGCAAGCAGGCCCTGGACGACAACTACCGGGCCAGCATCGTAGCGGTGCAGGGAGACGCCGTCGTGGTGGAGCTGCCGGTGCTGCTGGCCCGCTCGCGTGCCGGCTTCGAGGGCGACGCCTACTGGCTGCGGGCCGATGTCCGGGTGGAGGGCGAGGTGGTGGCCAGCGTGGCGCAGTGGGTGGGCCAGGCCAGCCTGGCCGAGTTCGGCCCCTCCTTTGCCTTCTTCGAGATCATGGTCCCCGTGAACGAGGACTTCGGCAGCCTGCAGCTGCAGGTCTCCCGGTCCGGCTCCGCTGGCGACGCGGGCGCGCCTCTCTTCACGCAGCGCGTGGCGTATGAGCTGGAGTAGGGGCCGCCGGATAGCCGGGGCCCGGCATCCTGTCACAGAGGATGCGTCGCTTCTCCGGGGCCGTTGTGGGCATCTGCGCGCTGGAGGATGCGATCGCGCTGGCTGTACCAACGGAGCGCCCGGTGCTCGGGCGGCCGCTCGTGCTTGCCCACCACCAGCAGACCGCCTGGGCGTAGCGAGCGGACGAAGCGCTCCAGCAGCTCGCGCTGCGCGGCGAACTCGTAGTAGGTGAAGACCAGGTTGCGGCAGAGCACGAGGTCGAAGGGCCCTGCGGGAATCTCGCGCCACAGGTCGGAGCAGGAGAAGCGCACGGGCCGCCTGAAGCGCTCCCGCAGCCCCCAGGGCTCCCGGCCCTCCACGGGCTCGAAGGCGCGCTGCCGCCAGCTCTGTGGCAGCTCGCGCAGGCTGCCCTCGCTGTAGCGCGCCCGCCGAGCGCGTTTGACCATGTGCGGATCCACGTCGGTGCCCAGCACGTCGAGCGCCTCCGGATCCAGGCCCGCATGCGCCCAGACCAGCACCAGCGAGTAGGGCTCCTCGCCCGAAGCGCAGCCCGCGCTCCAGCAGTGCAGCGCGCCGTCTCGCTGCTGCGCCAGCTCGGGGAGTGCGCGGGTCCGCAGGGTGTCCCAGACCCCCCGATCTCGCAGGAAGCGCGAGATGGTCACGCGGCAGAGCCGTTCCAGCTGGGTCCACTCCCCCTCGTCGCGCTCCAGCAGCGCTCGGTATTGGTCCAGGCTCTCCAGCCCCAGGGCGCGCAGGCGCACCCGGATGCGGCGGCAGACCTGGCGACGCACCTTGCGAAAGCCGGCCCAGCGCATGCCCAGGCGCGGCAGTGCCCACTGCAGGAAGGCAACGCAGCGGGCGTCTTGCGTGCAGGTCATGGTCGGGTCCTTTGCTGGGCACCGCATGGTGGCAGATCGCGGTGGAAGCCACTCCCCGGCAGCGGCATCCCCGGCGCGGAGACGCCGCGCCGGTGAAGCGTCAGAGCGGGTCGCAGTCCACGCCGGGCACGCCCTGAAAGCCGAAGCCGTCCCAGCGCCAGGCCTTGCGGATGCGCTCTTTGTTGTCCGGATCGGGGGCCAGGAAGCTGTCGCCGCGGTGGAGCGCGCAGAGCAGCTCCTCTCCCTCCAGGTCGATGACGCGGGCTGCCACCAGCGGGCGGCTGAGCGCCGTCCCCCGCCAAAGGTCCTGGGTGCCGCCGGCCACCGCCCGGAAGACGTAGGGTCGCAGGCCCTCCTCGTCGTCGAAGCTCGAGAGCCGCCGCTCCAGCGCGATGAAGGCGTCGGGGCCGGCGCTGCGCATGGCCTGCACGTGCTCGAAGCGCGGCGCGTGGGGGTGGGCCTTCCAGCGGGTGTCCGGGGGCTCGGCCAGCTGGATGACGCAGGTCTCACCAGGCTCGGTGAGCTGGGGGAAGGTGGAACGCGGGGGGCGCCGAGTGCGGAGCGAGCTGCATGCCAGCTGCCCTCCCTCCTCGCAGCAGCGGACGAGCAGGCCGCTGCGGCTCTGTTCGGGGAGCTGGTCGAAGAGCATATTTCCCAGGCCGTACCAGGTGGACGCGCTCGTGCCGCAGTCCACGGCCTGGGGGACGTGCGCGTGGGCGCCGAGGACCAGGGTCGCGCCCCAGGCGTGGAAGATGTCCGCCAGTGGCTTTTGTTCCGGGGCGAGCCGGGGCTCGCCCTCCAGGCCCCAGTGCACGAAGACGAGCACGCGAGGAGTCTGCGCCCGCGCCAGGCCGATGGCGAGGCGGGCCCTCTCGACGGCCTGTTGGCTGCCGCTGCGGCCGGCCAGGTCCAGCGGGACGATGCCCCAGGTGCGCCCGGCGAGCTGCAGCAGGTGGGGCGCTCCCTCCTCGGTGAGGGCATGGATCCCGAGCGACTCGAGGGCGGCCACGGTCTCTTCGAGGCCCTCTTCGCCGTAGTCCCGGCTGTGGTTGTTGGCCAGGCCGAGCCCCGCGAAGGGCCGCAGCGCCGTCAGGTGGCGCGGCGCGATGCCCAGACAGAGATCCTGGCGCTTGGCGCAGCTCGCCCGCTTCGGAGCCAGGCTGCCCTCGAGGTTGGCGATCCAGGCATGACCGGCGAGCTCGGCCAAGCCGGACCAGGGGCTGCCCCTGGCGTCGAGCTCGGCGGCCACGCCCCGGGACAGCATCACGTCGCCGCCAAAGACGACGCAGCCCTTGTCCTCGATGGGGACGCCCTGGGTGCAGGCAGCCAAGCAGCCCAGCGCGAGCCCGACTGCGCTCATCGGTCCTGGACCGAGGCCACCACCCAGTCCAGCCGCTCGGCGGTCTTGACCCGCTTGCGCCAGTCCTCGTCGTTGAGCCGCTGTTCGGCGACCACCTCGTAGTACGAGTAGATGCTGCCGCGGCCGGGGACGAGCAGACCGCGGTCGCCGATGAGCACGGTGAGCTGCTGGGGCTCGCCCACGGCCGCATGCCAGTACTGCGTGGGACCGGCGGGGTCGTTCCATAAGTAGATATCGACGATCTTGGCCACCGGATCCGGCCGGATGACCTCGCCCCCGCGCTCTTGCGCCGCGGCCTGCAGGAGCAGGAAGGGGTGCTCGACCACGCGGGCGAAGCGCAGGATGCGGTCGTACTCTTCCTGGGTCAGGGGCTCGCCCTGTCGCTGACGGCGGGCCATGTCGCCGAAGTCGCGGGCGTTTTCCGCCGACTCGAGCAGGATCTCGGCCAGCCGGTCCGTGGTCTCGCCCTTCTGCGCCTCGGAGGCCAGGCGCTCGAACAAGCCGGCCAGGTACGCCCAGCTCTCGGGTACGGGGTCCACCACGTGGCGCACCGGCTCCAGCGACAGCTGCTCGAAGAACGGGCCCTCGCCGTCCCCCGCCTCGGCGACGCCGGACTCGTTGACCAGCACCATGGTGTGCCGCAGGCTGGTCCAGCTGGCGAGCGCCGTCTCCATCAGCCTGCGCCTCCACAGGCTGTCCTCGACCCCTTCGGGCACATAGGCGTCGGTGGTCAGCAGCTGGACGAGGCGCAGCCAGCCCATGACCACGTCGTCGTCGGGCACGGAGCCCTTCCATTGCTGCCTGAGCGTCTCGTGCATCGCTTGCAGCCCCGGGAAGTCCTCGTAGCTGGAGCTCACCAGGGCCTGGGCCGGATCCGAGCCGATCCCGACGAGCAGATCGAGTCCGTTGGGCAGGCCGCGGCGGGGTACGCCGCACTGGGCGGGCAGCGCGTCGTGCGCCGTGGTCCGGTCGAGGATCTCGCTGTCGAGCCCCCAGTTGAGCGGAAAGACGCGGAAGGGGTCCTTCTTGTTTTTCTTTGGCAGGCAGGTCTCGGAGGTCCAGGGAGGCAGGATGTTGTCCTCCTCGAAGATGCCCTGCTGGCGGGATCCCTGCAGGAAGGCCTCCTGCACCCCGACCCAGGCGCGCCAGGCCTCCACCAGCTCGGCGTCCTCGGCCAGGGCCGCGCGCTCCTCTTCCTTCAGGCGCAGCGCGTTGACGCTCTTGAA
Source organism: uncultured Rickettsiales bacterium (assembly GCA_964558555.1). Taxonomy (GTDB): domain Bacteria; phylum Myxococcota_A; class UBA796; order UBA9615; family CAYRNR01; genus CAYRNR01. Next base: position 14,047 of record CAZLEO010000050.1, on the reverse strand, counting down.
GGCGCGGAAGTAGTTGCGCGCTTCGTCGTCGCGGTCGTAGGGGCCGCGGGGCTTGAAGTCCTGGTAGTCGATGCTTCGGCCGTGGAGCGGGCTCTCGGCCGCGGCCTCGGCCAGCACCAGCTGGCCCTCCGGATGTTCGTAGTCGCCGGCGAGCATGCGCTGGCTGGCGTCGGCCAGTCCGGCGATCTCCTCCATGCCCTCGCCCTCGGCAACCGTCTTCAGCCTGCCGAGCAGGGTGTCCAGGCGCGGCTTGGCCGCATCGCGCTCCAGGCGCATGAAGACGGCCTGGAAGCCGGCGTGCAGCACCTCGAGCACGCCGTCGATGGAGGCGAACACGGGTGGCGAGGTGCCGTCGTACTCGTAGAGCAGGTACTCGTAGAAGTTGTAGACCTGCTGGTCCCCGCTGGGCTCGACGTGCAGACCGTTCTCGAGCAGGCCGGCCACGGTGTCGGCGTCGTAGCCGGCGTGGCGCAGGTAGCGGACCGGGGCCAGCGGGTGCCCGACTGCGGCGCTGACCAGGCCCTGCGCGGTGTGGCCGACCACGGCGCGTCCGTTGGCGGCCACGGCGGGCGGCGCGGAGAAGCGGATCGGCACGGATCCCAGCTTGTCTCCCTGGGGCGAGTACAGGTTCAAGCTATGACCCTGCGTCCAGCCGATCTCGAGCCAGCCGTTGGGCGAAGGCGCCAGCCAGGTCTCGGCCACGGCGATCTTCTCGTCCTCGCCCCAGTTGGTGTCGGCATAGGCCCGGCGGTGGATGCCGCCATCGCCGTCGCGCCAGAAGAGCGCGCCCGTGGCCGGGTGCAGCCCCATGGGCACGGCGTCGCCGGCCGCGAGCACGGAGGGTGGCTGCTCACCCCATTCCTGCGGCTCGATGGCGCGGATGCCCGGGTCGGTCAACGATGTGAGCTCGCCCGTGGGCGAGGTGACCTCGTAGGCGCGCTGCGCGCCGCGCGTCACCGTGAGCACCCGGTGGCCCCCGCCCGGGTCCTCGGCAGCGAAGTAGACGCGCTCCCGCCCGTCGTAGCGCAGGAAGGGGACGACCAGGTCGGACAGGGGCAGGGCGCTGAGGTATGCGGTGTGGACCACCTCGATGCCGTCGCCATCCGACAGGCAGCGGTCGATGAACCAGTGCCCGTCGCCCTTGCCGAGCACGTAGAGGCTACCGTCCAGCTCGCTGAAGCCGATCTCGAGGATGTCGCGCGCCTCATCGTAGGGCGCTGCCATGGGCGTGGGTGCGCCCTCGAAGTCCCAGCGCAGCCAGTGCGCGCCGCCTTCGCCGTCCCTGGTGACCACGATGGCGTGCTCACCGTGGGGCGCGATGTCCAGGTCCACGAAGACCTGACCGGCGGGAATGCCTGCGCTCGCCCCGTCGGGCACTCGGGCCATCCTGCGCAGCGGCCAATCTACCGTCTCGTCGCCGGCCACGCGCTCAGGCATGGGCAGGAGCTCGGCCTCGGGCGCAGGCTGGGGCTCGGGCTGCGCGACCGGCTCGGGCTCGGCGACCGCAGGCTCGGGAGCTTCGGGTTCGGACGGCGAGAAGAGACCGGAGCAGGCCAGGATGAAGACCGTCAGAGAGAGACTGGCGAGACGGGCGTGGTGCATGGCGGATTCCTGGGCGAGACGGGAGAATATGGTAGCCGGCCCGCGGCTTCCGGTCTCGTCGTTCAGCCGGGCTGGCGGATAGCGGAGCCGGACCTGGCGAAAAGACATCTCGAAGCATGGCAAGACCGACAGGCTGTGTCGAGGTCGCCCTGGGTCGGCACTTCGTCCCTCGAGCCCCGAGGAGTGCTATCCTCTTCGACAGAAGCAACCACGAGGATCCCATGCTCCCCACGGCGCTCTTCCTGCTGGCCTGCACCTCCACGAAGCTGGACACCTCGGACAGCGCCGGCATCGACGCCGATGGCGATCGCTGGCTGGCCTGGGAGGACTGCAACGACGAAAACGCCCAGGTCAACCCGGGCATGACCGAGCTGCCCTACGACGGCCTGGACAACGACTGCGACTCCAGCACCCCCGACGACGACCTGGACGGCGACGGCCACGCCAGCGCCAGCGACTGCGACGACGACGATCCCGCGGTGCATCCCGACGCCGAGGAGCTCTGCGACGGCGTGGACCAGGACTGCGATGGGCTGACGGACGAGGATGCCGTCGATGGGCAGGCGGTCTTCGACGACGCCGACGGCGATGGCTACGGCGACGAGGACAGCGAGGCCCAGGCCTGCGAGGCCGGATCCGGCCAAGTCACCGAGGGAGGCGACTGCGACGACGTCGACGCCGCGGTGCATCCCGGAGCGAAGGAGATATGCAACGGAGCGGACGACGACTGCGACGGCCTGGCGGACGAGGGATTGAAGACCGAGAGCGGCTGGGCCGACGCCGACGGCGATGGCTACGGCGACCCCGACAGCCCGGTGGAGGCCTGCGATCAGGGCTCGGGCGTGGCGGACAACGACCAGGACTGCGACGACGGTGATGCCAGCGTGTTTCCCGACGCCCTGGAGCGGCAGGACGGGGTCGACAACGACTGCGACGGCCTGACCGACGAGGCCGTGGTGTTGATCGTGGTGGGCTACCAGTGCCAGGAGTACGCCTCGTCCTTCTGGCCCGACGAGGTGGGGGCCGTCTACCAGTACCTGTCCGACCTGGGCCTGGGCTGGGACGAGATCGACGAGGACGGCAGCACCGGGGACGACGAGGCCTACGTGGGCAGCTACCCCCTGGCCCTGTTCTGCAAGTGCGGCTGGGCCTGGGAGTCCCACAACCAGGACATGGTGCACGCCTTCCTGGACGCCCGCGGCCGGGGTACGGCCACCTTCCTCTTCGACGACGACATCGCCTTTCGGCAGTACGAGGTCACCGACTCGGAGGGATTGGTCTTTCTGGCGGATGCCTCGGACAACGGCACCCAGCCCTCCACGGCCACCATCGACGCCAGCTCCAAGCACCCGGCCTACCTGGGGCCCTACGGCACGCCCACCGGCTTCGAGTACAACTGGGACATGGACCGCACCTCCACCATCGGCGTGGGCGAGGTGGTGCTGGGCAGCCACTCGGGGGGCTACCCCATGTGGTTGGTCTGGGAGGACAGCGCCAGCGGCGTGCGCGCCAGCACGCTGGTGGCCGGGCTGCACTCGGCCAACGAGGGCCATATCGGCGGCGACGCCGAGGCCCAGATCGAGATCATCTTCAAGAACACGGTGAGCTGGTTGCTGGACATGTGACCCCGGTGAGAGGAGAAGGACCATGCGTCAACTGCTGATCGACAAGGGATTCGCCATCGATCCCGAGCCCCTGCCCACGGGACTGAGCCCCGTTTTCTGGGCGTTTCGCAAGAACAAGGGCAGCGACTCCCACCTCTTCGCGTTCCACGATCCCGAGCTGGCCCACGTCAAGGATCAGCACGAGCGCGCCCGCGCCTTCGCCAACGGGCGCTTCAAGCTGCCCAAGGGCCTGCGCATGCGCCATCCGCACCTGCTGACCGTGATCGTGATGAGGCAGGGCGTGGAGCAGGAGATGATCGACTGGGTGACCGACGTCCCGCGCCACACGGCCTGGAAGGGGGAGATGTGCCACGTGCTGCTGCTGGATGTGGCCGGCGGACAGCTGCACCACCAGGCCATCCGCACCCGCTTCGAGAACCTGCAGGTGGGCATGTACGGGCACCTGGATCTGGGGCGGGAGCTGTTGGAGGCGGCTCAGCGGGGGTAGCGCCCAGAGGAACGGTCCCCGCCTTCCGGGGGTTGGTGGAGGCATCCTCACCGGAGAACCGCATGCGCCCCAGCCTCCCCATCCTCGTCCTGCTGCTCAGTACGCTGGCGGTGGCCTGCGTGCCGGCGCGGCACCGTGCCACCACCCAGCGCATCGATCGCAACGTGGACCAGCTGCTGCAGGGCCAGCAGATCACCCACGAGGCCCTGGAGGAGCTGCTGGACATCGCCCGGCGCCAGGGCACGGGGGACATCACCCTCTTCTTCGGCCCCAATGCCAAGGGGATCCCCGGTGATACCCTGCGCCACCAGCGGCTGGTGCGTTTCCTGGATCACCTGGTCCTGGCCAGCGCCGGGCGGGAGCTCCTGTTCGTCTGCGTGGGCAGCGCGTCCGCCCGGGGCTCGCAGGAGTGGAACGACGGGCTCTCGACCAAGCGCGCGCAGGCCGCCGCCGAGGTGATCGATAAGTACTTGGTGAACCAGCGCCACCGCGTGCTGCGAGCCTACGGCACGGGCGAGAGCCAGAGCCCGGAGGAGGCCTCGCTGAAGGAGCACAGCCGCTACCGCAGCGTGCGGGTGGTGGCAGTCTACGACGAGGCGATGATCGAGCAGCTCTTCGAGCTGCCCAGGCCGCGTTGAGGGTGCGGGCGGTGCGCGGTGCTCGTCAGTCCCGCTCCTCGCCCTGGCGGCCTTCAAGGAGGGCTTTCAGGAGAGGGGATATTTCACGCACCTCGGCTCTTCTCTTCTCCTTGATGAGGTCGTGATCCACATTGGGCTCGAAGCCCGAGCAGGTGGCGATCTGCAAAGGGCTGGAGGCGGCAGGGATCGAGGCCAGCTGGGCCCTGCTCCACAGCAACGGAGCCTCGCAGGCGCCCCCGCTCTCGAGAGGCAGGGAGCCCGCCAGGATGGTCCGTGTCTGCGAGAAGCGGGCTGTCTTGCGTTCCAGCGCGACCAGCTGACCGTAGGTGATGTCATCGTCCGTGATGAAGATGGCCAGCTGCAGCTGGTCCGGCGCCAGGATCCCCTGCAGGATCTCGGAGAGAGCCGGCAAGGCCAGCTCGCAGGTGCCGTCCTCTGTGCCCAGCGTGGCGGCAGCCCAGATGGGCGTCCACTCGTAGTCGCCTTCTGTCAGACTGCGCATCATGGATGCTTGCGACTCCTCCTGCGTGCCCTGCTCGCCGGACGCTCGCTTCGTGCCGCCGCCGGTCGGGGCCGAGGCAGGCTTGTGCGCCTCGCAGCTGGGATGGTCCGGCCCCGCCAGGTGGAGCTGGGCCCGGTAGCGATCCTCGCCGAACACGGAGACCGTGAGCGCGAATGGCTCCAAGCTGCCTGGGGCGGGCGGGGCGCTCTCCTCCACGGGACGCGGGGGGTAGATGGCGGGCAGGCTGATCCGCGACCAGGGGAGCAAGCCCAGCTGTTCGCCCTGGCGGCCTATGAAGGAGAAATCCCACCACTGGGCCTGGCCCGCGCTGTAGAGCACCGAGCGCAGCGTCTCCCAGCTGGCATTCTGATCCACCGCCAAGTGCAGGTGGCCGTCGAAGGGGATGTTCGCGAGCTCTGCGAGCTGCTTGCGGTTCCAGGCCTCCTCCTGAAGCTCGTCGTAGAGGGATGTGATCAGCTTGCCGCGCAGGAGCTCCTGCGCCGGCTTGCCTTCGACCAGGGGGATGCGCAGCTGGGGCTCGGAGGGCGTCGTGCCCGACTGGTAGTCGGTCACCGCGATGTCGTCGCTGCCCACGATCACGACGGTGAAGGCGGCCGGCAGCGGGTCGCTGCCGCTGTTGGGGAGCGCCAGGCCATCGGTCAGGGCGCGCAGCGCGGCCTGGGGATCCTGGCGCGGTTGCGGATCCTGGCGCGGCTGCGGATCGCAGCCGGTGACGGCGATGGCGGTCAGCGACAGGAGGAGGACAAGGTTGGGGGTGCGACGCACGGAGGCTCCTTGTGCGCAGGTGGGCGGGCAGGGCTTCGCCTGGGGCGCAGGATACCAGACCGCTCAGTGACGATGGGGTTCCTCGTTGCCCGCCAGACTGGAGCGTGCTCCTACTCCTCGAGCCCCAGCGGATCCCGCTTTGAAAATGGCGACGTCATGAAGCGCCAGCCGGCCTTGGCGTTCGTGAGCCAGTTGATGCAAGCGCCGTTGCGGCGGTTGGCCAGCACCTTGTCCGCGATCCAGGGCGCCACTGCGTCGGCCCGGTCCGCCAGGATGGTGAAGACGCGCCTGGCCTTGGCCACCTGTTCTTCCGGGCCCTTCAGCCCCGCCAGCAGCAGGTCGGTGACCACCATGCCGGGCAGGATGGCACCCACGATCACCGGCGTGCCCTTCACCTCCTTGGCCAGGGCGAGGTCCAGGTAGCGCAGGCCGCGCTTGGTGACGCCGTAGGGCGTCATGCCCTGCACCATGCGGCCGTCGCTGCCCAGGCCCTCCATGTTGTAGAGGGCGCCCCCGCCCTGGGCCAGCATGCCCCGCAGGGCCACCGCGCTGCCCGCCATGGCGCCGGCCAGGTTGGTGGCGGCGATGCGGCCGAACAGGCTGGGATCTTGCTCCCAGAGCGGCGCCTGGCCGTGGGCGATGCCGGCGTTGTTGATCCACAGATCCACGCGCGGAAAGCGCGCCGCGGCCGCGTCCCACAAGCCCTGGAGCTGCTCGGGCGAGGTGACGTCGCAGGCCTGGCCGTGCACGCGCTGAGCGTCGAATTCCTGGGCCAGCTCCTGCACCACGGCCCGCACGTCGGGCTCCTGCCGACCCGAGATGACCACGGCGCAGCCGCGCTGCAGGAATGCCCGCGCCAGGGCCAGGCCGATGCCGCGCGTGCTGCCGGTGATGACGACGGTCTTCATGGGGCCTCCTGTGGGGGCAGCCGCGCTGCCCTGCGGGCTCCTATAGGACCTGGTCCAAAAAGCGCCACACCTCCTCGCGGGCCGTCCAGGGCAGGAAGAGGTGGTCTCCCCCGTCCGCCACCAGCAGTTCAGCGGCGGAGCCCGCGGCGCGCAGATCCTCCACAAGGGCCGCGGTGAGCTCCAGGGGCAGCAGATCGTCGTCACTGCCGTGCACGAAGAGCGCAGGCACATCGGTGATCAGGCCGCTCAGATCCTCGTGGTCCAGCGCCTCCGTTAGGTCGATGCGCTCGAAGTCGCCGGCCAGCATGGCCTCTGCGTACTGCGAGCGGAAGAGCTCCTCGAGCGGTGCGCCGACGATGTCGGAGAGGCCGGCCAGGCAGTCCTCTTCCACGCGCTCGGGCAGGTCTGCGGCGTAGTCGTCGCGCAGCCAGTCCTCCGGCTCGCCCACGCTGGCGCCGGCAGCGCCCAGCCCCAGCAGGGCCAGGGCGATGAAGCCTGCGTAGCGATCCTCGAGGGCGATGTGCTGCAGGAGCTCCCGGGGGGCACCGGGCGCGGCCAGCAGCACGGCGCCGGCGAGCTCGAGCTCGGGGGCGTAGGAATCGACATAGGCCAGCGTGGCCAGGCCGGCGTGGGCGCCCTGGGAGTGCCCCTCCAGAGCGATGGCGGGGGGCTGGCCCAGCGCTACGCCATGCTCGGGATCGGAGAAGCGCGTTACCGCACGGATCGCGTCCAGCACGCTGGTCGCGGCGGGTCCGCTGGCCGTGTAGGGGTGGGGGCCCGGGGGGCCCAGGCCCAGGAAATCGGGTGCGATGACGGCGCGGCCCTGGCTGATCATGCGGGCGGCGTGGGGGTTGGAGGCGGACTCGAAGCCGAAGCCCCCGTCGCGCGAGGGCGCGCAGGCATCCGCCAGGCCCAGCGTGCCGTGCAGGTGCGCCACCAGGGGCAATGCGTCGCCGAACTGCGCGTCGTCGGGCAGGGCCAGGCGCGCCGAGGCCATGTCCGCCTCGCCCGTCACGCCCTCGGTGCGGTAGAGCAGGCGGTACACCTCGGCGCCGCGGTCCGTCTGTACGCCCGCCTTCCACTGAATGGAAAGGGCCGAGACCTGGGCGATGTGTTCGAAGCGCAGCACGTCGCCGGGTTCGTAGGAGGCGAGGTCCTCGACGGGATCCGTGTAGAACCCGTCGTCGGAGCAGGCCAGGAGCAGGGGCAGCAAGATGAACATGCTCCTTCGACCCGCGAGCGGCGGGGGGGTGAAAGGGAGATCGCGGGGACGGGTGCGCTGCAGGGTGGCGAGATCGGCCCCATGGGGGCATGCTCTTGCCATGCCCTTTGACCCTTGGAGGCCCCGTGAAAGCCACGACCCTCACCATCTTCGGCGCGCTCCTTCTCTCCCCTTGCCTGGGGTGCGATTCCAAGGACAGCGGAGATCCCCCCGAGGCCGACACCGACACCGACACCGACGCCGACAGCGACACGGACGCCGACACGGACGCCGATGCTGACACGGATGCGGACAGCGACGCCGACACCGACGCCGACACTGACGCCGATGCCGACACCGACGTGGAGTGCGGGCTGGACGACCTGCAGTACTCGATGGAGGCGCGCGACGCCAAGGGGGTCGCCAGCAACAGCTTCGACGTGGGGGAGGACATCTGGGCTGTGGGGATGGTCAGCAATCCCTGCGATGAGCAGCTGGAGTTCACCACCAACAGCGGCTGCCTCTTCTCCTACTGGCGGGCCACCAACTGCTACGGCGACCTGTCCGAGGCCTACCGGGACTGCGACGCCGCCATCACCAGCTGGGTGCTGCCCCCCGGTGAGTCGGTGGAGGACCAGGAGGGCATCGGCAGCCTGACCAGCGGCACCTGGCAGCTGGCGGTGCAGTTCGACTACGGTGACACGACGGCTTCGACGGCGGTTTCGGTTTGGTAGGGGGGGGGTTGGTTCTAGGACCCGCTCGACCGCCAGCCATGGCGGTACGCCAGCCACACCGCCACCGGCAGCAGCAGCGCGAAGACCAGATACCAGGTCGGGGGGTGCATCTGCTCCATGGGCAGGAAGATGAACCAGTTCATCACCCAGTCGACCACGAAGGCCGCGCCGATGCTGCGGGTCCCCACCACCAGCAGCAGCAGGACCACGCGGATCCCGAAGGTGATGCCGATCTCCATGATCATGGCGTCCAGCGTGGCGATCTCGTCGATGCTGGCCAGGTGGTAGACGGCGTAGACGGCCGCTGTGCAGACGATGGCCCCGGCCGTGCCCAGCCGCGAGGGCCCCAGCAGGCGCCGGAAGCCCTGCAGGAAGAAGACGTTCCAGAGCAGGGTGTAGGCCAGCATGGGGAAGGTGAACAGGGGCAGCACGATCAGCAGCCAGCCCAGGGGCTTGCCGGGCAGATCGGCCGGTGTCAGCCCCTCGTCCGCCATGGCGCCGATGCCCATGGCCACGCCGAAGGCCAGCACCGCCAGGGATCCCAGCCAGAAACCCGCGCCCATGCGCTTGGGCCACCAGCGGATCTCGAAGCCCCAGCGCTGCGACAGGTGCCAGGTGGTGACCATCCCCACCAGCGAGATGCCCAGGAAGTAGGTGGCCGAACCCAGCGGCGCGAAGGCCGGGACGTCTTTGGCGGCGATGAAGAAGATGCTGTTGGCGGCCAGGTTGGCGTAGAACCAGGCCAGGTAGACCAGCAGCATCACCATGCCCATATGCCTGGAGCTGGGGATGGCCTGTGGCACGTGCGGGAAGATCGCGCTGCGGATGTTCATATTCGCTCCTGGCCTGTGGCAGATTGCAGGGCGTCGATGGTCTGCTGCAGCCAGCGCGTCTCGGCTTCCTGGTGCAGCAGGTGGTGCTGGAAGATGGCGCTCGCCCCGAGCTGTTGAAAGCCCTGCAGCTGACAGAGCACCTCTTGCTGGTGCTGCCGCAGCTGCGCCAGGGCGCGCTGTTGGACGGCCAGCCGCTCCTGCAGGGCCTGAAGCAGCCGATCGCGCCCCAGCAGCCCGCCGAAGTAGAAGGCCGCATCCACCAGGAACTCGCCCCAGAAGGGGCCCTCCAGGGCTTGTTCCGCCAGGCTGCCGAAGGCCTGGCGGCCCTGCTCGGTGATCTCGTAGACCGAGCGCTCCGGGCGGCGGCCCACCTGCTCGGCACGGGAACGCACCAGGCCCTGCTTCTCCAGGCGTCGCAGGTGGTAGTAGAGCGTGGGCGGCTTGATGTGGGCGAAGTCGGCCACCTCTCGCTCGATGGTGCCTCGCAGGGCGTAGCCGTGCTGGGGGCCGCGCTGCAGCAGCAGGCCCAGGATGTAGAGGGTGGTCTTGCGGGATTGATCGGACACGGTTGGTCAGTTTTGTTTAGTCAGGATTGACTATACGCTGAAGTGCGGCCTTGGGGCAAGGGTTTTTCGGTCGCCCGCCAGGAGGATGCCGGGAAGGTCGGTGCTGCTTGCCCGCCGGGCGATCCGCAGGATCAGGTTCTGCTGGCCACAGGCCTTCGAATGCGAGCGAGTTGCTCCCGGAGGGCGTAGACGATCTCTTGGCTCTGCTCGTTCCCTTCTTCGAGTCGTGCCTCCAATTCCCACATCCACAAGATGTCTGGCGACTCGGGATCCCAGGTGATCTCGTAGCAGACCCCCCAGTTCAGATCCTCCATCGAGGAGTGGTCGGGCAGGCCGGGATCCGGTGCCGAGCGGGTGATGGTCAGCGCAGTCGGCGAGCCATCCCGCCCGTCGAGCTCGATGCGGAGCGAGTGGTTGTGGGTGGGCAGCATGGGCCAGTCAGCCCACGCCGTCACGACAGCTGCCGCCTCACGGACATCGCAGGCCCGAACGGTGAGGCTTCGCAGGCAGCGCTCTGACTCCTCGCTCTCGAGGAAGGTCCTGATGTCCTTGTTGTTTTCGCGACGCAGTGTCGCCGTGCCGTCCTGGACGGAGGACGGAATCAACATCTCCCTGTCTGCACCGCCATCAGCGCCGGAGCGCCCTTCTTTTCGCCTGCGGTGCTTCGCGTCGACGTGCATCAGGGCCGTCGTGTAGTTCTCGCCCGTGAGTGTGACACGCTTTCGCGCAGCTTTGGTGCGCCTCTTGTTTCTTGCCATGGTCGGAACCTCCGCACCGCTCTGCGAAGTCCGCCTCCTTCCTCGAGAGGTGCTGGTTCAACCGAGGTTGACGACCTTGGACTGAGTCCAGTTTGCCCCGGAATGGGCCTCAGGCGGGAGTGCCCTTGGGGTTCGGCGTGGTCGGCGCCTTGTCCAGGGTAACCGGCTTGCTGGACGTGTCCAGGTCGCCACCGAGTCCGCATGTTGCAGGAGGGGAGTGGGCCGGCGCGGCTGCTCGGCGGCCCATGGCGGTTGGGGGAAGCTCAAGGCGTCGCAGCGTAGATGGTGCTGCCGGTTGTCAGGTGGTCGAAGGACCAGGTCTGGTGGAGGTAGTACTCGTACTCGATGCAACCTTTGCCATCATCTTCGCTTTCGTCCGTGACGGTCGAGCGTCGCATCCATCCCGGGCCGCGCAGCCAGACGGCGCCGGAAGCGGTGTGGGCCGTCCCCGTGCCGATCTCCAGCTTGCTTGGCAGGAACCAAGAGGAGTCGACGTCGCAGCCCGTGTCGACACGGAAGCCTCTGCGGCTGTAGTCGGCGCTGGACCAGGTGCCGCCCACCCATGGGCTACGAATGATGTCCACATGGCGCCGAAGCTGTCCATCCCAATAGGACCAATTGCAGGTCTGCCAGGTCGTTGCGCCACTGGGCGCCGCCCAGACGGTGCCGGCCACCCACTGCATTTCGCAGGTCGAATCGATGTCCATGGCGCCGTAGTAGGGGGTGTTCTTGCCTAGGCATTCTTTCCAGAGATGCCCGAAGGACATGACCTCCAGCGCGCCATACCCCTCCCTGACCCGCGCGAAGACGCCGTCGGGGTGACAGGTCTCGCTCCAACAGTCGGGATCTTGACAGTCGGCGTAGCTGTCTTCGTCGTTGTCGTCGCCATCGCCGCAATCGGTCTCGCCGGTGCAGATCTGGTCCAGGGCGCAGTCACCGTCCTCGCAGTCCAGCAGACCATCGCAGTCCTCGTCCCTGCCGTCGTTGCAGTCCTCGCTGGCCCCCGGATGGATGGCGGCGTCGCCGTCGTCGCAGTCCTCCTCACCCACTGGGATGTAGCCCGAGGGTTGGTTGCAGGCGCTCCGCACGTCGCTGGCATAGCCGTACCCGTCGCCGTCGGCATCGCGTTGCCACTCGGTGGTGGTGCTGGCGTCCAGATCATCGTCCTCGTCATCGATGGCACCGTCGCAGTCGTCGTCCAGCTCGTTGCAGATCTCGGTGGCCTCGGGATGGATCGCCGCGTCGCTGTCGTCGCAGTCGCCAGCGGCTGAGACGTGGCCGCTGGGCGCGTCGCAGGCCGTGGTGGCGCTTTCGTCGTCGCCGAAGCCGTCACCGTCACTGTCGGCGTACCAGGTCTGGCCATCGATGGGATCCTCGTCGACCTCACCGTCGCAGTCGTTGTCCAAGCCGTCGCAGAGCTCGTCTGCGCCTGGGTGTGTGGTCGCATCCTGGTCGTCGCAGTCCTCGCCACCTTGATCCTGGGCCGCGTAGCCGTCGCCGTCGCCATCGGCCGGGGGCGCGGAGTCTTCGGGAGCCGAGTCCTTGCTCTTGGGCGGGCAGGCCAGCAGGGTCAGCAGCAGGGCGATGGCGCAGGGCATGGGGAGATCCCGAGGAAGAAGGTGGGAGGCTTTCATGGGGCGTTACCGCCGATGAGCACCGCGCCACCGATGGAGCCGATGGCGTCGCGCAGGGCCTCGGCGTCGCTGGTGGCCAGGGAGCTGTTGTTCGTGATGATCAGGTCCTGGCCCAGCTGCTGCAGGCTGTGCAGCGCGCTGACGTCGTTCAGAGTAGCGTTGGTGTCGATGGTCAGGTCGGTCGAGATCTCGTTGAGGTTCTCCAGGCCGCTGAGGTCTTGTAGCGTGGCGTTGTCGTAGATCTCAACGCTGCCGACCACCCGTGCGAGGCCCTCCAACCCCGCCAGGTTCGTCAGGGCGTCGTTTGCCACGACGTCGAGATCGCCGCCGACGTACTCAAGGCTCTCCAGGCCCGTCAGGTCGACAAGCGATGCGTTTTTCTCGATGTCCAGGTCGACGATGATGGTGGAGAGATTCTCCAGGCCCGCGAGGTCTTGGAGGATGCCGTTGTTATCGATGACGATGGAGCCGACCTCCGTGAGGCTCTGCAGGCTGGTGATGTCGGAGAGTGAGGCGTTGTTCTCGATCTCGAGGGCTTCGCCGACGTAGAAGAGACTCTCGAGACCGGTGAGATCCAGGAGAGCGCCGTTGTCACGCACGACCAGCGAGCTTCCAAGGGATGAAATCCCCTCCAGTCCCGCGAGGTCCGTCAGCGTGTCGTTGCGGTACAGCCAAAGGGAGCCTCCGACCGAGCTGAGGTTGGCCAGGCCTGTCAGGTCTGCCAGTACCCTGTTGTCGGCCACGTCGAGATACCCCCCAATGGAGCGCAGCCCCTCCAATCCCGCCAGACTGACGAGCGCTGGGTTGTCGTGGATGTAGATGCCGGTCTCGCCAACATGGCCGAGGTTCTCCAAGCCGCTCAGGTCTGCCAGATTGCCGTTTTCTGAAATCCTGAACCAGTCGCCGACGTACTCGAGGCTCTCCAAACCCGTCATGTCGACCAAGGCGGCGTTGTTTCTTATCTCCAGGTCTTCGCTGACTGAAAACAGGCTTTCCAGTCCTGTCAAGTGGACCAGGGCGTCGTTGCTTTCGATGCTCAGATCTCCGGAGACGGTGGTGAGGTTCTCCAGGCCGCTCAGGTTTTCCAGGGCGCTGTTTCCAGAAATATGGGAGCTGGCATAGGCGCTGTTTCCGATCGTGGCGAGGCTCTCCAGCCCACCCAGGTTCTGAAGCGTGTCGTTGTAAACAACGGTGAGGTCGACGACGACAGAGGTGAGGCTCTCCAGGCCGCCCAGGTCGATCAGGGCGTCGTTGTCGTAGATTCTGAGAACCCAGACTGTCTCGATGCTCCCCAGACCGGTCAGGGCTGTCAGTGAAGCGTTGCAGCTGATCGTCAGGTACACGATTGAAGTGAGGCCCTCCAGTCCACTCAGATCGAACAGGCCATCGTTGTTCTCGACGTAGACGCCGCTGCCGACCGAGCCGAGGCTCTCCAGCCCAGTCAGATCCGCCAGCCCATCGTTGTCGTCGATGTTCAGATACTCGCCGATACTCTCCACGCAGCGCAGATCCTCCAGGCTCTCCAGCTCGCTGCTCTCGATGGAGACGTAGCCCTCCACATCGCGCACGCAGTAGCCATCGCAGAAGCCGACGATGTTGTCCAGGGTGACATCGCCCTTGTAGCTGCCCACCTGCCAGGCCTCCGGGTCCTCGTCGTCGCAGTCCTCGTCCTGGTCGTAGCCGTCGCCGTCCAGATCGTCGTCGGGGGTGCTCTCGTCGCAGTCGTTGTCGATGCCGTCGTAGGGCACCTCCTCGCCGCCGCCGGCGGTCGGG
>CAZLEO010000049.1:9125-40226 GCA_964558555.1 uncultured Rickettsiales bacterium | reverse complement strand
AAGCCGAAGCTGGACAAGCCGAAGCCGAAGCTGGACAAGCCGAAGCCGAAGCTGGACAAGCCGAAGCCGCCGCCGGACAAGAAGCCGCCGCCGCCGGACAAGCCGAAGCCGAAGCTGGACACCAAGCCGTGGCCGAAGCCGGACACCAAGCCGTGGCCGCCCGACAAGGGCGTCACCTGTCCGTCCAAGTGCGCCAACGGCTGCTCCGGTGGGACCTGTCGAATGTACTGCTACTCCGGCAAGTGCGAGTGCCCGGCGGGGTTCAAGTGCAAGATCACCTGCGCGGTGGGCGGCTGCAAGGGCCCGGTGGACTGCTCCAAGGCCAAGGCGTGCGACATCGACTGCGCCATCTCGGCCTGCAACGGCGGCATCATCTGCGGCAAGGGGAGCTGCGAGATCAACTGCCTCATCGACAGCTGCAAGGGCAAGATCGACTGCAGCCAGTCATGCTCGTGCAAGGTCGGCTGCTCGTCCACGTCGTGCAAGGCGGGCATCGCCTGCCCGGCCAAGTGCAAGGGCAAGTGCGAGTACTTCGACAACTGCGGCTCCTGCCCCTAGAGGCCTGCCCCGGGCGAGCCTTTTTGGCATCCTGGCATTTCGGCGTTCTGGCACTCTGGCATTCGGCGGCGGAAATCCGCCGCTACCGCGCGGCCAGCGCCCCCAGCAACAGGTCAACCTGCGCCTGCTCGAAGCCCAGGGCCTGGCCCACCCTGTCCACCATGGCCCGCTCCTGCGGTGAGATCTTGTGGTCCGCCATGATGGCCCGGGCCAGCTCGCTGATGAGCGCCTCGGCCGAAGCCACAGACTCGACCTTGCTCACCATTTGCACCGGGTCGTCGTCCAGGTTCAGCGACCGCGCCAGCTTGCGCTGGTCGCCTCGCAGCCCGTAGCGATCCATCAGCCCCTCGAGGAAGTCATGCTCCTCGTCGGTGATCTGGGCGTCGCTGATGATTGAGAGCCCCACAATCCTGCAGATCAATACACTGTCCGGAATGTCCATGGGCTCCAGCCTACAGACCATTCCGTCGTTCTGTCATTTTGTCATTTCGTCGTTCTGTCATTCGGCGGCGGCGCCGCCGCCGCGCCGCCTTGAAACCCGCCCCCCCCCGGGTCAGCCACCGCAAGGCGCCCCACCCCCCCTGTTGTGTGTTTTTTTTTTTTTTTTTTTGGGGGGTGGGGGGGGGGGGCCCCCCCCCCCCCCCCGCTACTTCTTCATCCCCTCCACCGCGATGGTCAGCCAGATCTCGTCGCCCACCGCGCCCTTGGCGCCCTTGATCTTGTGGTCTGACAGCTTGACCGAGAAGCTGCCCTCGAAGCCGATGCGCTTGTTGCCCCACGGGTCCTTGCCCTTGCCCACGAGCTTCATCGGCACGGTCACCGTGCGGGTCACGCCGTGCAGCGAGAGCTTGCCGGTGACCTTGGCGCCGCCCGCCATCTTCTTCACCTTGGTGCTCTTGAAGCTGATCTTCGGGTACTGCTTGGCGTTGAGGAAGTCTGCGGCCTGCAGGTGCTGATCGCGCTTCTTGTTGGCGGTGTAGATGCTGGCGGTCTCGATCTCGATGGACACGGAGCTCTTGCCCGGCTTCTTTTCGTCCACCGTCAGGCTGCCCGACACCTTGCGGAACAGGCCGTAGGTGTAGCCGGCGCCGAAGTGCAGCGCCTTGAACACGGCGGTGCTGTGTACCGGATCCACCTTGTAGGTGTCGCCGGCGCGGGCCACGCCGGGGGCCGCCAGGCAGAAGGTGAGCGCGAGGGTGGTCATCAGGTTGCGGGTGTTCATGATCGTTCTCCTGTACAGGGTTAAATGTGAATCAGTCGTATCCGTAGTCATCGTCCGGGTCCTCGGCGCCGGCGGCTCCTGCTTCCGCCGCCGGGGTGTCGCCGAAGTAGCTCATGGCCGCCGGCACCGCCGCCCCCACCAGGGGCAGCGCGGCCAGGGTCAGCGCCGCCGCCAGAGTGGCCACACGACCGGCGCGTTGCAGCGCGTCCGTGCCCAGCAGCAGCAGCGGCAGCGGCGCCAGAACCAGCAGGATCATGCTGGCGGGCGGCAGCTCGCCGTAGAACATGGCCGCCGCCCAGTGGCTCACCACCACCAGCGACAGCAGCGGCGCGGCGGCCCGCAGCAGCGGGCGAGCGGGCAGCAGCCAGCTGGCCAGAAACACCACGCCGAGGCCGGCGGCCAGCGGGCCGAGCAGCCGGGCCGTGAACGCCAGGGCGCCCATGACCACCACGCCGCTCGATCCGGCCACGAGCACCGCCAGGCCGAGGGGCGCCGCGGGCCCGCGGGCCCGTCGCAGCAGCCGGTCGAAGCCGAGCCAGACCGCCATCATCGCCACGGTGACCAGGGCCAGGTGCGCCGCGTACCGGCCGGTGGACCATTGCTGGGGCGCGGCCAGCGGCGAGAGCACCACCCAGGCGGCGCCCGCCGAGGCCAGCAGCCGCACCAGCGGCGCCATCCGCGGCGAGAGGGGCGCCAGCGCCAGCAGCAGCGCGATGGCCCCCGCGCCGAGGCAGATGGTGAGCAGCCCGCCCTCAATCCCGATCCCGGGCCCTCCCTGCAGGCCGATGTGCCCGGCGACGTAAGCCAGGCCCGGGGCCAGCGCCCCTGCCACGGCCGATGTGCGGTCCTCGGCATCGTCGCTGCCCAGGCGCCACGCCAGCGCCATGACGATGGCCGCGATGGCCGCGGGTGCGGCGGCGGTCCAGATGATCATGGTCTGCAACATGGTGGCCTCCAGTCTCCGGGCAAATGGTCTGAGGGGACGCTGCGGGCGTTACGCCGCGATCATGGGCAGCCGCTCGCGCCCGTGGGGTTGCTCCAGGTCGAGCGCCGGCCCCGCGGGCACCACGCGCGATGGGTTGATGCTGGTGTGGCTCCAGTAGTAGTGGGTGCGGATGTGGTCCATCCGGGTGGTGGAGGCCACGCCAGGCAGCTGGTAGAGCTCGCGGGTGTAGGCCCACAGGTTCGGGTAGTCCACCAGCCGGCGGATGTTGCACTTGAAGTGGCCGTGGTACACGGCGTCGAAGCGCACCAGCGTGGTGAACAGGCGGATGTCCGCCTCGGTCAGCCGGCTGCCCACCAGGAAGCGCTGCCGCTCCAGCCGCGTCTCCAGCTGGTCCAGGGTCTCGAACAGCGAGGTGACCGCCTCGTCGTAGGCCTCCTGGGTGGTGGCAAAGCCGGCGCGGTACACGCCGTTGTTCACCGTGTCGTAGATCAGGCCGTTGACGCCATCGATCTCCCGGGCCAGGTGCTCGGGGTACAGGTCAGGCGCCTCGGGGTCGCCGAAGGGCGCCATGGGACCGTTGAAGAAGCGGATGATCTCTGCTGACTCGTTGTTGACGATGGTGTCCTGCTGCTTGTCCCACAGCACCGGCACCGTGACGCGGCCGGTGTAGCCGTAGTCGGCCGCGGTGTACACCTGGTGCAGCTGCCGGGCGCTGTTGATGGGATCCTGCGTGGCGCCGGGGTAGCTGGAAAACTCCCACCCCTCATCACCCATGTGTGGATCCACCACCGAGACCGATACGGCGCGGGTCAGCCCCTTGAGCTGGCGCACGATGAGGGTGCGGTGGGCCCATGGGCAGGCGTAGGAGACGTAGAGGTGGTAGCGGCCAGGAGCGGCGGGGAAGGGGCCATCGCCCTCCGACGGGGTCATTTGATGCCTGAAGGCGCTCGGCTTGCGTTTGAATCGTCCGCCTGATTCCGAGGTGTCATACCAGCGGTCCTGCCATTTTCCGTCCACAAGAAGTCCCATGGGTCGTTGCTCCGTTTGTTTCGACTACTTAATTTAGTGCACTATTCATCGTTGACAATGTCGGTGTTCGTTCAAAGACTGTTGACGGGAAGTTGACAATGATCGCCAAAGAAACCTTGCCAAGGATGGTGGTCTTCGCCGCCGTGGTGGATGAAGGGAGCCTCAGCGGGGCGGCCCGCCGGATAGGGCTGACCCGCTCGGCGGTCAGCCGTCAGCTGGCCGTGCTGGAGCAGCAGCTGGCGGTGCGGCTGCTCAACCGAACCACCCGAAGCCTGAGCCTCACCGAGGCGGGGCAAGCGTTCTATCGCTCCTGCGTGCGCATCCGGGAGGAGGCCGAGGCCGCCGAGCGCTCCGTGCGCTCCCTGGCTGAACATCCGGTTGGCACGCTGCGGGTCACCGCGCCGGTCATCGGCCATCGCCTGATCATGCCCGTGGTCAGCGCGTACCTGGGCCAGTACCCGGACGTGCGCCTGGACATCACCTTCGACGACCGCTACGTGGATCTGGTGGGCGAGGGGTACGACGTGGGCGTGCGCATCGGCAGGCCCGCGGACTCGTCCCTCGTGGCGCGGCAGCTGATGCCGGTGGAGCATGTGGTGGTGGCCGCGCCCGATTACCTCGAACGTCGCGGCGTGCCGCTCGCGCCGTCCGATCTGGCTGACCATGACTGGATCGCCTACAGCCTGATCAGCGCGCCGAACCGGTTGACCCTGCGCAGGCTGAGCGACGGGGAGCCCGCCTCGGTGCGCCTGAACAGCCGGCTGATGGTCAACGGCGGACCCGCCACCCGCGATGCCCTGCTGGCCGGGCTGGGCCTGGCCTCCATGCCGGCCTTTTTCCTGTCAGAGGAGCTGCAGACCGGGCGACTGCTCAAGGTGCTGCAGGATCACCAGGTGGATCCTTCGCGGCTGTACGCGGTGTTCCCGCACCGGCAGCACCTGCCCACAAAGGTGCGCGCCTTCGTGGACCTGCTGGTCAGCCTGCTGGGCAAGATTTGATCTCCTCCAGGTCGACCCACCGCTCGCTGCCTGCCGCGAGGTAGATCGCCTCGAGGATGCGGCAGTGCGCCGCCGCCTCGTCCGGGCTCACCAGCGGCGCGGCGCTGTCGCCGCCGATGGCAGCGAAGAAGTGATCCAGCGCGGCGCCGGCCCGGGGCTCCACCGGATCTGGCAGCGGCGCGTCCAGCACGCCGGGCGGGTCCACGCGCAGGGCGCCGCCTTCGGCCACGGCCGCGCCGGCGCTGCCGAAGGCCTCGATCACCAGCGGGCCGCCATGCTCGCACCAGCCCGCGGCCACCGACGCGATGACGCCGCTGTCGAACCGCAGCATGGCTTCGCCCCACGGATCCACCCGGCCGGCGTGGCGCGGCGGCTGGACATGGGCGGTCACCGACACCACCGGTGAGTCGGCCACCAGCGACAGCAGGTCCACCAGGTGCACCCCCAGGTCGCCCAGCGCCCCCCAGCCGGCGCGGGCGGGGTCGAGCATCCAGGCGTGCTCGCGGAAGATGCCGCCCGGCAAGCCGCCGTGGGTGAAGCGGCCCCGCAGCCGCACCAGCTCTCCGATGCGGCCCCTGCGCACCAGGTCGGCCAGGGCCAGGTGGGCGGGCACCTCGCGCAGGTGATAGCCGGCGTGGAACAGGGCCGCGCGCCCGCGCAGCAGCTCCGCCGCCTCCTGCGCCGCCGCCGCGGTCACGCCCAGGGGCTTTTCCACGTACAGGTGCTTGTGCGTGGGGGCCGCGTCGCGGATCAGCTCCACATGCAGGTCCGTCTCGCTCATCACCACCACGGCGTCCACGGTGGGGTCGGCCCAGATGGCCCCGGCCTGATCCACCTGGCGCGCCTGCAGCGCCTCGGCCCACCGCGCGGCGAGGTCGGCCGACGGATCCCACACGGCGCAGCAGGTCACGTCAGGGCGCGCGCTCATCACCGCGGCCGCGTCGTGCACATGAATGTGGGCGCAGCCCGCCAGCGCCACCTGCAGCGGCATCAGTACAGCGCTCCGAGCAGGCGCCCGCTCAGCTCCTCGGCGGCCTGACCCAGGGTGTCGCGCCAGGCGTCCATCCAGGTCTCCAGGCGGCGGCGGGTCTCGGCGTCGCCCAGCAGCTCGCCCTCGGGCAGCAGGCCGCACTGGGCCGCTGCCAGCAGGATCGGCCCGAGGGCCGCCTCCGGGTCGCGGGCCTGGGCCGGGATCTCCGAGAGCATGCCCGCGGGGTCGTCGGTCAGGCATGTGGCGGCGAACAGGTGAGCCACCAGCTGGCCGCTCAGCCGTAGGGCGCGGCGGGCGTGGGCGTCCGGCTCGCGGCGGGTCATCTCCCAGAAGGCGCGGGCCAGGTACGGGCCCACCACGTCCATGCCCTGGGCCAGGTAGCTGTTGCACACCACCCGGCAGATGCCGGGGGTGGACAGGTGACGCGCCACATGCTGCCAGCGGAACGGCGGGTAGGGGCGGGTGGGCGTGAGCAGATCGGTCAGGGGAGTCTGCGCCAGCAGCCGGAGCAGCAGGGTCTGCTGCGCGGCGGTCATCTCGGTGGAGAGCCACCGCACCTGCTTGACCGTCTCGCGCACCCGCCGAAGCGTGGGCCAGGCGGTGAGCCGGGCCGGCGGCTGCATGCCGCGGTAGACCCGGTTGCCGGCCCAGTAGTCCACCTCCACGTCGGCGCGCTGAATATGGAACAGCTCGCGCAGCAGGGCGTGGCGGTTGAGCAGGTCCGCCACGCTGGCCGGGCCCGGGCCGTCGATGCACTGCATGGCGAAGGTCTCGAGCTGCTCCAGCCCCCGGGGGCCCACGCGCCAGCCGTGGCCCACCGGGTGGCTCAAAAAGAGCAAGTTCTGGGCGCCCACGGCCAGCTCCAGCAGCCGCGCGCCGAGCTGAAACGGCGGGGGGGCTGGCCATAGCTCCGCCACGGTGGCCCGGCAGGCGAGCTCGATGGCTTGCACCTCCTGCATCAGCGCGTCTCGCTCTCCGAGCCCCGGCAGCTGCGGGCTCCCCGCGTCCAGGTGCGCCTGCTCCAGCGGCAAGTAGGCGAGCTTGAGCAGCTCGAGGTCCTCGGCGTCCAGCGGGGCGTTGATGTGCACCTCGCCGCCGGACACCAGGGGGTAGAGGAAGCCTCCGAGGAAGCGCTGGACGGGATCGAGGTCGGCGGCCACGGCCTAGCTCTCCGCCGGGCCTTCGTCCTCCCCGGGGCCCTCGAGCTTGTACCCCCACAGCGGGAAGAGGCCGGGGGGATCGTTGAGCAGCTGCGGGCGGGTGGCCTCGGCGGGCAAGGTCACCTGCCCCGTGGTCGGCCCGTGCAGCGGCACGTCGGCCAGGGCGCGGCGGGACAGCGGCGCGAAGGCGCCCCGGGGCAGGCGCAACGCCACCGGGTTGTCCGGGGAGAAGAAGTGCAGCACCTCCCCGCCGAGCTCCACGTCGCCCTGGCGCTGCAGGTGGTCGAGCAGCACGTCGGGGTGGACCCGGGGGATCAGCTCGAAGCCCAGGGGCGCGAGCACGCCGGGGGCCAGCTCGTAGTGCAGCTCGCCCAGGGGGAAGAACTCGAGGCCCTCCTCGCCCAGCAGGAAGATCTCGTCGCCGGCCAGGGCCAGGCGGGTGCGCTCCAGCACCCGCGGGGGCAGCAGATAGACCAGCTTCTTGAGCTGCTCCACCTGGCGCATGGGGATGCGGCTGGCGGTCACGGCGCGGCGCACGCCGGGCGATGGCACCAGGCGCAGGGGCACCGCCACCCGCTCCACGGCGGCGGCGTGGTGGGTCAGCACCTCCACCTCCTGGTCCGCGCCGGCGCCCAGGCGCACCAGGTCCGCGGCCTGCACGAACACCGGCTCGCCTGCGATGACCTCCAGCCGGCTCGGTTCTCCCGAAAAGAGGTGGAAGCATTGCTCGGGGAACACGTCGCTGACGCTGGTCAGCTCCACCGGGTGGCGGAAGCCGACCTCCACCGCGGTGTTGTCCGTGATGAGCCGGAACACGCCGACCCCGGGCGTGTCGCGGAACAGCGCCTCCATGCGCGGCTCCAGCGCTGTGCGCATCAGGTGCAGCCGCTGGGCGTCGCCGCCACCACCCGGCACATGGGCGTCGCAGGAGGCCACGGCGCAGGGGCGTCGGTTGCGGTGCAGGTAGCCCATCACCGGCCGCCACAGGCCATGCTCCACCCGCAGCACCGCGTCCTCGCCGGGCACCAGGCGGTCGGCGATGACCTCCTCGAGGGCCATGCCCATCACCAGCCGCTCGAGGCTCAGCTCCCGGGTGCGGGTGTAGCTCTGGGTGAAGTCCCGCGCGTAGAGCATGTAGTCGCCGTCGCCGCCTGCCTCCAGGCTGGTGGCGTCGTAGCCCAGGGGCGAGCGGCTGTCGCGGAACTGCACGAAGTGGCGCGCCGTGCCGGTGAAAGTCAGGCCGCCGTTGAGGCCCGCCACCGCGGCGATCTGATCCGCGGCGTGAGACGACCGCACCGGCAGCAGCACCACCATCTCCCGGCTCTTGAGCGGCGTGACCACCTGCTCGATGCACAGGCCCACCCGCAGGTCGTCGATGGTCACCTCACGCGACAGGCCGCGCAGCAGCCCCACCACCCGGTCCACCGACGGCAGCAGCACCAGGCAGTGCCGCCCCAGTGCCACGCCCCGCGGATCCGCGGACAGCCCCGGCGTGACGAACCGCGTCTGGTTGGCAGTGACATGTTCGAGCATTGGAATGGAGTGTACCCCATCCATGAACGTAGACATCTGCCGAGTTATCACTTCCTCGGGCTTCGCGACTGCTCGCTCCGTGTCCGTTGAGCGCCCCCGGGCGCAGCCTGTTTTTTTGCCCTGTCGCGAGGATCATGACCGGGGTGTGCCCCCATGTCGTTCTGCCCGTTTGGACCTCGCAACGTGAGGACGCTTTTTCTGTTTGTCGCGGCGCGGTCGTCACCCGGGGGTCCAGTCTCCAGTTGCTCAGATTCCCGTGGCACAAGGTGGCCCAGTGCGATGTTGGCGCAAATGGCAACTTTCTGGAATTAAAGGGATCCGTGTTTGTGGCACAGGAGTTGCCTTGTAGACGGTCATCAAGGCAACGACAAACCGGAGGAGGCGCCAATGTCCCGATACAGCTCAATCTTCGCAGCCACGCTCACCAGCCTGATCCTGGCCACCGCTTGCGGGGGCGTGGAGGAGGAGGGGCCCAACACCGGAGATGGCAAATCTGCCGGGACCGCTGCCCAGGGCACGGTGGACATGAGCGTCAGCGCCGGCTCTTACATGGTCTGCGTGCGTTCCTTCGCGCAGGTCCGTCAGGGACACGCCGCCATGATCATCAAAAACGGCACCGCCAAGGCCGCCGCGGTGGTGATCAAGGCGGTGGAGGTGCTGCGCGCCAGCGATGACAGCCTGGTGGCCACCGCCGGCGCCTTCGGCTTCGGCATGATGGGCGACCTGCCCCATCCGCTGCCCGCGGGCAAGCAGGTGACCGGCAACGTCGGCTTCGGCACGGTGAGCCCCAAGACCGACGCCATCAAGGGCGCCAGCCTTGTGATCCGGGTGACGGCCACGGTGGACGGCTGGCCGCGCACTCTTCTTTCGCCGGCCTTTACCCCGACGGTGACCATCCAGAAGACGTCGTCGAGCCAGTGCTTCTGAGCTTATTTCCTGGCGTGGAAGTACAGCGGCTGGTTGCTGCCCTCACCGAGGGTGTAGTACCCGCCGCCCGTGGCCGCCGCGGCGATGGACTCGCCCTGGGTCTCGCTGGCCGCCGGGGCGGCGCAGGGGCGGCCGGTGAGGGTCTTGAATAGCGGCGCGCCCGCCGGGCGCTTGAAGTACAGCACGTCCTGGTAGGTGCGCATCAGGATGGCGCCGCCGTCCGGGGTGACGTCGGCGGCGGTGACCAGACCGAGGCGCACCCCGATCAGAGGCTGGGCGCCGAACTTGAGCGTGGCCTTCTTCTTGAGCATGATGGCGCCCGCGCCGTGGGGGGCGTCGGCCTGGTACACCCCGGAGATGCCCTGCAGGCTCTTGCTCACCAGCAGGATGTCGGCGGTCTTGGGGTCCACCACCAGCGCCTCGCAGTCCCTCGGCCCGTCCGGGTAGCTGAGCGGGATGGCGGTCACGCCGGTCAGCGTGTGAGTCCCGGGCGCGCCTGCGGCGGCGTCCACCTTGGGCTCGGCCACGCGGTAGATGGTGATCGACTTGCGCTGGGCGTAGTTGTCCCCCACGTCGGCCAGGTACAGGTAGTGCGCGCCCTTGGTGGGACCGGGGCCGATGGCCATGTCCTCCCAGTCCCTGGCCTTGGCCCCGGACAGCTTGTAGGTGCCGAGCAGCTTGCCGCTGCTGCTCAGGGCGAAGACCCGCGCCGAGTCGCCGGAGTCGTTGTGCGTCCAGAGCACGCCGGGGTTCTTGCGGCTGGCCGCCAGGCCTGACGCCTCGGTGATGGCCGCGGCCGTGACCGTGCCCGCCTTTTGGGGCGCGGCGAAGCCGGGGCAGGCCGGGATCGGGCCGTCCCGGGTGCTGTCGGGCATGCCCCGATCCACCAGGGCCCGGTCCGGAGCCGGGGCGTCGGCGCGGGTCATGTCACCGGCAGCCTGGTCGCGCGGTCCAGCGTCCTGTGCGTCAGCGGTTTCATCACAGGCGCAGGCAAAAACCAGCAGCAGGGCCATGGCCGGCGCCAGGGCAGGTCTCGCTCGGATCATGACGCTCAGGTATACCACGGCCGAAATCAGGATCTCCTCGGGGGAAGGGCAGCGTGAGCAGGCAGGTGGGCGGTTCGGTCCGCGCTCATCAGCGGTACTCCACCGGGGGGCGCTTGGCCCACCAGCGGTGGAGGGCTGCGGAGGGATTCTGGCTGGAGGGGAACAGGGCAGGGGCGTGCGCCAGGGCCAGGTCTCGTGCGGCCGCTGCGGCACGGTGCGCCCGGGCGGTGCGCGCGACGGTCAGCGCCGCCAGCAGGTCGTCGGTGTGACTGTGTGGGGAGGCGTCCGGGGCAGCGCAAGCGGCGCGGGCGAGGGCAGCGTCCCACCGGGGGAGGCCATCGCGCACGGCGCACACCTCGCGGCCGGTCTGCACGGCGTGGACCAGGGCGGGCGCCGGGGACATGACGTCCGCCAGGAGGTCGAGGCAGGCCAGCGCGTTGGTCCTGTCGTCGGCGGTCACGGGAGGCGCCTCGTGAGCGTCAGGAGGCGGACCGGCCAGCTCCTCGAGGCGCGCCAGGACGCCGGCGAGCGCCTTGTCCGGCAAGATACGGAACCCGCCGGGGACGAGGAGGCGGACCTGCGCGGCCTCAATGGCCACGGCGGCGCGCAGCGCGGCCTCCATCAGCGGGTCCCAGCTGTAGGTGGACTCGGGCCCCATGCGCTGGACGGTGGTGACCGGTGGGACGAGCACCCGGTTGTCCCCTGGCCAGGGCTGCACCTCAAAGCGGCCGATGCCGGTCTGTAGCTCCCGCGTGGTGCTCATGGCGTCCTCCAGCTTCACAGTACACCAGCCGGTCCAGCGGTCAGGACACGGAGTAGGGCCGGCGCTGGCGTTTTCGACGCCCGGCCTGCGGGGCATTGGCCCTGGCGGCCCCCCTCGCACCTGAGCCACAATGCCTGAATGAACTCTTCGAAGCTGGCGACGCTGGCGATAGGTGTGGGGGCGGTGCTGGTCCTGGTGGCGATCTTGATATGGGGGATGCCTGGCTCGCAGGGGCCCGAGTCGTCGGTGTTCTCCACGCCGGTTTCGCCCACGCCTCCGGCCAGCGCCGGCGCAGGGGAGCAGCGCGCGCCGTCGCCGCCGCCGCCTGCCGCGGAGCCCGCTTCGTCCATGCCAGCCGAGGCGACCGCGCGGGATGACCGCGGCAGGATGGCCCGGGCCAGCCACCGCGCCCGGGTGCACGAGATCGTGCGCAAGCTGAGCGAAGCAGCCGAGGCGCAGGCCGCCGAGCGAGCGGCCACCGCCGCCCCTGGCACCGCGTCAAGCGGCGCGCCCACGGGCCAGCTTTCAGCCAAGTACATCAAGAAGGCCATCAAGGAGATCACGCCCCTGATCAAGGAGTGCTACGACAACGCCCTGAGCGCTGACCCGAAGCTGGGAGGCAAGCTGGTGGTGCAGTTTGACATCGTGGGCGATCCGGATGAGGGCGGCCTGGTGGCCGAGAGCAAGATCGACCCGGAGCGCTCCACCATGAAGAGCGCGGCCGAACTGCGCGAGTGCGTACGCGAGACCATCTACGCCCTGGAGCTGGACCCACCCGAAGACGGCGGCAAAGTGACCGTACGCTACCCGTTCAAGTTCTCGACCGCCGAGAAGAGCGAGGACCGCAAGTAACGCCGCCCCGTCGTCCTGTCATACGGCGGCGAGACGCCGCCGCTACACATTCTGGCATTCTGGCATTCTGGCATGCGGCGGCGAGACGCCGCCGCTACGCATTCTGGCATTCTGGCATTTCGGCGTTCTGGCAGTCTGGCATGCGGCGGCGCCAGCCGCCGCTTATTGACCTGGCCGCCGCACCGCCGGCATCCGCGGCTCCGCCCCCTCGATGCGCTGGATCTCCTGCTTCACCTCGGCGCGCACCGTGGCGGACTTCTCCACGGTGAGCCGCTGGGCCAGCAGGGTCAGCGCCCGCGGGCTCTTGCTCAGGCGCAGGGCCCGGGCCGCGGCCAGGCGGGTGTCGATCTCCTTGTGCGCCAGGTAGCGCCGGATCAGCTTCACCGCCCGGTCTCCGGCCAGCACCGCGTAGGAGCAGAGCGCCTGCTCGCGGTCCACCCGGCATGGCCCGTCGGTGCGCTTGCAGGCGCGGCCCGCCACCCGCGCCAGCAGGGCCTCGTTGTCCTTGCCCGGGAAGTGCCGCAGCGAGGTGAGCGCCCGGTTGCGCGCCAGGGACCGCCGGGTCTTGCCCGCGGCGATGTCCCGCAGCATCTTCTCCGCGTGCGGAGAGATGTTCAGCAGCGCCGCGCGGGTGGGCATGAACTCGAACGCGGACAGGGCGCGCTCGATGCGGGTCCTCGCGTCGGCGGGGGAGGACTGCGGCTCGTCAGCGTGGGCGAGGGAGATGCCGGCGACGGCGACGGCGACGGCGACGGTTACGGTAGTGGGCCAGCTCATGGTTCTTTGACGGTTCATGTCAGGCCTCCATTTAATGGCCCACGAGGGGGTTGTTGAGCATCACCCTGACCTGGCCCTTGGACAGCTTGTTCCCCTTGAAGATCTGGGTGCTCTCCGCCGCGTAGTACATCAGGTTGTCGCTGTGCATGTCGGTGTCGGCGATGTTGTCCATCCCGCGGCACCACTGGTAGCCGTAAGGGCCCGACTCCTTGTAACAGGTCAGGTTCTTGCCGCAGGGGCAGGGGCAGACCACCTGGCTGTTTTTGTAGCCCGGGTTCTGCACGCTCTCCAGGTTGTGCGACAGCCCGAGGAAGTGCCCGATCTCGTGGGCCATGGTGTGCGCCGGGTTGTACCCCCCGGGCTCGAAGCAGGTGGTCTTCATGCTCATGGCCACGCCGCTGTTGACCGTCCCGTGCACCGAGGGCGGCCCCGGGATGCCCCCGGCGATGCCGAGCACGATGCCGCCCATGGCCGACGAGGTGATGTCGCGCACCAGGAAGATGTTGATCGACTTGCCCTTGATGCCCGCCGACGAGGCGAACAGCTGGCTCAGCTCGTTACCGGTGCCGGTGGCGTCCAGGTTGATGATGTCCAGCGCGGGCTTGTTCAGATCGCGGTAGGTCTCCTTGCCGACGCTCAGCCCGGAGGTCTTGAGGATGGAGCGCAGGTTGTTGCGCAGCTTGCCCAGCCAGCTGTGGTTGGGCGCCGAGGCGGCGTTGAGCTTGGGCCCGGTGAGGCAGGTGCCGCTCAGGTTGAGGAATACCCAGTTCAGGTCGACGCTGCCCTTCTGGGCCAGGCCCATCTTGAGCTGCAGCCGGATGGTGGTCTTCAGGTTGGCGTTGGTGCCGCTGATCATGTAGGTCCACATGCCGCTGTCGAGCTTGGTGCCGCCGGTGTTGGGTACCAACAGCGACGAGATCTGCCGGTCCGGCGCGTAGCGGTTGGGCACCGAATAGTAGTCGCAGTTCCCCTTGACCGCCGAGACCACCTCGCCCTTGGGATTCTTGATCTGGGAGATGTACGGGATGTCGGTCTGCGACGGGATGCTGGCCGACAGCACGAAGCTCGACGCCCCCGGCGGGATGTCCAGGCCCTGGATGTAGCTGGCGCTGTTGAAGCTGCCGAGCACGATGTTGGACGTGCCCTTCTGCGGCAGGCACCCCTTGTACTTGGGGATGCCGCCGCCGACGAGCAGGTTGACCTGGGCGCAGTGCTGGCCCACGCCGCAGTCGGTCCCGGTGGCGCACCCCTCCATGCAGAAGCCGTTGTAGCAGTGGTTCGACTTGCAGTCGGCGTCCTTGCCGCACTGCCCAGTGACCTTCACCTTTCCCTTGTCCGGCTTGCACACCGCCTCGGCGCTGTCGAACGAGCCGTTGCCGTCCTTGTCGAACTTCTCCAGCGCGCAGACCCAGCCCCCCGGACACTTGGGCGAGCCGCTGCACTTGATGGTGCAGATCTTGGACGTGGGCGAGCAGTAGCCGGTGGCGCACTCGCCGCTGCCGCCGCACTTGGCGCCCATCTTCTTGCCGGGCTTGGCCACGCACTTGCCGCCGCTGCACTTCTGCCCCGGCAGGCACTCCGCGTCCTTCTTGCACGGCGGCACGCAGTGGCCTTTCTGGCAGCGCTTGCCCGGGCACGCCGCGTCGTTCTTGCAGGCGGCCACGCAGATGCCGCTCTCGCACACCTTGCCCGACGGGCAGTCGGAGTCGAGCTTGCACACGGTCTGGCAGCGGCCCTTGACGCAGGTGTCGGGGCTCTGGCAGGTCTTGTCCCCGGTGCACGGGGGCAGGCAGACCTTGTAGCGGCAGTAGTAGCCCTGGCGGCAGTCCGCGCTCGCCTTGCAGGGCGCCATGCACAGCTTCACGTTGGGCTGGTACTGGTGGCACGTGGACTCGCCGGGGCATCCCTCGGAGGCGCAGGACCGGGTGCAGTAGGCGCCAGGGAAGGTGGGATCCGTGAAACAGTAGTCGGTGTCGCACTCGGAGTCAGCAGTGCACGCGGATCCAACAGGCATACCCGGTTCATCTGAGCTGCAAGAAAACAGTAATAGTGTAACCGCCAGGGCCATGACCGGGGCCGAACGGTGTGGGGGATGGGACTTCAAGGTGCCTCCAGGGGCGGGGGGTCTTCGTGTCAAAGCTATCGAATTCATTGCGTATTATTTGCCGCGGCGATCAGTATACTGCACAATACTCCGCCGGTTAACCAGTTATTAAAAGATGCCCAAAATGGCAACGACGCGGTAACATCGGCGGTGTCCCCATGAGCACCCTGCCCATCGGCTCGAAGTTCGGCAACTACGACATCGTGCGCCACATCGGCGGCGGCGGAATGGCCCAGATCTACCTGGTCAAGACCGGCGGCCTGGCGGGGTTCGAGAAGCACCTTGCGCTCAAGGTGATCAACCAGGACCTGGTGGACGACGAGCGTTTCATCCAGATGCTCATCGATGAGGCCAAGCTCACCGTTGGGCTGACCCACGCCAACGTTGCCCAGGTGTTCGACCTGGGCCAGGTGGACGGCGTCTACTACATCGCCATGGAGTTCGTGGACGGCGCGGACGTGCTCGAGCTGGTCAACGGGCTGCACGCCATGGGCGAGATGGTGCCGGTCATCGCCGCCGCGTTCATCGCCCGGCAGATCGCGAGCGGCCTGCACTACGCTCACGAGCGGCGCGACCCCCACGGCGTGCCGCTGAACATCGTGCACCGCGACATCTCGCCCCAGAACATCCTCGTGTCCCGCGCCGGGGAGGTGAAGGTGGTGGACTTCGGCATCGCCAAGGCGGCGGGCATGCAGGCCAAGACCCAGGCCGGGGTGATCAAGGGCAAGGTGCACTACATGGCGCCGGAGCAGGTGGCGGGCGAGCCGGCCGACTGCCGCTCCGACATCTTCAGCACCGGCATCGTGCTGTGGGAGATGCTCACCAGCAAGATGGTCTACAGCGGCGACAACGTGCGCGAGCTGGTGGCCCGGGTGCGCAAGGCCGAGATCCAGCCCCCCAGCGCGGTGCGGCCCGAGGTGCCGCGGGAGCTGGACGCGGTGGCGCTCAAGGCGCTGTCCCCCACGCGGGAGGACCGCTACCAGACCGCCCACGAGCTGCTGGTGGGCCTGACCCGCTTCCTCAGCCAGAGCGGGGTGGAGTACAGCGGCCAGCAGCTGGCCAAGCTGGTGGGCCGGGTGCTGGCGCACAAGAACCGCGACCAGCCCCAGGTGCAGGAGCGGTTCTCCGCCGAGGACCAGATCCAGGATCAGCACAGCGTCATTCGGGGCCAGCCGTCGCTGGGGCCGCTGCCCGAGCCCCTGGACCGGGCGCGGCTGTGGGTCGACTCCGGCGAGGGCAAGGTGGTGCAGGTCATCGAGGAGGAGCTGCTCATGGGCCGCGCCGGGCAGCTCGCCGTGGCCGACGCCCGGGTCTCGCGGCGCCACGCCATCATCCGCCGGCAGGGCGGCGGCTTCGTGCTCGAGGACCTGGGCAGCTCCAACGGCACCTACGTCAACGAGCGCCGTATCACCGCCCCGGTGGTGCTCAAGCACATGGACCAGCTGCGCATCGGCGCCTGCAGGATGCACTTCCTGGACGCCGAGGCGCCTGCCGAGCCGGTGGTGACCGCCGAGCCGGCGGTGCCCGCCGAGTCCGTGGGGCGCGAGACGGGCAAGACCATCCCCCGCGCTCCGCGCCCGGAGCCGCCCCCGCGCATGACCCGCCGGGCCGACGAGGACGGCTCCATGCCGGAGATTCCGCTCCCGCCGCCGCCGGGCTCGCCACCGCCGCCGCCGCCGCCGGGTTCGCCTCGGCTCCCGCCGCCGCCCCCCGTGGCAGGTGCCGCGCCCGCGCCTCCTGCCCCTCCCCCGAGCGCCGCGGCCGCCGCGGCCACCCCCCGGCCCGCCATCGTGCGCCTGAAGGTGACCCACGGCCAGTCGGTGATGGATCGCCCGGTGAACGCCGAGCTGTCGCTGGAGTACAGCGTGACCATCG
The DNA here is from genome assembly GCA_964558555.1 of uncultured Rickettsiales bacterium. GTDB lineage: Bacteria > Myxococcota_A > UBA796 > UBA9615 > CAYRNR01 > CAYRNR01. The sequence continues at coordinate 23,445 of CAZLEO010000049.1, read as the reverse complement.
GCGGGGCCGTCCTGAGCGGCACCTGCGGTCGGGTGGTGCGGCGGGAGGATGGCTACTACCTGGAGCCGGCGGCCGACGGCGCGCCGCCCATCAACCTGCCCGGGGGTGAGGTCGCCAGGGTCCCGATTCGCCTCAACCCCGGAGATACCTTCCGGGTGGGCGACTTCTCCTACACGCTGACCGGGTAGCTCGGCGCCATCAATCGTCGTCGGTAAACCGGCTCCGCACGTCGATGAACTCGCGCTCCAGCGCCAGGAAGGTGTCCACCACCTGCGGGTCGAAGTGGGCGCCGCGGCCCCCCAGGATGATCTCCCGGCTCTTGTCGTGGGAGAACGCCTCCTTGTAGACCCGCTTGGAGGTCAAGGCGTCGTACACATCGCCCAGGGCGAGGATCCGCGCCGACAGGGGGATCTGCTCCCCGACCAGGCCGCGGGGGTAGCCGCTGCCGTCCCACTTTTCGTGGTGCCCCTCGGAGATCTCGATGCCCATGCGCACGAAGGCGCTGCCCGGGTGGCGCTCCTCGGTGGCGCGCAGGGTGCTGCCGCCGATGATGGTGTGGCTGCGCATCAAGTCCCACTCGTCGTCGGTCAGCTTGCCCGGCTTGAGCAGCACCCGATCCGGGATCCCCACCTTGCCGATGTCGTGCAGCGGGCTCGCCGCGTAGATGGTGTCCACGAACTGCTCGTCGAGCCCTTCCAGGCTCAGGCCCGCCTTGACCATGTAGGCCGCGATGAGGCGGCAATACTCCCGCATGCGCTCCAGGTGGGCGCCGGTCTCCGGGTCCTTGGACTCGGCGAGCTTGCTCATGGAGAAGATGGCGCTCAGCTGGGCCATCGTGATCTCCCTGACCTGGGCCCTGACCCGACGCTCCAGCTCCTCCTGGTAGCGAAGCTCCCGGTCGTGAAGCGCCTTCTTGTCGAGGCAAGCCTGCACCCGGGCGTTGAGCAGCACCGGGTTGAACGGCTTGGTCAGGTAGTCCATGGCCCCCATCTCGATGCAGCGCACCGCGCTGTCGGTCGCCTCCAGCGAGGAGACCACCACCACCGGCAGGTGGCGCAAGGTGCGGCTCGACTCCATCTGGCGCAGGACCTCGAAGCCGTCCATTCCGGGCATGACGATGTCGAGCAGCACCAGATCCACTGGCTCGCGGCCGAGCACCTCCATGGCCTCGTCGCCGCTCTCGGCGGTGAGGACCGACTGCCCCTGGGCCTGCAGCAGCTGGACCGCCAGGGACAGGTTGACCGGGTTGTCCTCGACAACCAGGATCGTGCCGTGATGTTGATCGCGCGCTGGCATCACCCCTCCACGCTTGGTCTTGACATGTGGTGCGAGCGTTATATAGCACAGGTTAAGCACTACAATAGGTCTGTCTCTCAGGGTAGACGATATGGATGCCACCAAACCGCTGTTGCTCATCGTTGACGACAACGCCGAAAACCTACGTCTGCTGGGTACCCTCCTGCGCCAGGACTATCGCATCAAGGTGGCTCGCACGGGCGACCAGGCGGTGGAGATGGCCTGCAAGGAGCCGCCATCGCTGGTCCTGATGGATGTGAACATGCCCGGCATGGACGGCTTCGAGGCGTGCCGCAGGATCAGGGCTGACGAGGGCGGCTCCCGGGTCCCTGTGATCTTCCTGACCGGCAAGCGCCGGGACCAGGAAGACATCGAGGAGGGCTTCGCCGCGGGCGGCGTGGACTATGTGACCAAGCCGTTCCACATCTCGGAGCTCATCTCCCGGGTGCGCACCCACGTTGAGCTGTCGGAGCAGCGCAGGCGGCTGCTGGACGCCAAGGAGTTCGCCGAGCGCACCGCCGAGCTGAAGACCAAGTTCGTCTCGTTGCTGGCCCACGACCTGCGCTCGCCGCTGGGCAACCTGCAGATGATGGTGGAGATGCTGTCCGAGCTGTCAGGCGTGGACCTCAAGGGCACGCCGGTGGACGAGCAGACTCAGCTGCTCGGCATGATCGACCGCGTGACCCGGCGCCTGTTCGCCCTGAGCGAGGACATCCTGAACATGTCCCGGGTGGAGCTCGGCACCCTGGTGCCCAGGATAGAGGCGGTGGCGGCAGCCCCGCTGGTGAAGGAGCAGTTCGAGTCCCTCGCCATGCAGGCTGAGCGCAAAAAGGTGATCCTGGAGAACCAGGTCCCCGAGGGGCTCGAGGTGATGGCCGATCCGCTGCTGCTGGCCGAGGTGCTGCACAACCTGCTGTCCAACGCGCTGAAGTTCTCCCACGAGGGGCAGCGCGTGGTGGTCCTGGCCGAGGGGGAGGGCTCCCTCGGGCCGGTGCTGGTGGTGATGGACGAGGGGATCGGCATGCCGGGCCAGGTGCTCAAGGGCCTGTTCGATCAGGGCACCAGCGTCTCCCGCCCCGGCACCATGGACGAGGTCGGCACCGGCTTCGGCCTGCCCTTCTGCTTCGAGATCATGGAGGCGCACGGCGGGCGCATCTGGGCCACCTCGGAAGAGGGCAAGGGGAGCCGGTTCTTCGTCGAGCTGCCCCGGGAGCCTGCGAAGTAGAGCGAACGATGGCTCAGCAGGACAGCCGGCAAGAGGCGCTCTACCGGACGGTGGTCAAGGGGTCGCCCGACCCGATCATCACCATGAACACCCGCAAGGAGATCCTCTGCTTCAACCCGGCCGCCGAGCGTGTGTTCGGCTACACCGAGCAGGAGGTGCTCGGCAAGAACGTCTCGATGCTGATGCCCGAGCCCCACCGCTCGGCTCATGATGGCTACGTGGATCGGTACCTGAGCACCGGGCAGAAGCGGGTGATCGGCTTCTATCGGGAGCTGGTGGGGCGGCGCAAGGACGGCAGCACCTTCCCGCTGGAGCTGTCGGTGATGGAGGATCGGGTGGGGGATACCCGGCTGTTCACCGGGTTCACCCGTGATCTGAGCCAGCAGAAGAAGGTCCAGGCCGAGCTGGAGCAGGCGAACCGGGCCAAGAGCATGTTCATGGCCTCCATGAGCCACGAGTTCCGCACCTACATGAACGCCATCCTCGGGTTCAACCAGCTGCTGCAGCGGCGCGTCACCGACGCCACCTCCATGGATTACCTGCGCATCATCCAGACCAGCGGCGCCTCGCTGCTCGGGCTCATCAACGACGTGCTGGACATGTCCAAGCTGGAGGCAGGGCAGATCGAGCTTCAGCCCGAGCCCGGCGCGCTGGCGGCGATCCTCGACGACGTGAGCATGACCTTCCAGCAGGAGGCGGCGCGCAAGGGGATCACCCTGCGGGCGCGCCTGGACGCCTCGGTCCCCGGCGGCGTGCTGATCGACGCCCTGCGGCTCAAGCAGGTGCTGGTCAACCTGGTGAGCAACGCCATCAAGTTCACCGAGGCCGGCGGCGTGTCCGTCGAGGCCTCGGCCGCGCCCGCGGCGGACCATGAGGACGCCGTTGACCTTCGGCTGTCGGTAAAGGACACCGGCATCGGCATCAAGCAAGATCAGCTGGAGCGCATCTTCAGCGCCTTCGCCCAGGCCGAGGACCAGAGCCAGGAGCAGTTTGGCGGCACCGGCCTGGGGCTGGCCATCAGCAAGGACTTCGTCAAGCTCATGGGCGGCCGCATCACCGCTTCATCTGAGGTTGGGCGCGGGAGCTGCTTCGACGTGCACATCCCCGCGGTTCCCGTGACTGCGCCGCTGGCGGTGGAGGAGCCGGGGGTGACGACCCCGGAGCCCCCGCACCTCGACTTCAGCGGCGCCCGGGTCCTGGTGGCCGACGACCTGCTGGATAATCGCCGCCTGCTGCAGGGCATGCTGGCGCCTTATAACGTGCTCGTCTCCGAGGCGCACAACGGCCAGGAGGTGCTCGACGGGGTGGCGCTTGACCGCCCCGACATCATCCTGTTGGACCTGCAGATGCCCGTGATGGGCGGCGAGGAGGCCCTGGCGCGGCTAAAAGGCGACCCGGCGACCCGGCAGATCCCGGTGGTGGTGATCACCGCGTCCATCAGCCGCGCCCAGGAGCCGGCGGTCAGGGACCTGTGCGATCATTTTTTGCGCAAGCCAGTGCAGGAGGATGAGCTGCTGCAGGCCATGTCCCGACACCTGGCGCACCAGCCGCGCCGGCTCGCTCAACCCTCTGCCGAACAGCAGGCCATCACGGCTGAACCGGAGCTGCTGGAGGCGCTGGGGCCGATAATCGGTAAGGCCCGGCGACTGGCGCGGGAGCTGGACATGGACGAGGTGGAGGACCTGGCCGCGGAGTTGAAGCGCGTGGCCAAGGCGCTCCAGGTCGGCTGGCTGGAGAGCATCGCCATGGACCTGGCGGAGCGGGCGGCTGACTTCGACGTGGGGGGGGTGCCCGCTCTGCTGGACAGGATCGGCGCGCTGCGATAGCGAACCACCCTCAAGCAGGAGGCGTGCGGCGCTCCAGCTCGGCGTTGATGGCCTGTTCCAGCCGCCCCCAGGCCTGGCGCGTGGACTCCAGGCTGCGGCTCAGGTTCTCCAGGTCGCTGCCTTCACCTGCCTGCAACTCCAGCTGCAGGCAGAGCTCCGCCAGCTCCACGGCGCCCATGTTGGAGCTGCCCGACTTCAGCGAGTGGGCCGTGCGGCCGACCCGCTCGAGGTCGCCTTCCTTGAAGGCGGCCTCCATGTCGTCGATCTGGCCCGGGGCCGTGTCGAGGTAGAGCCGCAGCAGCCGGGCCACGCCGTCGTCCTCGCCGCCGTCTGCCGGCCCGAGGTAGGACTGGAGCTGGCCGAGGATTGACAGGTCCAGCGTGCTGCTGCCCCCGGCGCCTCGCTCCGCCGCGCCCTCGTCCGGCGCCGGCAGGGTCCCGCCGCGCAGGTAGTGACACCGGTCGAGCACCCGCATCAGCTCGTCGACCTTGAACGGCTTGCTCAGGTACAGGTCCATGCCCGCCTCGGCGCAGCGGCGCTGGTCCTGCTCCATGGCGCCGGCGGTGACCGCCACCAGCAGCGGCCGGTCGGCTTCGCCCACCTCCCGGTTGATGCGGCGCGAGGCCTCCAGGCCGTCCATGTTCGGCATGCGGATGTCCATCAACACCGCGTCGTACCGCTCGCGCTTCACCGCCTCGAGCGCCTCGGCGCCGTCGGCCACCACCTCCACCTCGAAGCCCAGCTTGGCCAGCATCATGCGCGCCAGCTGCTGGTTGAGCATGTCGTCCTCCGCCAGCAGGAGCCGCAGCGGGCGCGCGGCGGCGAAATCTGGATTCGGCTTGTCCGGCAGCGGGCGCCGGGGAGCCGCCTCGCTGTCGCCGTCCTCGCTGGCCTTGATCACGATACGGGTCATCGCCCGGTACAGTTTGGCCCTGTCCACCGGGGTGGGGATCACATCCACGAAGCCTTCTTCGCCGGGGTTGACCGATGCCCCGGGGCGGTCAGAGATCAGCAGCGCCGGCGGCAGCTCTGCCGAGACCATTTGCTTCAGCTGCTCGAGCCGGTGGTGTGCCGGCTCTCCGCCCGCCGACTCCGCGACCAGGATCATGTCAGGGCTGGAGTCGCCTGCGAAGTGCGTCGCGGCCTCGAGGGCCGAGGTGCCGTCCATGGCCGTGACGCCCCACTGCTGGACCATGGCGTGGGTCTCCCCGAGCGTTTCCGGATCGGGAGCGAGGATCAGCGCGCTGCGACCGAGCAGCGGCATCACCGTCATGGAGGAGGAGGAGTCCCGACGATCGCGCAGCGGGGGCGTATCGAGGGTGACCGCGATTCGGGTCCCACGCCCGGGGCGGCCGTCGTTCTCGGCATGGATGGTGCCCCCCAGCATCAGCACCAGGCGCTGGGCAAGGGCGAGGCTCACGTTGGCCCACTCGTCGCTCGATACGCTCGCCCTGGGATCTGCCTGGCGGCGCTTGAACAGCTCCTTCAGCTTCGCTTCTTCCAGCGGCTCTCCCTCGCCCTGGACCCAGAATCGCAGCCGGAGCGCGCCGCGGGTCATCTCCTCAGCCTGGACGCCCAGCTCGACCTCTGCTCCCGGGCACCAGCCCAGCGCGTTGTCCACCAGGTGCAGCAGGGTCTGCCGCAGCCAGTCGGGATCGCCCATGACGTTCTTCGGCACCTGGCCCCGGGGGCGCAGGATGAGCTCGCTGCCCTGGCTCCTGGCCAGGGCGTTGCCCTTCTTGAGCACGTCCCGCAGGGCGTGATCCAGGGAGAAGGGCAGGCTGCGAACATGCAGATCCTCCTGGCTGAGGCTGGCGAAGTCGGTCAGGTTGCGGAGCACCAGGTGGAGCCGCTCCGCGCTGTGCTGAAGCGTCGCGAGGTAGCTGCGCGGCTCCGCTCCAAGGTCGCAATCGGCCAGCAGGGAGGCCATGCCGAGCACCGCGTTGAGCGGCGTGCGCAGCTCGTGGCTGACCAGCGAGAGGAACTCCACGTGCGCCTGCTCGCGGACCTGCGAGCGGTCCCTCAGCGTCGACAGCTGCGACATGGGGGTGGCCTCTATCTGGTCGAACTGCTCTTCGGCAGGCATTGGTCTGCGGCGTCCATCGTCATCCGCTCCGCCAGATTTCATGCCCGAATCATAGGGCAAGGGGCGGGGAGCGCAAACGACGACGAGGTTTCTCTGGATGGATTTGTCCATGGCTCACCTGTCAGCAGATGGCGTTGTCCGAACCGGACGGGAGGTTGCGCTTGTTTGATGAGGTCAGGCTGTCGCCAGACACTGGCAGCATGGGCAGGCGCCCGGTGGGCCGCTTCTCGCTCACCGCCTCCAGCAACAGCGGCTGCTCCATGGCGGCCTCCCAGAACGCCGTGCGGTCGAGGCGCAGCACCCAGCAGTGCGTGGTGGCCATCACGGTCACCTCCGAGGGACGCTGCTCCACCAGCGGGCTGGCGCCCAGCAGGTCCCCCGCCTCCACGGAGCGGCGCGCCGCGCGGTCCTGCCACACACCGAGGGTCCCGTGGAGCACCATGTACAGGGCGTCGGCGTCGACGCCCTGGCGCATCAAGCTGCGCCCGGCCTCCACCCCCGTGAGCTGGAAGCGGTCGGCGAGGCGACGGCGGTCAGCGGCCGGATAGGGCTTGAACAGCGAGTGCTCGTTGACGGCCTGGTTGATCATGCGGTCCTTGAACGAGGCGCGGAGGCGGGAATTGAGCGCCTTGTGCTCTCCGAGCAGACTGGAGGCCCGGTCCGGCTCAACGCGCACCAGGCGCGTCGGCGCCAACGCCTCGACGGTGCGGGTGTGGATCTGCCCGGTCAGGTGGGCCACCTCGCCCAGCAGGCCGGTGCCGGTGAGGCTGGACAGCTCCACCACCCTCCCCGAGCCGCGGTGCATGGCGAGCTCGCCGTCGAGCAGGAAGTAGATCGCCTCCGCCTTGGCGCCGGCCTGGTAGAGCATCTCGTCAGCGTCCAGGGAGATGACCTGGCCGGCGGCAGCGATGGCCTCGAGCGCGCTGCGCGGGGCCCCCTTCAGGGCGGGGTTGGCGCCGAGCAGCTCCACCACGCGGGCGGTGGGAAGGGCGGTGGTGGTTGGGGTCGGCTCCACCGGAAAGCCGGTGGACTTCTGCCGGCGGTCCTTCCGCACCGCTTGCTGGATCGCCTCGGGGGCCATGACGATGACCGAGCTGTTGGTCTCCTTGGCGGAGGGGATGGGCGGCGGCTGAGGCGCGGCCGGCCTGGCCGGCGCTGAGGGGCGCCCGGGCGGCGGCGGCGGCTCGGCGAGGATCTCCACCTTCAGGGCCGGCGGCGCGATCTCGATGCGCGGGGTGCGGGTCGCGGGCCGGGCCCGCCGCGTCGGCGCGTCGGCCCTGGCCCTGGTCGGCCGTTTCTTCTGCTGCTGACTGACGGCGCTGGACTTCTTCTTGCGGCGGGGCGCCGCCGGCAGCTTGCCCTTGCCGATGACCATGGGGCGGCTCGGGGTGGACTTGCGCTTGCCGGTGGCCTTCTTGCGCCGCCGGGGACTCGGGGCTTTCTTCTCCGCCTTGGACGGGGCCACCTTGACATCCACCATGTCGGGGGCGGAGGCAGCCTTGGCCTCGCTGTCGTGTTCGCTGCCGGGCACGGGCAGGGCATCGCCGCCAGGGGGCAAGAATTGCGGGACGACCACGCCAGTGCCCTGCTCGATGGTCACTCCATCGGCTGCCACGGGGATGCTGTCGGGGTTGCCGCCGATGGTGGAGTTGGACGGCGAGCTGGGCGCGCGCTGATCGGACATGGCGCTCAGGGGCTCGTTGGAGGGATCGCGCTTCTCCTTGGCCTCGCCGCGGTAGGCGGCCAGCGTCGGGTTGCGCTTCGCATCGAGCCGCTTGACCAGGTCGGCCAGGGCCTCGGCTTTCTGGAGCCATCCGTCGGAGGAGTAGAGGGTCACCGCGTGCTCGTAGGAGTTGAGGGCCTGGGTCAACTTGCCCAGCCTCCGCAGGGCGTCGCCGAGCTTGTGAGGCCAGCGCGGGTTCTCGGGCTCCATGCGGCTCAGCTTGCGGTAGCAGCGGGCGGCCTGGCGGTACTTGCCGCGCTGCTCGTACTTCTGGGCGGTTCCCTTGAGGGTGGTGACTTTGGGGTCGACATGGTGTCTGCGAAATCTCATATCTCTATCCTCCGATGCGCTAGAACTCGACCCAGCGCTCGAGTGTCGTCAGGACGCTCTGACCTCGGCCGCGGTTCTTGGCCAGGTAGAGGCACTTGTCCGCGGCGCTGATCAGCAGCTTGGCCGGAACGATCTCCAGCTCCGGTCCAGGCCGGTACACGGCCGCGCCGAAGCTGGCGCCCGGGGACAGGGGCACGCCGGCGTGCTCCACCACCACATCGTGGATGGAGCCGATCATGCGCTGCAGCACAACGCTCGCGCCGTCCACGCCGGTCTCGGGCAGCACCACGATGAACTCGTCGCCGCCGTAGCGCGCCACCCAGTCCAGGTCAGCGCGGAGCAGCCTGGCGATGGCGCCCGCCACTCCGAGCAAAACCTCGTCCCCGGCCTGGTGGCCGTGGGTGTCGTTGATCTCCTTGAAGTGGTCCAGGTCGAACAGGACCACCGTCAGGGCCCGGGCATAGCGGGAGGCCCGCTTGAGCTCCAGCGGCAGCCGGTTGAACAGGTAGCGCCGGTTGTACAGTCCGGTCAGCCCGTCGCGGACCGACAGGTCAGCCAGTCGCCGGTAGCGGGTCGCCCGCTCCAGCTCATGGGTCAGGAAGCGGTCGGCGGCGAGGAGCTGCGCTTCCAGGTTGGCCTGGCTGGCGTTGGCGGGCAGGATGGCGTCCGCGCCGGCGCGCAGGGCGTCTTCCCTGGCCTCCCGGACGCTGCCGTCCACCGAGAGGAGCAGGTACATGTAGGACCCGCCCTGAGCCTCCCGGACGCGCCGAACCTGCTCGACCCAGCCCCTTCTATTGGAGTCCACCGACAGCACTACCAGCGGGTACTCGTCACCGCTGAAGCCGGCGCCGTCCACGGGCAGGCCTGAGCGCCTGGTCACGGCGTAGCCGAGGTCCTCGAGAATTCTCCCGTACAGCGCGGTGGTATCAGCTCTGGGAGAAACCACCATGGCTGACTGGGAAGGCTCGAGGACCGACATCGGTGTGATGACCGATATGTGGGACGTGTCCTTTGGACCCTGAGCCTTTCCCGGAGGGGGAAGTGTGTTGAAGTTTGACTCGTTGGGAGTGCTCATGTCTCTTCCATCAAGGAAGATCCATGCCACGATCAGCAATTACCCGTAATTATTGCGTATTCGAGCGTTGTTGGCGCATCCTGGACACCCTGGACGCTTCAGGCCTGTTTCAGGGCTGTCTCATGTTGAGGCGCTGCGACAATCAGTCGAGTCGGATGTCGAGCTCCGATACGCGGCGGTAGAAGGTGGCGCGGCTCATGCCGAGCAACTTGGCCGCGGCGGTGCGGTTGCCGCCTGTCCGACGCATGGCCTCGAGCAGCATCGCGCGCTCCTGCTCGGGGTCGAGCGGCTGTCGGCGCAGCAAGGAAGGCGCCTGAAGCTGTCCGTTCTGGCCTGGTTCCGACACAGGATCCAGGGTGGGCGGGGGCCCTGCCTGGGCCTCGTCCTGGATCTCGGGAGGGAGATCCTCGGGCATGATCATGGTCCCCAGGCAATGCAGGGTGGAATAGTCCACCGCGGCCTTGAGCTCGCGCACGTTGCCTGGCCACGAGTACTGCAGCAGCACCGCCATGGCCTCCGAGCCCATCTCCACGTCAAGCTTGCCCGTGGCAGCGCGGCTCTTCTTGATGAACTCCGCCACCAGCAGCGGGATGTCGCTCCGTCGCGAGGGGAGCGGCGGCAAGGTGAGCCGTCCGATCCGGATGCGGTAGAGCAGGTCCCGCCGGAACTCGCCCCGATCCACGGCGCCGGTCAGGTCCTGGTGCGTGGCGGTGATGACCCGCACGTCCACCTTGCGCGGGTTGGTGTCGCCCACCCGCGTGATCTCTTTCGCCTCCAGGGCGCGCAGCAGGGTCTTCTGCATGTTCGGCGAGATGTCGCCGATCTCGTCCAGGAACAGGGTGCCGCCGTCAGCCGCCTCGAACAGGCCGGCCTGGTCCTTGACCGCACCGGTGAAGGCACCACGTCTGTGCCCGAACAGCTGGCTCTCCAGCAGGGAATCGGACAGCCCGGCGCAGTTGACGGCGACGAAGGGCTGCTCGGAGCGCGGGCTCTGGGCATGGATGGCCCGGGCCACGAGCTCCTTGCCGGTGCCGGTGGCGCCCTCGATGAGCACCGTCCAGTCCACCCCGGCCACGGCCTTGAGCCGCTTGAACACCTCCTGCATGGCGTCGCTCTTGCCGATCAGATCGTGAAACCGGGAGCGGCGGTTCAGCTCGCCCTGCAGGTCATGGACCTCGGAGCGGTCGGTGAAGAGCAGCAGTCGCTGGCCGCGCTTGCGCGGATCGTCCTGCACCTCCACCCGGAGCCAGCGGCGGGCGCCGTCGGGATCCTCGGCCATCAGCTCCATGGGGGCGCGTGCGGCCTCTGGCTGCTGGCAGAGCCCCTCGAGCTTGGCCAGCTGGGTGCTGTCCATGGGCAGGGCGCCGGTGAGGGGCAGGCCCGAGGCCTTGCGCCGGCGCAGCCCGAACAGCCGGTTGGCTGCGCCGTTGAAGTAGATGATCTCCTGGTCGGCGCCCAGGGTGATGATGCCGAGCTGCAGCTGATCCAGCACCGCGCGGTGGTCGTCGTGGACCTGCTTGAGCTCGGCGTATGCCTCCTCCCGCTGGCGCTCGGCCCGCCGCGTGCGCAGCAGCGCGTCCACGTAGGCCAGCAGGACAGCCGGGTTGACCGGCTGGGTCAGGTACCCCTCGGCGCCACCCTCCAGCCCGCGGATCCGCGACTCGTCGCCAGGCGCGCTGGCGGTCAGGTGCAGCACGGGGATGGTGGCCGTGGCGGGCGCCTCGCGCAGCCGGCGGCACACCTCGAACCCGTCGATGTCCGGCAGCTGGATGTCCAGCAGCACCAGATCCGGGTCTTGCTGGCTCATGTCCAGCGCCTCCTGGCCGGTGCGCGCCTCGAGCACCTCGTAGCCGCGGCCTCGCAGGATCATGCTGGAGGCCGTGCGGCTGACATCGTTGTCATCCACGTTGAGGATGGTTGTCTGCTTCCCCTCGCTCATGGGGTTCAGTCTCCCTTTTACGGCCATGTTTGCGCCGTCACAGCGTATTCCAGTGCGTCGCCAGGGGCAACCGCGTCAATCGAAGGAGTGGTGGCCGCCGCGCCGTGGAGGAGCCGAGACAGCCCCGAGATCACCGGCGAGGGCCACGCCCTCACGCCAACACACCACCGCCGCCAGCCGCGCGGCGCGGGTGGCGATGGCCGAGCGCTCGGCCGGCGCGTGCTCGGCCCTGGCGAGCAGCGACTCGGCCTGCCCGCGGCGATCTCCCATGTCCTCGTAGCCGGCCAGGGCGCTCGACAGCAGCCTGATGCCCTCGGCCATGTTGCCCACCCGGCACAGCAGGCGCCCCTGCTGCAGCTGCGCGCCGGCCAGGGCGTCCGGGGCGCCGGCGCTGGCAGCGTCCCGCACGCACTGGCGGGCCAGGGCGGCGGCCTGATCGAGGGCGCCGAGCTGCTCCTGGCACAGCGCGGCCAGCGCTCGAAGGCGCCAGGTCTCGTGGGCCTCGCCTCCATCACCCAGCAGGGAGAGCCCCTCCTCGGCCTCGGCCAGCGCCTCTTGCCAGCGCCCCACCGCCACCAGCAGCTGAGCCAGGTCCTGGTAGGTCTCGCACAGCAAGGTGGGGTGGGCCAGGCGCATGGCCCGGCCCGAGGTCTCTGCCAGGGTCTTGCGAGCGCGGCCCAGGTGGCCGGCGCCTGCCTGGGCGCGGGCGAGGCCCAGCCCGATGCGCACCGCCTCGGGGCTGTCCTCGTCCACCTGCTTCAGGCTGCTTGCGAAGGTGTTGGCGGCGCTCTTGTGCCGGCCGTCCTCCAGCAGCGCCTCCCCCAGCCCGAGCCTCAGCCGCAGGTATTCCAGCGACGACCCTGGGAGCTTGAGATCCCAGCGGGCCACCTCGCAGGCGGTCCGGCGAAAGAAGATCACCTCCGGATGAGACCAGTGGGCCGCCGCCTCCTCGGCGGCGCGCTGCAGCAGCCCCAGGCTGGTGGAGTGAAGCGCCCCCTCCACTGTGTGCCGCGCCTGGTCGAAGGTCCCGGCGCCGGAGGCCTTGAGCATGGAGAAGGCCGCCCGGTGACGCTCGGTGTGCTGCGCCTCGTCGGTCAGGTCGTGCACCTGGGCTGAAACCATCGGGTGGCACACCCGCACGAGGTCGTCCTTCAAGGTGATGAGCCGGTGCTCCTCCAGGGTGGCCAGCGCAGGCGCGTGGTCGGTGGCGCCCGCCCCGGCGAGGGTCGTCAGCTCCTCCAGCCGCGCCTCGCCGCCCATGATGGACAGGCACACCAGCAGCTGCTGGGCAGCCTCGGGCAACATCTCGAAGTGGGCGCGCACCAGCGCGGGGGGCGCGCTCGCGCCGTCGAGCTGGCCGCCCTGGACCACCAGGTCCACGGCCAGCTCCAGGCAGAGCGGGTTGCCGGGCAAGCGGCGCGCCAGGACCTCGATGTCCACCTCGGCCAGGGCGCCATCGCAGCGCTCGTTGAGCAGCTCGCGGCAAGCCTCGGGCGACAGGGGGCCCATGAGCAGCCGCGCGGCTTTGCTGTCCTGGCCCAGCACCGTGGCGGCGCCTGCGAGCACCAGCGCGGGGCGACGATGGGCCGGGCGCGCGGCGAGCTGGCGCACGAGGCTCAGGCTTGCGCCATCGTAAAGGTCAACGTCGTCGAGCATGACGGCCAACGGCGAGCGCGCCTGCACGGTTTGCAGCAGGTTCAACACCGCTGCGCAGATCTCGCGATGGCGCACCTCGGGCTTGACCTGGGTGTCGGCGGCGCCCTGTCGCAGGTGGACCAGCCACCGCTCGTCGGCAGGTTCGACTCCTGCGGCCCGGGCCGCGGTGGCGGTGTCCCGCGGCGGGGCGTCCGCTGACAGCCCGAGCACCTGCGCCACGAGGGATCTGATGGGGTGCCACGGCGGCCTGACGCCGGCGGGCGCGGCCCCCACCAGCACCGTCCGGGTGTCCTGCGCACGCAGCCGCCTGGAGACATCCATCAGCAGCGCGCTCTTTCCCAGCCCTGCGGCGCCGATGACCTCCACCGGCGGGCTCTCGCGCCAGTCACGGTTCTCCAGGAAGGCCACCTCCCGACCGCGCCCAACCAGCCGCTCGCCTGTTTGAGTTGATCGCCGGGGCGGCGGCATCGTCGCGGGCGTGGGGGACGGCCGGGACGGCTCATTCATCAGGTTGTCGGGGGTGTCCGCCGTCTCCAGCAACGCGCGGAGCGAGGGCCTCATCAGGCTGCCGGCGGAGATGACCACCGAGCTGGAGGGGCGGACCGGCCGGGGCGGGCGCGCAGGACCCGGCGCTGGCGCGGGCAGGCTGTTGAGGTTTACCGCCGGGTAGAGGGCCGAGTGCAGGTGAGGGGCTGCCTCGTTGCAGCTCTGCAGCGCCTGCCGGAAGTCGGCGATCTCCAGGTACCGCTCGGCGGGCTCTCGCGCCAGGGCGCCAGCCAGGGCCCGCTCCAGGCAGTCGGTGAAGCCCTGCTCCGGGGCCGCCGCCTGCAGCGACGGTCGCTCGTCGGCGCGCTGCGCCTCGATCACCTCGGCCAGGTTCTTGCCGCGGATGGCCGGCACGCCGGTCAGCAGCTCGAAGAGCAGCAACCCGCAGGCGTACAGGTCGCTGCCCGGTGACGCCTCGACCCCGTCGAACAGCTCCGGGGCCATGAAGGCGGGCGTCCCCACCAGCATGCCGTCGGCGGTGAGCTTGGGGGAGGGATCCTCGGCCAGGGTGGCGATGCCGAAGTCGAGGATCTTGACCATCTCGGCGCCGCGGGGCCGCGGCGCGCGGAGGAGTGTGTGACGCGGGAGGTCACGGGGGCCCCCCCCCGGGCCCACGGG
>CAZLEO010000049.1:0-9115 GCA_964558555.1 uncultured Rickettsiales bacterium | reverse complement strand
GGATCTTGACCTTCTCGGCGCCGCTGCGCCGGGGCGCGAGCATGATGTTCTCCGGCTTCAGATCACGGTGCACCACGCCGTGGACATGGGCCTCCTCCACCGCGTCGAGCACCTGGGAGAACAGCAGCATGGCTCTGCCCAGGTGGACAGGCCCGCCGGCGAGCAGGGCGTCGAGGGTCTGGCCCTCGAGGAACTCGCTCACGAGGAACAGGTTCCCGCCGGCTGTGTCGCCGAAGTCGAAGATCCGGATGATGTTGGGGTGGGACAGGGCCGCGGCGAGCCGGGCCTCGCGCGCGAAGCGCAGGGACATCTCCTCGTGCTGCGGCAGGCGCTTCATCAGCTTGATCGCCACCGGCCGCTCCAGCCCCTCCTGGCTGCCGCGGTAGACCCAGGCCATCCCGCCCTCGCCCACGAACTGATCCAGCTGATACTTGCCCGCGATGATCCCGCCCACCAGGTCGTTGCCCCTGCTGGGCTCGATCCTCGAGAGGTCCGCGCCGCACGACTCGCACTTCTCGCCTTCCAGGGCATTGGCCAGCTTGCAACTGCTGCAGATCTTCATGGATGATGGCTCCGGCGCACGGTTGCTCGTTGGCAGGACCGACGATCGCCCTTATGTTATTCAATAGCTTCTACAAGTGGCTCATGACAGATACCACGAATTCAAATGGAGATCAGGGCCAGGCCCTCCCTGCGGACGCGCTGGAGCAGCTGCGCTCCAACCTCGGCTGCAGCATGGAGGACCTCGGCGGGCTGGTGAGCATCTTTCAGCGCAACGCCCGAGAGCGGGTGGTCGAGGCGTTCGACGCGCTGGGGCGCGCCGACCTGCAGACGGCGGGCAGGGCGGTGCATTCCTTGAAGTCCAACGCCCGCACCTTCTCCGCCGCTGACCTGGCCAGCCTGTGCGTCAAGGCAGAGGCCGCGGCGCGGGCCGGCGACAGCGAGCCCATTGGGGGGCTGCTGGAACAGATCCGCGTCGAGCTGGAACAGGTCCTGGCGGCGGTGGCCAGGCAGCTGGAGTCGCTCCAGCGGTCAGCGGGCGGCGGTTCGTCATGAGATCAGGGAGGAACGCTGGAGAATGAAGAGCATGGAACAGGCCATCGACAACCCTCACTACGAGGACTGGACCATCCAGGTCCTGGTGGTGGAAGACGACGACCTCGACGCTGCAGTGGTGGAGAACCTGCTGTCTCGGGGCAAACACCCAGCCTTCGAATTGACCCGAACCCGGAGCCTCGAAGAGGCGCTGGTGATCCTCGGTGGAGGGCAGATAGACGCGGTGGTGCTGGACCTGGGCTTGCCAGACAGCCAGGGGATCCAGAGCTTCCGTAGCCTGACCGAGAAGGTGGGGGACGCGGCGGTGGTGGTGGTCACCCACCTCGAGGACGTCAACCTCGCGTTCCAGGCGGTCAAGGAGGGCGCGCAGGACTACCTGTTCAAGGGGGACCTGCGCGGGGACCTGCTGGTGCGCGCCGTGGCCTATGCCGTGGAGCGCAAGAAGATCAACAAGAAGCTGGCCAGCACCATCGGCGAGCTGCAGCGGGCGCTCAACGAGGTGGATCTGCTGGGCCGGCTGCTCCCCATCTGCGCCGAGTGCAAGAAGGTCCGCGACGACAAGGGGTACTGGAGTCAGGTCGAGGAGTACATCGGCACGCACACGGGCGCCGACTTCTCTCACAGCCTCTGCCCCGACTGCTTCCGCGAGATGTACCCACAGGTGTATTACCGTCACCAGTCAGGCGAGGAGGGGCAAGGCGACGAGTAACCTGGGCGTCGTCGCCAGCGAGCCATGAGGATCTGTCCGGCATGCCAGGCAGGGAACTTGGGGATGCCCGCCCTGTGCGCGGAGTGCGGCAAGGAGATGACCGGCACCCGCGGGCTCGCGGCGCAGGATCTGGCCGGCATGGTGATCAACGGCCGCTACGAGCTGCGCGAGTACCTGGGGCAGGGGGCCGCCGCGGTGGTCTACCGGGCCATCAACCAGGTGCTGGGCGTGTCGGTGGCCATCAAGCTGCTGCTGGGGCAGGACAAGGTCGACGAGCACAAGGCCGCGCGGCTGCGCGCCGAGGCGCGGGCGGTGAGCCGGCTTTCGCACCCGAACATCGTGGCCATCATCGACCACGCCCACTCCGCCGGCGGCGTGCACTACATCGTGCTGGAGTATCTGCGCGGCGTCACCCTGGGCAAGCTGATCCGTGAGGCGGGCAGCCTGGCGGTGGGGCGGGCGGTGTCCATCACCCTGCAGGTGCTCTCGGCGCTGGAGGAGGCGCACGAAAAGGGGATCCTGCACCGTGACCTGAAGCCGGACAACATCATGGTCACCTCCCACCGGGATCAGGAAGACTTCATCAAGCTGCTCGACTTCGGCATCTCCAGGGACCTGGAGGAGGCGACCTCCAGCTTGACCCAGGACGGCGCCATCTGCGGCACGCCGAGCTACATGGCGCCCGAGCAGATCCGCAGCGATGAGCTCACCCCTGCGGCGGACCTCTACTCCTGCGGCATCCTGCTGTACCACATGCTCTCCGGGGTCAACCCGTTCTATTCGCCGTCCATGCCTGCCACCCTGCACCGCCAGTGCCACATGGAGGCGCCCCCGCTGTCGGAGCACACCCCGCACCTCAGGGCGCGGGATCAGCTCGAGTCGTTGCTGGAGCGGGCGCTTCTAAAGGACCCGGCCCGGCGCTTCGGCTCCGCAAGGGCCATGGGGCTGGCCCTGCTCCAGGTGCAGCAACGGCTCAGCGGGGAGCCCGCGTTCCGTTGCGCCTGCGGCCATGTGGCGCAGCAAGATCCGGGGCGCTGCCCGGACTGCGGCGCGGCGAGCGCGGTGACCGCGGCGGAGACCGCAGATGAGCAGCCGCCGAGGGCCCCGCAGGCGGTGGCCGACCTGGTGGACATGGGGCAGGGCGGCGACACCGCGCGCGCGGCGATGATGGAGTTTGGCGCGGAGGAGGCCAGCACCGCGGTGAGGCTTCGGACCGAGCCGCCCATGCGGGTGCGCTTCGTCGGCCGGGAGGGCTCGCTGGAGCAGTTCGGGAATTTCCTGGGCGGCGACAAGGGGGTCCTGGAGGTCATCGGGCCGGCAGGAATCGGCAAGACCCGGCTCATGGGCCAGCTGGGTCGGGGCGCGTCCAGGGCAGGGTACCGGGTGCTGCGGGCCGGGCCGGATCCATCCCAGGCAGCGCCGGCGCTCTACCCGGTGCTCTGCCTCGCGGCCCAGCTGCTCGGGCTGCCGCGGGTGTACACCACGGGCAAACAGCTTCGCGCGGCCTGTCGGCAGGCGGGGCTGGGCCGGGAGCACCTGCGCGGCATGATGGGGTTGTTCGACATCGAGCAGGTTCAGGATGAGCGGCCGCCTGCGGAGCGGCTCCGCCTCATCAGCGAGGCCATGTGGGCGCTGATGAACGCCGGCGAGGCGCGGTCGTGCTTCCTGCTGCTGGACGACGTCGCCAGCTACGACCGGCCCAGCCTCGGCGTCTTCAAGACCCTGTTTCGCCGCGCCACTCGCGGCAGCGCGCACCGGGTCGCGCTGGCGGCGCGCAAGCCGGTGGCGCGTGGCAAGACCGTGGCGCGGCTGGAGCTCGGCCCTCTGGACGCTCGCAGCGTCGGCGCCATCGTCTCCGAGGCGCTCGGGCCTTACCAGGTGATGCCGCATCGGATCATCGGTCCGGTGGCGGACATGACCGCCGGCAACCCGCTGCACTTGTTGCAGGCCATTCGGCTCATGGCGGAGGGCGCCATCGGGCTGGACCTCAAGCTGTACGACATGGTGGCCGCGCGGCTGGGGCGCCTGCCGCAGCGCGCGCTGGCGTTGCTGCAGGGGATCTGCGCTGCCGGGCTGGCCTGTCCGGCGCGCTGGGCGAGCGAGCTTTCCGGCGTGACGGGCGACGTGCGAGACAGCCTGCAGCTGCTGGTGCGGCGCGGGTATGTACAGCACGGGTCCACCTCGGTGCTGCTCGTGACCCACGGCGTAATCTCCCGCACCGTCTCGGCCGTGACGCCCGCCCACCTGAGGCGCCAGCTTCATGGTCGTATCTTCTCTCTGCTGGATCCCGCGCGCGACGATGTGATCACCCGGGCACACCATGCCCTGGCCGCTGACCTCAAGCTTCAGGCGGCTCCGTTGCTGGAGCAGGCGGCCAATCGCTTCGATGCGCTGGACGATCCGCGCAGGGCGGTTCACCTGCGGGAGCGAGCCGAGGCGCTCTGATCCGCCTGCGAGTGCTGGATCCTTGCCGTCCTGAGTGTTGTCTCTCGATCTGTCGCTTTCTGATACGGATTGATGCCTCACAAGTGTCCAGACCAGGCGCCTCGATAAAGAATATCGAAGTTTAGCCCAATGATTACAAGAGATACCTGCCATGGCATCCCCATTGCACCTTACAAAGGAGCGCCAGGAAGCGACAAGGAGCGACGTCATGGACCGGATCGGCAATATCAAATCGAAGCAGCAGGGCATGCAAGGCCAGGATCTGCAGCACCTCCAGACGGCAGAGACCGCAGAGTATCCGCATGTCGATGAGTATGACAGCTCGGTGACCGACGAGTATGGGCAGGTGGATCTCGACCAGGGGGCCCCCGGCGGCTCGACCCAGGCGTTTGTCGTGACCCGCGAGCACAGGGCCAGGTCCAGCCACAACCTGGACACCATCACCGGCCTGCCCAAGGAGTCGGTGATGTACAAGCAGCTGTCGCGAGCGCTGGACAGAGCCGGGAGCGCGAACCAGACCCTGGCGCTGATGGCCGTGGAGATCGAGGGCGTCCGGGAGATGCAGAAGATCCTCGGCAGGGTGG
Organism: uncultured Rickettsiales bacterium; assembly: GCA_964558555.1. GTDB lineage: Bacteria > Myxococcota_A > UBA796 > UBA9615 > CAYRNR01 > CAYRNR01. The sequence goes on along the minus strand of CAZLEO010000049.1, from coordinate 4,321 downwards.
CTGGTCGGAAGCTGCTGGCCCTGGCGGGCGATCGCCTGGTCGAGTGCGTGGGGGAGCGCGCGCTGACCAGCCGCATCAACGGGCAGACCTTCCTGGTGGTGTTGCCAGGCATGGATGACCCGGAGGCCCAGCTCGAGGCGGGTGCGGAGCTGATCGACACCTTCAACCAGCCGCTGGAGGTGCCCGGTCACCAGGTGCACGCCTCGGCCAGCGTCGGCATCGCCTGCTTCCCGGCAGACGGCCTCGTCCCCGACGAGCTGGTCTCCAACGCTGACCTCGCCCTCGGCTTTGCCCAGCGCAAGGGCAGCCGCCAGGTGATGCGCTATCACCGCGATATGCATGCCGATGTTTCCAAGCGGCTGCTTGTGGAAGCGGCCTTGCGCGAGGCCCTGCGCAAGGATGAACTCGATCTGCACTACCAGCCGCGGGTCGACCCCGGCAGCCTGAACCTGCTCGGGGTGGAGGCGCTGTTGCGCTGGCACCACGCCGCGTGGGGCGATATCCCTCCGAACCGGTTCATCCCGGTGGCCGAGGAGGCAGGCTTGATGCAGGACCTGGGCGACTGGGTGCTCGACAGGGTGGTGCGCCAGTACCAGGTGTGGTGCGAGGGCGGTCTGCATGTCCCGCTGGTGTCGGTCAACGTCTCGAGTCAGCAGTTTCACGGCGAGGGGCAGGAGGAGCGCTTCCTGGAGGCTGGCAGGCGCATCGCCGAGCTGGGCGGCGTGCTCGAGCTGGAGCTCATCGAGAGCACCATCATGCATAACGCCCAGCGCAACGTGGCCATGATGCAGCGGCTACGTGACGCGGGCATCGCCATCGCCGTGGACGACTTCGGCACCGGCTTTTCGTCGCTGGCCTACCTCAAGCGGTTGCCCATCGATGTGCTCAAGATCGACCGGTCCTTCATCAAGGACCTGGCCAGCGACCGGGACAGCACGGCCATCGTCAATACCATCATCGCGCTGGCAAAGAACCTGGACCTTCGCGTGGTGGCCGAGGGGGTGGAGACCGAGCGGCAGCTCAACTTCCTCCATGTGCTCGGCTGCGACGAGATCCAGGGCTTCCTGGTGGGACGACCCATGTCCCCCAACGAGCTTTCATCCAACATGGCCCATGTCAGCGTCGGTTCGGAGGAGAGCAGTGACTCCTGGCGACGTCGGCGTAGCGCCGGCGACTACCCGGCTGTGAGCAACAAGGGGAAAGCTGCCATTCCATCTCGCGTCACGGGTTAGCTTCGCCCCCGCCTGAGAGGCGGATCTTTCAGACCCGAAGCGGGCGGTAGAAGCGGCGTCTCGCCGCTTTCATTTGCAGGAGGGCCGCCATGGAACGCGGCAGGATGCCGCGTCTACTTGCTCTCTGGAAGTACGTTTCGGGTCAGCTCCTGCCTTGTCTCCTCGTGAGACGGATACATGTCACAGCATGTCGCAATCCACCCTATTATCAAGAGCGCGCAATCCATGAATTCCGGGATAATCGTTTATTATCAATTGGTTATCTTTGTTCGCTGATTATGGATCAGCAGTTGCATTTAAAAGGAGCACTTGCAGGAGGAGAGGCCATGCACCGCGATATCGACATCACAAGACCCGGTTTCAGCGTAAGCGAAGACGACGAGATGATCCGTCGGGTGACCAGCGAGGCGCGCATGATGCGCCAGCAGGTCTTTGGCGTCAGCGTGCTGTGGGGGGGGGACCTGTCGCAGTTCAGCCTGCCCACTGTGCTCAACATGATGGGCATGGCAGACACCACGGGTATGCTGGAGATCATGGCCGACCGCTGGGTGGTGATGGAGGTCAAGGGCGGCAGGCCGCTTAACGTCAAGGTGGACGGCTGGCTCGTATCGGATCCAGTGGAGATCCTCTCGGAGATGATGGACTGGAACCGGGGCGCGTTTTTTGTGCTCGGCGTCAACCCGGACGGGCTGGATACCATCAACACCTCCCTGGACAAGCTGATGATCGAGGTGGTGCACCACCAGCTCGACGGCGAGGATGATGGCGGATGGGACAACTCCACCGCCGAGGCCAGCCTCGACGGGCCGCTTTTATTGGGCGCGGGCGATGAGGAGGGGCTGGCAGACTGGGCCCGCGAGGAGATCTTCGATGATCTCGGGTTGACGCCAGTGCTCGGGCCGCAGCTGGACCAGCTGATCATCCTGACCGAGGGGACCAGCAAGCCGGACCGCAACAACGGCATGCCGGAGGGCGTGATCCAGGGGGAAGTGGATCCCGAATTTCCGCTGAACGACTACACGCCGGCCAATCCCACCGGATGGCGCACTCCCTCCTCCGTGGAGACGGAGCTGCCCATCGAGGTGGAGGACGATGAGCCCGAGCTGGAGCCCGAGGTTGGATCCATGCCCCAAGAGGATCCAGAAGAGGGCGATTTCTCCTTCTCCCTGTTCGACGATATCGATTAGAGAGCTGACCTGCAGTCCTCCCGTCGCCAGACTCGCCCTTGAAATCACTGGCTTTGTTAACTAGAACTGGCCTGCGGCCAGTCCGTTCACTTTGTTGTACTTTGTCCAGCACGCTGGAAAAGTACAACAAAGGCGCTCGTCGGTTGCTTGCCTCCAGCAAGCGCCCTCCTCGCGCCTTGCCAGTGATTCCAATACCTTCGCCTGGCTCGGTCCAGACTATTGCTCAGCTCTCTAACGCCCGTCCGGGGCTGTCTCTCTCCAAGACATTCATGTGTCAAAACCGTGTGCCCGATTACGGGCAAAAATTCCGAAGTAAATTTATTCGAATAAATCAAGCACCTTATGCGGGGGCAACTGTTGGCACCATGGTTGCAGTTAGACGGGACTAACGAAGCTCACTCCGCTGGAGACGTGCCATGAAACGACACTTAATCATACCCGCCATCCTCTCTCTCACCCTTTTCGCCAGCGCTGCCAGCGCCCGGGTCAACCCCATTCGGGTCGTCACCGAGAACACCGAGCGCGCCGAGCTGGTCATCGTGCTCGACACCTCCGGCTCCATGGGCTGGGATCCTGTCACCGGCGCCGAGAGCGGCCCGGACTGCGGGGGCGATCGCACCGGCACAGTGGACCTGTGCGGCGATGGCCTGTGCAGCGGCGTGGAGGGGCTGAGCGGCACCTTCTGTGCGGCGGACTGCGAGAGCAACGGCAATGGCAACGGCAAGGCCAAGATCGACAGCGTGTGCAGCCCGAGCTCGCCCAACATGTCTCGCATGTTGATGGTCAAGCGGGTGCTGCAGAGCCTGCTGCCCGAGATGCGGGCCAACCTGAACCTCGGCCTGGTCACCTTCCTGAATGACGACTACTTCCGCTACTTCAAGGCCCACGGCAACAACACCGCGCCGGTGACCTTCTACATGACCCGAACCGAGATGGAGGCCGCGGGCGCCTGGGACGCGGCCAACGAGAAGCCGAAGGCCAGCTTCAGCTGGTGGGGCACCACCTACACCCTGCTGTCCGGCGCGGGCCTCACCGTCACCGCCGACAGCCTGTACTCCCGCGTGGACGACATCTCGCAGGAGCGGCGCTTCGAGTGGTCCGCCGCGGGCCTGTCCCATGTGTCGGGCGGCAAGACCTACCAGTACCTGGGCAGCTTCTACACCTACGAGGCCAACGCCCACAACACCGGCCAGACGCAGAAGTTTCCAGAGTACCGCGGCCCCCAGTTCGTCGAGGGCAACAAGAAGTGGGTCTACAACCGCTACGGCAAGGAGCATTCCCCCCCCGGCGGGTCCGGCAACGGCGCCGAGGTGATGGTGCCCCTGTCCGAGAACCAGTCCCAGGCCGCCCAGGACGCGGTGCTGCGGCAGGTGATGTTCCGCCTGAGCGTGAGGAACACCGGCGGGGTGGACGCCCACGGCAACACCCCCACCGGCACGGCCATCGAGGTTGCGCGGGACCACTACCTGGATCGCCAGAACGGCACCGGGCCGTTCTCGAACCCGGACTCCAAGGCCGACTGCCGCAAGCGCTACGTCATCGTCCTGAGCGACGGCGAGTCCACCACGGGCACCGCGCCGGAGGTGGCCGCCGCCAACATGTACAATGACGCCTCGTTCGGCAGCAACCCGGTCAAGACCCTGGTGGTGGGCCTTCCGGGCATCAAGAGCTCCGCCATGGTGGAGCTGGACGCCACCGCCGACAGCGGCGACGACGGCCTGGCCAACAACAGCCGCACCGCGTACTACGCCGCTGACGAGCATGACCTGAACAAGGTGCTCAAGGAGGCGCTGCTGGAGATCCTGCAGGGCGACTACTCCACGGCCTCTGCCGGGGTGACCACGGCGCAGAACAGCTACATCGCCGGCAACCTGGTGCTGCTGCCCACCGCCAGCTACCCGG
>CAZLEO010000048.1:31218-40333 GCA_964558555.1 uncultured Rickettsiales bacterium | reverse complement strand
CCGGGTAGCTGGCGGTGGGCAGCAGCACCAGGTTGCCGGCGATGTAGCTGTTCTGAGCCGTGGTCACACCGGCCGACGCCGTGGAGTAGTCGCCCGACAGGATCTCCAGCAGCGCCTCCTTGAGCACCTTGTTCAGGTCATGCTCGTCAGCCGCATAGTAAGCGGTGCGGCTGTTGTTGAACTGGCCGTCGTCCCCGCCGTCCGCGGTGGCGTCCAGCTCGGTCATTGCGGAGCTCCCCACGCCGGGCAGGCCCACCACCAGGGTCTTGACCGGGTTGCCGCCGAAGGATGCATGATTGTACAGGGCGGCCGCGGCCACGTCGGGGTCGGTGCCGGTGGTGGACTCGCCGTCGCTCAGCACGATGACGTAGCGCTTGCGGCAGTCGGACTTGGGGTCCGGCGTGGAAAACGGCCCGGTGCCGTTGAGGCGATCCAGGTAGTGGTCACGCGCCGCCTCGATGGCGGTGCCGGTGGGGGTGTTGCCCCGGGCGTCCACGCCGCCGGTGTTGGTCTGGCTCATGCGGAACATCACCGCCTGCAGCACCGCGTCCTGGGCCGCCTGGGACTGGTCGGCGGAGATGGGCACCATGATGTCAGCGGTGTTGCCCGAGCTGCCGCCGGAGGAGAACTCGCTGCCGTAGCGGTTGTAGACCCACTTGACGTTGCCCTGCTGAAACTGCGGGCCGCGGTACTCGTCGAACTTCTGGCTCTGGCCCGTGTTGTGGGTGTGGGCCTCGTAGGTGTAGTAGCTGCCGAGGAACTGGTAGGTGTGGCCGCCCGACACATGGGACATGCCCGCGGTGGACCACTCGAAGCGCTTCTGCTGGGAGATGTCGTCCACCCGCTGGTACAGGCTGTCAGCGGTGACGGTCATGCCGGCGCCCGACAGCAGGGTGTAGGTGGTGCCCCACCAGCTGAAGGTCGCCTTCGGCTTCTCGGCCACAGCGTCCCAGGCGCCCGCGTTCTTCATCTCGGTGAGGGTCATGTAGAAGGACACCGGCGCAGTGTTGTTGCCGTGGCTCTTGAAGTAGCGGAAGTAGTCGTCGTTCCAGAAGGTGACCAGGCCGAGGTTCAGGTTGCCCCGCATCTCGGGCAGCAGGTTCTGCAGCACCCGCTTGACCATCACCATGCGCGAGGTGGTGGGCGAGCTGGGCGAACAAACCGAGTCCATCTTCGGCTTGCCGTTGCCGTTGCCAGCCGCCTCGCAGTCGGCGGCGCAGAAGCTCGCGCTCAGCCCCTCGACACCGCTGCACAGACCATCGCCGCACAGATCGACGGTGCCGGTACGGTCGCCCGCGCAATCCACGCCGCTCTGGACGCCGGTGGCGGGATCCCAGCCCATGGAGCCGGAGGTGTCGAGCACGATGACCAGCTCGGCGCGCTCGGTGTTCTCGGTGACGACCCGAATGGGGTTGACCCGGGCGCTGGCAGCGCTGGCGAAAAGGGTGAGAGAGAGGATGGCGGGTATGATTAAGTGTCGTTTCATGGCACGTCTCCAGCGGAGTGAGCTTCGTTAGTCCCGTCTAACTGCAACCATGGTGCCAACAGTTGCCCCCGCATAAGGTGCTTGATTTATTCGAATAAATTTACTTCGGAATTTTTGCCCGTAATCGGGCACACGGTTTTGACACATGAATGTCTTGGAGAGAGACAGCCCCGGACGGGCGTTAGAGAGCTGAGCAATAGTCTGGACCGAGCCAGGCGAAGGTATTGGAATCACTGGCAAGGCGCGAGGAGGGCGCTTGCTGGAGGCAAGCAACCGACGAGCGCCTTTGTTGTACTTTTCCAGCGTGCTGGACAAAGTACAACAAAGTGAACGGACTGGCCGCAGGCCAGTTCTAGTTAACAAAGCCAGTGATTTCAAGGGCGAGTCTGGCGACGGGAGGACTGCAGGTCAGCTCTCTAATCGATATCGTCGAACAGGGAGAAGGAGAAATCGCCCTCTTCTGGATCCTCTTGGGGCATGGATCCAACCTCGGGCTCCAGCTCGGGCTCATCGTCCTCCACCTCGATGGGCAGCTCCGTCTCCACGGAGGAGGGAGTGCGCCATCCGGTGGGATTGGCCGGCGTGTAGTCGTTCAGCGGAAATTCGGGATCCACTTCCCCCTGGATCACGCCCTCCGGCATGCCGTTGTTGCGGTCCGGCTTGCTGGTCCCCTCGGTCAGGATGATCAGCTGGTCCAGCTGCGGCCCGAGCACTGGCGTCAACCCGAGATCATCGAAGATCTCCTCGCGGGCCCAGTCTGCCAGCCCCTCCTCATCGCCCGCGCCCAATAAAAGCGGCCCGTCGAGGCTGGCCTCGGCGGTGGAGTTGTCCCATCCGCCATCATCCTCGCCGTCGAGCTGGTGGTGCACCACCTCGATCATCAGCTTGTCCAGGGAGGTGTTGATGGTATCCAGCCCGTCCGGGTTGACGCCGAGCACAAAAAACGCGCCCCGGTTCCAGTCCATCATCTCCGAGAGGATCTCCACTGGATCCGATACGAGCCAGCCGTCCACCTTGACGTTAAGCGGCCTGCCGCCCTTGACCTCCATCACCACCCAGCGGTCGGCCATGATCTCCAGCATACCCGTGGTGTCTGCCATGCCCATCATGTTGAGCACAGTGGGCAGGCTGAACTGCGACAGGTCCCCCCCCCACAGCACGCTGACGCCAAAGACCTGCTGGCGCATCATGCGCGCCTCGCTGGTCACCCGACGGATCATCTCGTCGTCTTCGCTTACGCTGAAACCGGGTCTTGTGATGTCGATATCGCGGTGCATGGCCTCTCCTCCTGCAAGTGCTCCTTTTAAATGCAACTGCTGATCCATAATCAGCGAACAAAGATAACCAATTGATAATAAACGATTATCCCGGAATTCATGGATTGCGCGCTCTTGATAATAGGGTGGATTGCGACATGCTGTGACATGTATCCGTCTCACGAGGAGACAAGGCAGGAGCTGACCCGAAACGTACTTCCAGAGAGCAAGTAGACGCGGCATCCTGCCGCGTTCCATGGCGGCCCTCCTGCAAATGAAAGCGGCGAGACGCCGCTTCTACCGCCCGCTTCGGGTCTGAAAGATCCGCCTCTCAGGCGGGGGCGAAGCTAACCCGTGACGCGAGATGGAATGGCAGCTTTCCCCTTGTTGCTCACAGCCGGGTAGTCGCCGGCGCTACGCCGACGTCGCCAGGAGTCACTGCTCTCCTCCGAACCGACGCTGACATGGGCCATGTTGGATGAAAGCTCGTTGGGGGACATGGGTCGTCCCACCAGGAAGCCCTGGATCTCGTCGCAGCCGAGCACATGGAGGAAGTTGAGCTGCCGCTCGGTCTCCACCCCCTCGGCCACCACGCGAAGGTCCAGGTTCTTTGCCAGCGCGATGATGGTATTGACGATGGCCGTGCTGTCCCGGTCGCTGGCCAGGTCCTTGATGAAGGACCGGTCGATCTTGAGCACATCGATGGGCAACCGCTTGAGGTAGGCCAGCGACGAAAAGCCGGTGCCGAAGTCGTCCACGGCGATGGCGATGCCCGCGTCACGTAGCCGCTGCATCATGGCCACGTTGCGCTGGGCGTTATGCATGATGGTGCTCTCGATGAGCTCCAGCTCGAGCACGCCGCCCAGCTCGGCGATGCGCCTGCCAGCCTCCAGGAAGCGCTCCTCCTGCCCCTCGCCGTGAAACTGCTGACTCGAGACGTTGACCGACACCAGCGGGACATGCAGACCGCCCTCGCACCACACCTGGTACTGGCGCACCACCCTGTCGAGCACCCAGTCGCCCAGGTCCTGCATCAAGCCTGCCTCCTCGGCCACCGGGATGAACCGGTTCGGAGGGATATCGCCCCACGCGGCGTGGTGCCAGCGCAACAGCGCCTCCACCCCGAGCAGGTTCAGGCTGCCGGGGTCGACCCGCGGCTGGTAGTGCAGATCGAGTTCATCCTTGCGCAGGGCCTCGCGCAAGGCCGCTTCCACAAGCAGCCGCTTGGAAACATCGGCATGCATATCGCGGTGATAGCGCATCACCTGGCGGCTGCCCTTGCGCTGGGCAAAGCCGAGGGCGAGGTCAGCGTTGGAGACCAGCTCGTCGGGGACGAGGCCGTCTGCCGGGAAGCAGGCGATGCCGACGCTGGCCGAGGCGTGCACCTGGTGACCGGGCACCTCCAGCGGCTGGTTGAAGGTGTCGATCAGCTCCGCACCCGCCTCGAGCTGGGCCTCCGGGTCATCCATGCCTGGCAACACCACCAGGAAGGTCTGCCCGTTGATGCGGCTGGTCAGCGCGCGCTCCCCCACGCACTCGACCAGGCGATCGCCCGCCAGGGCCAGCAGCTTCCGACCAGCCACCCTGCCGAGGATCTTCTGCATCTCCCGGACGCCCTCGATCTCCACGGCCATCAGCGCCAGGGTCTGGTTCGCGCTCCCGGCTCTGTCCAGCGCTCGCGACAGCTGCTTGTACATCACCGACTCCTTGGGCAGGCCGGTGATGGTGTCCAGGTTGTGGCTGGACCTGGCCCTGTGCTCGCGGGTCACGACAAACGCCTGGGTCGAGCCGCCGGGGGCCCCCTGGTCGAGATCCACCTGCCCATACTCGTCGGTCACCGAGCTGTCATACTCATCGACATGCGGATACTCTGCGGTCTCTGCCGTCTGGAGGTGCTGCAGATCCTGGCCTTGCATGCCCTGCTGCTTCGATTTGATATTGCCGATCCGGTCCATGACGTCGCTCCTTGTCGCTTCCTGGCGCTCCTTTGTAAGGTGCAATGGGGATGCCATGGCAGGTATCTCTTGTAATCATTGGGCTAAACTTCGATATTCTTTATCGAGGCGCCTGGTCTGGACACTTGTGAGGCATCAATCCGTATCAGAAAGCGACAGATCGAGAGACAACACTCAGGACGGCAAGGATCCAGCACTCGCAGGCGGATCAGAGCGCCTCGGCTCGCTCCCGCAGGTGAACCGCCCTGCGCGGATCGTCCAGCGCATCGAAGCGATTGGCCGCCTGCTCCAGCAACGGAGCCGCCTGAAGCTTGAGGTCAGCGGCCAGGGCATGGTGTGCCCGGGTGATCACATCGTCGCGCGCGGGATCCAGCAGAGAGAAGATACGACCATGAAGCTGGCGCCTCAGGTGGGCGGGCGTCACGGCCGAGACGGTGCGGGAGATTACGCCGTGGGTCACGAGCAGCACCGAGGTGGACCCGTGCTGTACATACCCGCGCCGCACCAGCAGCTGCAGGCTGTCTCGCACGTCGCCCGTCACGCCGGAAAGCTCGCTCGCCCAGCGCGCCGGACAGGCCAGCCCGGCAGCGCAGATCCCCTGCAGCAACGCCAGCGCGCGCTGCGGCAGGCGCCCCAGCCGCGCGGCCACCATGTCGTACAGCTTGAGGTCCAGCCCGATGGCGCCCTCCGCCATGAGCCGAATGGCCTGCAACAAGTGCAGCGGGTTGCCGGCGGTCATGTCCGCCACCGGACCGATGATCCGATGCGGCATCACCTGGTAAGGCCCGAGCGCCTCGGAGACGATGGCGCCGACGCTGCGAGCGTCCAGAGGGCCGAGCTCCAGCCGCGCCACGGTCTTGCCACGCGCCACCGGCTTGCGCGCCGCCAGCGCGACCCGGTGCGCGCTGCCGCGAGTGGCGCGGCGAAACAGGGTCTTGAAGACGCCGAGGCTGGGCCGGTCGTAGCTGGCGACGTCGTCCAGCAGCAGGAAGCACGACCGCGCCTCGCCGGCGTTCATCAGCGCCCACATGGCCTCGCTGATGAGGCGGAGCCGCTCCGCAGGCGGCCGCTCATCCTGAACCTGCTCGATGTCGAACAACCCCATCATGCCGCGCAGGTGCTCCCGGCCCAGCCCCGCCTGCCGACAGGCCGCGCGAAGCTGTTTGCCCGTGGTGTACACCCGCGGCAGCCCGAGCAGCTGGGCCGCGAGGCAGAGCACCGGGTAGAGCGCCGGCGCTGCCTGGGATGGATCCGGCCCGGCCCGCAGCACCCGGTACCCTGCCCTGGACGCGCCCCGACCCAGCTGGCCCATGAGCCGGGTCTTGCCGATTCCTGCCGGCCCGATGACCTCCAGGACCCCCTTGTCGCCGCCCAGGAAATTCCCGAACTGCTCCAGCGAGCCCTCCCGGCCGACGAAGCGCACCCGCATGGGCGGCTCGGTCCGAAGCCTCACCGCGGTGCTGGCCTCCTCCGCGCCAAACTCCATCATCGCCGCGCGCGCGGTGTCGCCGCCCTGCCCCATGTCCACCAGGTCGGCCACCGCCTGCGGGGCCCTCGGCGGCTGCTCATCTGCGGTCTCCGCCGCGGTCACCGCGCTCGCCGCGCCGCAGTCCGGGCAGCGCCCCGGATCTTGCTGCGCCACATGGCCGCAGGCGCAACGGAACGCGGGCTCCCCGCTGAGCCGTTGCTGCACCTGGAGCAGGGCCAGCCCCATGGCCCTTGCGGAGCCGAAGCGCCGGGCCGGGTCCTTTAGAAGCGCCCGCTCCAGCAACGACTCGAGCTGATCCCGCGCCCTGAGGTGCGGGGTGTGCTCCGACAGCGGGGGCGCCTCCATGTGGCACTGGCGGTGCAGGGTGGCAGGCATGGACGGCGAATAGAACGGGTTGACCCCGGAGAGCATGTGGTACAGCAGGATGCCGCAGGAGTAGAGGTCCGCCGCAGGGGTGAGCTCATCGCTGCGGATCTGCTCGGGCGCCATGTAGCTCGGCGTGCCGCAGATGGCGCCGTCCTGGGTCAAGCTGGAGGTCGCCTCCTCCAGGTCCCTGGAGATGCCGAAGTCGAGCAGCTTGATGAAGTCTTCCTGATCCCGGTGGGAGGTGACCATGATGTTGTCCGGCTTCAGGTCACGGTGCAGGATCCCCTTTTCGTGCGCCTCCTCCAGCGCCGAGAGCACCTGCAGGGTGATGGACACCGCCCGCCCCACCGCCAGGCTGCCCGCCTCACGGATCAGCTTGCCCAGGGTGACGCCGCGCAGATACTCCAGCACGATGTAGTGCACGCCGCCGGCGGAGTGGGCGTGGTCGATGATGGCCACGATGTTCGGGTGCGAAAGCCGGCTCACCGCCCGCGCCTCGGCGCGCAGCCGCGCGGCCTTGTGCTCGTCGACCTTGTCCTGCCCCAGCAGCAGCTTGATGGCCACCGACACGCCCAGCACCTGGTTGATGGCCCGGTAGACCACCGCGGCGGCCCCCTGCCCCAGGTACTCGCGCAGCTCGTAGCGGCCGTTGATCACCATGCCGGCCAGATCCTGCGCCGCGAGCCCGCGGGTGCCGGTCATCTCCTTGCCGCACTCCGCGCACAGGGCGGGCATCCCCAAGTTCCCTGCCTGGCATGCCGGACAGATCCTCATGGCTCGCTGGCGACGACGCCCAGGTTACTCGTCGCCTTGCCCCTCCTCGCCTGACTGGTGACGGTAATACACCTGTGGGTACATCTCGCGGAAGCAGTCGGGGCAGAGGCTGTGAGAGAAGTCGGCGCCCGTGTGCGTGCCGATGTACTCCTCGACCTGACTCCAGTACCCCTTGTCGTCGCGGACCTTCTTGCACTCGGCGCAGATGGGGAGCAGCCGGCCCAGCAGATCCACCTCGTTGAGCGCCCGCTGCAGCTCGCCGATGGTGCTGGCCAGCTTCTTGTTGATCTTCTTGCGCTCCACGGCATAGGCCACGGCGCGCACCAGCAGGTCCCCGCGCAGGTCCCCCTTGAACAGGTAGTCCTGCGCGCCCTCCTTGACCGCCTGGAACGCGAGGTTGACGTCCTCGAGGTGGGTGACCACCACCACCGCCGCGTCCCCCACCTTCTCGGTCAGGCTACGGAAGCTCTGGATCCCCTGGCTGTCTGGCAAGCCCAGGTCCAGCACCACCGCGTCTATCTGCCCTCCACCGAGGATCACCAGCGCCTCTTCGAGGCTCCGGGTTCGGGTCAATTCGAAGGCTGGGTGTTTGCCCCGAGACAGCAGGTTCTCCACCACTGCAGCGTCGAGGTCGTCGTCTTCCACCACCAGGACCTGGATGGTCCAGTCCTCGTAGTGAGGGTTGTCGATGGCCTGTTCCATGCTCTTCATTCTCCAGCGTTCCTCCCTGATCTCATGACGAACCGCCGCCCGCTGACCGCTGGAGCGACTCCAGCTGCCTGGCCACCGCCGCCAGGACCTGTTCCAGCTCGACGCGGATCTGTTCCAGCAGCCCCCCAATGGGCTCGCTGTCGCCGGCCCGCGCCGCGGCCTCTGCCTTGACGCACAGGCTGGCCAGGTCAGCGGCGGAGAAGGTGCGGGCGTTGGACTTCAAGGAATGCACCGCCCTGCCCGCCGTCTGCAGGTCGGCGCGCCCCAGCGCGTCGAACGCCTCGACCACCCGCTCTCGGGCGTTGCGCTGAAAGATGCTCACCAGCCCGCCGAGGTCCTCCATGCTGCAGCCGAGGTTGGAGCGCAGCTGCTCCAGCGCGTCCGCAGGGAGGGCCTGGCCCTGATCTCCATTTGAATTCGTGGTATCTGTCATGAGCCACTTGTAGAAGCTATTGAATAACATAAGGGCGATCGTCGGTCCTGCCAACGAGCAACCGTGCGCCGGAGCCATCATCCATGAAGATCTGCAGCAGTTGCAAGCTGGCCAATGCCCTGGAAGGCGAGAAGTGCGAGTCGTGCGGCGCGGACCTCTCGAGGATCGAGCCCAGCAGGGGCAACGACCTGGTGGGCGGGATCATCGCGGGCAAGTATCAGCTGGATCAGTTCGTGGGCGAGGGCGGGATGGCCTGGGTCTACCGCGGCAGCCAGGAGGGGCTGGAGCGGCCGGTGGCGATCAAGCTGATGAAGCGCCTGCCGCAGCACGAGGAGATGTCCCTGCGCTTCGCGCGCGAGGCCCGGCTCGCCGCGGCCCTGTCCCACCCCAACATCATCCGGATCTTCGACTTCGGCGACACAGCCGGCGGGAACCTGTTCCTCGTGAGCGAGTTCCTCGAGGGCCAGACCCTCGACGCCCTGCTCGCCGGCGGGCCTGTCCACCTGGGCAGAGCCATGCTGCTGTTCTCCCAGGTGCTCGACGCGGTGGAGGAGGCCCATGTCCACGGCGTGGTGCACCGTGATCTGAAGCCGGAGAACATCATGCTCGCGCCCCGGCGCAGCGGCGCCGAGAAGGTCAAGATCC
>CAZLEO010000048.1:162-31208 GCA_964558555.1 uncultured Rickettsiales bacterium | reverse complement strand
CCCGTGGGCCCGGGGGGGGGCCCCCGTGACCTCCCGCGTCACACACTCCTCCGCGCGCCGCGGCCCCGCGGCGCCGAGATGGTCAAGATCCTCGACTTCGGCATCGCCACCCTGGCCGAGGATCCCTCCCCCAAGCTCACCGCCGACGGCATGCTGGTGGGGACGCCCGCCTTCATGGCCCCGGAGCTGTTCGACGGGGTCGAGGCGTCACCGGGCAGCGACCTGTACGCCTGCGGGTTGCTGCTCTTCGAGCTGCTGACCGGCGTGCCGGCCATCCGCGGCAAGAACCTGGCCGAGGTGATCGAGGCGCAGCGCGCCGACGAGCGACCGTCGCTGCAGGCGGCGGCCCCGGAGCAGGGCTTCACCGACTGCCTGGAGCGGGCCCTGGCTGGCGCCCTGGCGCGAGAGCCCGCCGAGCGGTACCTGGAGATCGCCGACTTCCGGCAGGCGCTGCAGAGCTGCAACGAGGCAGCCCCTCACCTGCACTCGGCCCTCTACCCGGCGGTAAACCTCAACAGCCTGCCCGCGCCAGCGCCGGGTCCTGCGCGCCCGCCCCGGCCGGTCCGCCCCTCCAGCTCGGTGGTCATCTCCGCCGGCAGCCTGATGAGGCCCTCGCTCCGCGCGTTGCTGGAGACGGCGGACACCCCCGACAACCTGATGAATGAGCCGTCCCGGCCGTCCCCCACGCCCGCGACGATGCCGCCGCCCCGGCGATCAACTCAAACAGGCGAGCGGCTGGTTGGGCGCGGTCGGGAGGTGGCCTTCCTGGAGAACCGTGACTGGCGCGAGAGCCCGCCGGTGGAGGTCATCGGCGCCGCAGGGCTGGGAAAGAGCGCGCTGCTGATGGATGTCTCCAGGCGGCTGCGTGCGCAGGACACCCGGACGGTGCTGGTGGGGGCCGCGCCCGCCGGCGTCAGGCCGCCGTGGCACCCCATCAGATCCCTCGTGGCGCAGGTGCTCGGGCTGTCAGCGGACGCCCCGCCGCGGGACACCGCCACCGCGGCCCGGGCCGCAGGAGTCGAACCTGCCGACGAGCGGTGGCTGGTCCACCTGCGACAGGGCGCCGCCGACACCCAGGTCAAGCCCGAGGTGCGCCATCGCGAGATCTGCGCAGCGGTGTTGAACCTGCTGCAAACCGTGCAGGCGCGCTCGCCGTTGGCCGTCATGCTCGACGACGTTGACCTTTACGATGGCGCAAGCCTGAGCCTCGTGCGCCAGCTCGCCGCGCGCCCGGCCCATCGTCGCCCCGCGCTGGTGCTCGCAGGCGCCGCCACGGTGCTGGGCCAGGACAGCAAAGCCGCGCGGCTGCTCATGGGCCCCCTGTCGCCCGAGGCTTGCCGCGAGCTGCTCAACGAGCGCTGCGATGGCGCCCTGGCCGAGGTGGACATCGAGGTCCTGGCGCGCCGCTTGCCCGGCAACCCGCTCTGCCTGGAGCTGGCCGTGGACCTGGTGGTCCAGGGCGGCCAGCTCGACGGCGCGAGCGCGCCCCCCGCGCTGGTGCGCGCCCACTTCGAGATGTTGCCCGAGGCTGCCCAGCAGCTGCTGGTGTGCCTGTCCATCATGGGCGGCGAGGCGCGGCTGGAGGAGCTGACGACCCTCGCCGGGGCGGGCGCCACCGACCACGCGCCTGCGCTGGCCACCCTGGAGGAGCACCGGCTCATCACCTTGAAGGACGACCTCGTGCGGGTGTGCCACCCGATGGTTTCAGCCCAGGTGCACGACCTGACCGACGAGGCGCAGCACACCGAGCGTCACCGGGCGGCCTTCTCCATGCTCAAGGCCTCCGGCGCCGGGACCTTCGACCAGGCGCGGCACACAGTGGAGGGGGCGCTTCACTCCACCAGCCTGGGGCTGCTGCAGCGCGCCGCCGAGGAGGCGGCGGCCCACTGGTCTCATCCGGAGGTGATCTTCTTTCGCCGGACCGCCTGCGAGGTGGCCCGCTGGGATCTCAAGCTCCCAGGGTCGTCGCTGGAATACCTGCGGCTGAGGCTCGGGCTGGGGGAGGCGCTGCTGGAGGACGGCCGGCACAAGAGCGCCGCCAACACCTTCGCAAGCAGCCTGAAGCAGGTGGACGAGGACAGCCCCGAGGCGGTGCGCATCGGGCTGGGCCTCGCCCGCGCCCAGGCAGGCGCCGGCCACCTGGGCCGCGCTCGCAAGACCCTGGCAGAGACCTCGGGCCGGGCCATGCGCCTGGCCCACCCCACCTTGCTGTGCGAGACCTACCAGGACCTGGCTCAGCTGCTGGTGGCGGTGGGGCGCTGGCAAGAGGCGCTGGCCGAGGCCGAGGAGGGGCTCTCCCTGCTGGGTGATGGAGGCGAGGCCCACGAGACCTGGCGCCTTCGAGCGCTGGCCGCGCTGTGCCAGGAGCAGCTCGGCGCCCTCGATCAGGCCGCCGCCCTGGCCCGCCAGTGCGTGCGGGACGCTGCCAGCGCCGGCGCCCCGGACGCCCTGGCCGGCGCGCAGCTGCAGCAGGGGCGCCTGCTGTGCCGGGTGGGCAACATGGCCGAGGGCATCAGGCTGCTGTCGAGCGCCCTGGCCGGCTACGAGGACATGGGAGATCGCCGCGGGCAGGCCGAGTCGCTGCTCGCCAGGGCCGAGCACGCGCCGGCCGAGCGCTCGGCCATCGCCACCCGCGCCGCGCGGCTGGCGGCGGTGGTGTGTTGGCGTGAGGGCGTGGCCCTCGCCGGTGATCTCGGGGCTGTCTCGGCTCCTCCACGGCGCGGCGGCCACCACTCCTTCGATTGACGCGGTTGCCCCTGGCGACGCACTGGAATACGCTGTGACGGCGCAAACATGGCCGTAAAAGGGAGACTGAACCCCATGAGCGAGGGGAAGCAGACAACCATCCTCAACGTGGATGACAACGATGTCAGCCGCACGGCCTCCAGCATGATCCTGCGAGGCCGCGGCTACGAGGTGCTCGAGGCGCGCACCGGCCAGGAGGCGCTGGACATGAGCCAGCAAGACCCGGATCTGGTGCTGCTGGACATCCAGCTGCCGGACATCGACGGGTTCGAGGTGTGCCGCCGGCTGCGCGAGGCGCCCGCCACGGCCACCATCCCCGTGCTGCACCTGACCGCCAGCGCGCCTGGCGACGAGTCGCGGATCCGCGGGCTGGAGGGTGGCGCCGAGGGGTACCTGACCCAGCCGGTCAACCCGGCTGTCCTGCTGGCCTACGTGGACGCGCTGCTGCGCACGCGGCGGGCCGAGCGCCAGCGGGAGGAGGCATACGCCGAGCTCAAGCAGGTCCACGACGACCACCGCGCGGTGCTGGATCAGCTGCAGCTCGGCATCATCACCCTGGGCGCCGACCAGGAGATCATCTACTTCAACGGCGCAGCCAACCGGCTGTTCGGGCTGCGCCGGCGCAAGGCCTCGGGCCTGCCCCTCACCGGCGCCCTGCCCATGGACAGCACCCAGCTGGCCAAGCTCGAGGGGCTCTGCCAGCAGCCAGAGGCCGCACGCGCCCCCATGGAGCTGATGGCCGAGGATCCCGACGGCGCCCGCCGCTGGCTCCGGGTGGAGGTGCAGGACGATCCGCGCAAGCGCGGCCAGCGACTGCTGCTCTTCACCGACCGCTCCGAGGTCCATGACCTGCAGGGCGAGCTGAACCGCCGCTCCCGGTTTCACGATCTGATCGGCAAGAGCGACGCCATGCAGGAGGTGTTCAAGCGGCTCAAGGCCGTGGCCGGGGTGGACTGGACGGTGCTCATCGAGGGCGCCACCGGCACCGGCAAGGAGCTCGTGGCCCGGGCCATCCATGCCCAGAGCCCGCGCTCCGAGCAGCCCTTCGTCGCCGTCAACTGCGCCGGGCTGTCCGATTCCCTGCTGGAGAGCCAGCTGTTCGGGCACAGACGTGGTGCCTTCACCGGTGCGGTCAAGGACCAGGCCGGCCTGTTCGAGGCGGCTGACGGCGGCACCCTGTTCCTGGACGAGATCGGCGACATCTCGCCGAACATGCAGAAGACCCTGCTGCGCGCCCTGGAGGCGAAAGAGATCACGCGGGTGGGCGACACCAACCCGCGCAAGGTGGACGTGCGGGTCATCACCGCCACGCACCAGGACCTGACCGGCGCCGTGGATCGGGGCGAGTTCCGGCGGGACCTGCTCTACCGCATCCGGATCGGACGGCTCACCTTGCCGCCGCTCCCCTCGCGACGGAGCGACATCCCGCTGCTGGTGGCGGAGTTCATCAAGAAGAGCCGCGCTGCCACGGGCAAGCTTGACGTGGAGATGGGCTCGGAGGCCATGGCGGTGCTGCTGCAGTACTCGTGGCCAGGCAACGTGCGCGAGCTCAAGGCCGCGGTGGACTATTCCACCCTGCATTGCCTGGGGACCATGATCATGCCCGAGGATCTCCCTCCCGAGATCCAGGACGAGGCCCAGGCAGGGCCCCCGCCCACCCTGGATCCTGTGTCGGAACCAGGCCAGAACGGACAGCTTCAGGCGCCTTCCTTGCTGCGCCGACAGCCGCTCGACCCCGAGCAGGAGCGCGCGATGCTGCTCGAGGCCATGCGTCGGACAGGCGGCAACCGCACCGCCGCGGCCAAGTTGCTCGGCATGAGCCGCGCCACCTTCTACCGCCGCGTATCGGAGCTCGACATCCGACTCGACTGATTGTCGCAGCGCCTCAACATGAGACAGCCCTGAAACAGGCCTGAAGCGTCCAGGGTGTCCAGGATGCGCCAACAACGCTCGAATACGCAATAATTACGGGTAATTGCTGATCGTGGCATGGATCTTCCTTGATGGAAGAGACATGAGCACTCCCAACGAGTCAAACTTCAACACACTTCCCCCTCCGGGAAAGGCTCAGGGTCCAAAGGACACGTCCCACATATCGGTCATCACACCGATGTCGGTCCTCGAGCCTTCCCAGTCAGCCATGGTGGTTTCTCCCAGAGCTGATACCACCGCGCTGTACGGGAGAATTCTCGAGGACCTCGGCTACGCCGTGACCAGGCGCTCAGGCCTGCCCGTGGACGGCGCCGGCTTCAGCGGTGACGAGTACCCGCTGGTAGTGCTGTCGGTGGACTCCAATAGAAGGGGCTGGGTCGAGCAGGTTCGGCGCGTCCGGGAGGCTCAGGGCGGGTCCTACATGTACCTGCTCCTCTCGGTGGACGGCAGCGTCCGGGAGGCCAGGGAAGACGCCCTGCGCGCCGGCGCGGACGCCATCCTGCCCGCCAACGCCAGCCAGGCCAACCTGGAAGCGCAGCTCCTCGCCGCCGACCGCTTCCTGACCCATGAGCTGGAGCGGGCGACCCGCTACCGGCGACTGGCTGACCTGTCGGTCCGCGACGGGCTGACCGGACTGTACAACCGGCGCTACCTGTTCAACCGGCTGCCGCTGGAGCTCAAGCGGGCCTCCCGCTATGCCCGGGCCCTGACGGTGGTCCTGTTCGACCTGGACCACTTCAAGGAGATCAACGACACCCACGGCCACCAGGCCGGGGACGAGGTTTTGCTCGGAGTGGCGGGCGCCATCGCCAGGCTGCTCCGCGCTGACCTGGACTGGGTGGCGCGCTACGGCGGCGACGAGTTCATCGTGGTGCTGCCCGAGACCGGCGTGGACGGCGCGAGCGTTGTGCTGCAGCGCATGATCGGCTCCATCCACGATGTGGTGGTGGAGCACGCCGGCGTGCCCCTGTCCCCGGGCGCCAGCTTCGGCGCGGCCGTGTACCGGCCTGGACCGGAGCTGGAGATCGTTCCGGCCAAGCTGCTGATCAGCGCCGCGGACAAGTGCCTCTACCTGGCCAAGAACCGCGGCCGAGGTCAGAGCGTCCTGACGACACTCGAGCGCTGGGTCGAGTTCTAGCGCATCGGAGGATAGAGATATGAGATTTCGCAGACACCATGTCGACCCCAAAGTCACCACCCTCAAGGGAACCGCCCAGAAGTACGAGCAGCGCGGCAAGTACCGCCAGGCCGCCCGCTGCTACCGCAAGCTGAGCCGCATGGAGCCCGAGAACCCGCGCTGGCCTCACAAGCTCGGCGACGCCCTGCGGAGGCTGGGCAAGTTGACCCAGGCCCTCAACTCCTACGAGCACGCGGTGACCCTCTACTCCTCCGACGGATGGCTCCAGAAAGCCGAGGCCCTGGCCGACCTGGTCAAGCGGCTCGATGCGAAGCGCAACCCGACGCTGGCCGCCTACCGCGGCGAGGCCAAGGAGAAGCGCGATCCCTCCAACGAGCCCCTGAGCGCCATGTCCGATCAGCGCGCGCCCAGCTCGCCGTCCAACTCCACCATCGGCGGCAACCCCGACAGCATCCCCGTGGCAGCCGATGGAGTGACCATCGAGCAGGGCACTGGCGTGGTCGTCCCGCAATTCTTGCCCCCTGGCGGCGATGCCCTGCCCGTGCCCGGCAGCGAACACGACAGCGAGGCCAAGGCTGCCTCCGCCCCCGACATGGTGGATGTCAAGGTGGCCCCGTCCAAGGCGGAGAAGAAAGCCCCGAGTCCCCGGCGGCGCAAGAAGGCCACCGGCAAGCGCAAGTCCACCCCGAGCCGCCCCATGGTCATCGGCAAGGGCAAGCTGCCGGCGGCGCCCCGCCGCAAGAAGAAGTCCAGCGCCGTCAGTCAGCAGCAGAAGAAACGGCCGACCAGGGCCAGGGCCGACGCGCCGACGCGGCGGGCCCGGCCCGCGACCCGCACCCCGCGCATCGAGATCGCGCCGCCGGCCCTGAAGGTGGAGATCCTCGCCGAGCCGCCGCCGCCGCCCGGGCGCCCCTCAGCGCCGGCCAGGCCGGCCGCGCCTCAGCCGCCGCCCATCCCCTCCGCCAAGGAGACCAACAGCTCGGTCATCGTCATGGCCCCCGAGGCGATCCAGCAAGCGGTGCGGAAGGACCGCCGGCAGAAGTCCACCGGCTTTCCGGTGGAGCCGACCCCAACCACCACCGCCCTTCCCACCGCCCGCGTGGTGGAGCTGCTCGGCGCCAACCCCGCCCTGAAGGGGGCCCCGCGCAGCGCGCTCGAGGCCATCGCTGCCGCCGGCCAGGTCATCTCCCTGGACGCTGACGAGATGCTCTACCAGGCCGGCGCCAAGGCGGAGGCGATCTACTTCCTGCTCGACGGCGAGCTCGCCATGCACCGCGGCTCGGGGAGGGTGGTGGAGCTGTCCAGCCTCACCGGCACCGGCCTGCTGGGCGAGGTGGCCCACCTGACCGGGCAGATCCACACCCGCACCGTCGAGGCGTTGGCGCCGACGCGCCTGGTGCGCGTTGAGCCGGACCGGGCCTCCAGTCTGCTCGGAGAGCACAAGGCGCTCAATTCCCGCCTCCGCGCCTCGTTCAAGGACCGCATGATCAACCAGGCCGTCAACGAGCACTCGCTGTTCAAGCCCTATCCGGCCGCTGACCGCCGTCGCCTCGCCGACCGCTTCCAGCTCACGGGGGTGGAGGCCGGGCGCAGCTTGATGCGCCAGGGCGTCGACGCCGACGCCCTGTACATGGTGCTCCACGGGACCCTCGGTGTGTGGCAGGACCGCGCGGCGCGCCGCTCCGTGGAGGCGGGGGACCTGCTGGGCGCCAGCCCGCTGGTGGAGCAGCGTCCCTCGGAGGTGACCGTGATGGCCACCACGCACTGCTGGGTGCTGCGCCTCGACCGCACGGCGTTCTGGGAGGCCGCCATGGAGCAGCCGCTGTTGCTGGAGGCGGTGAGCGAGAAGCGGCCCACCGGGCGCCTGCCCATGCTGCCAGTGTCTGGCGACAGCCTGACCTCATCAAACAAGCGCAACCTCCCGTCCGGTTCGGACAACGCCATCTGCTGACAGGTGAGCCATGGACAAATCCATCCAGAGAAACCTCGTCGTCGTTTGCGCTCCCCGCCCCTTGCCCTATGATTCGGGCATGAAATCTGGCGGAGCGGATGACGATGGACGCCGCAGACCAATGCCTGCCGAAGAGCAGTTCGACCAGATAGAGGCCACCCCCATGTCGCAGCTGTCGACGCTGAGGGACCGCTCGCAGGTCCGCGAGCAGGCGCACGTGGAGTTCCTCTCGCTGGTCAGCCACGAGCTGCGCACGCCGCTCAACGCGGTGCTCGGCATGGCCTCCCTGCTGGCCGATTGCGACCTTGGAGCGGAGCCGCGCAGCTACCTCGCGACGCTTCAGCACAGCGCGGAGCGGCTCCACCTGGTGCTCCGCAACCTGACCGACTTCGCCAGCCTCAGCCAGGAGGATCTGCATGTTCGCAGCCTGCCCTTCTCCCTGGATCACGCCCTGCGGGACGTGCTCAAGAAGGGCAACGCCCTGGCCAGGAGCCAGGGCAGCGAGCTCATCCTGCGCCCCCGGGGCCAGGTGCCGAAGAACGTCATGGGCGATCCCGACTGGCTGCGGCAGACCCTGCTGCACCTGGTGGACAACGCGCTGGGCTGGTGCCCGGGAGCAGAGGTCGAGCTGGGCGTCCAGGCTGAGGAGATGACCCGCGGCGCGCTCCGGCTGCGATTCTGGGTCCAGGGCGAGGGAGAGCCGCTGGAAGAAGCGAAGCTGAAGGAGCTGTTCAAGCGCCGCCAGGCAGATCCCAGGGCGAGCGTATCGAGCGACGAGTGGGCCAACGTGAGCCTCGCCCTTGCCCAGCGCCTGGTGCTGATGCTGGGGGGCACCATCCATGCCGAGAACGACGGCCGCCCCGGGCGTGGGACCCGAATCGCGGTCACCCTCGATACGCCCCCGCTGCGCGATCGTCGGGACTCCTCCTCCTCCATGACGGTGATGCCGCTGCTCGGTCGCAGCGCGCTGATCCTCGCTCCCGATCCGGAAACGCTCGGGGAGACCCACGCCATGGTCCAGCAGTGGGGCGTCACGGCCATGGACGGCACCTCGGCCCTCGAGGCCGCGACGCACTTCGCAGGCGACTCCAGCCCTGACATGATCCTGGTCGCGGAGTCGGCGGGCGGAGAGCCGGCACACCACCGGCTCGAGCAGCTGAAGCAAATGGTCTCGGCAGAGCTGCCGCCGGCGCTGCTGATCTCTGACCGCCCCGGGGCATCGGTCAACCCCGGCGAAGAAGGCTTCGTGGATGTGATCCCCACCCCGGTGGACAGGGCCAAACTGTACCGGGCGATGACCCGTATCGTGATCAAGGCCAGCGAGGACGGCGACAGCGAGGCGGCTCCCCGGCGCCCGCTGCCGGACAAGCCGAATCCAGATTTCGCCGCCGCGCGCCCGCTGCGGCTCCTGCTGGCGGAGGACGACATGCTCAACCAGCAGCTGGCGCGCATGATGCTGGCCAAGCTGGGCTTCGAGGTGGAGGTGGTGGCCGACGGCGCCGAGGCGCTCGAGGCGGTGAAGCGCGAGCGGTACGACGCGGTGTTGATGGACATCCGCATGCCGAACATGGACGGCCTGGAGGCCTCGCGCCGCATCAACCGGGAGGTGGGCGAAGCCGACCGGCCGCTGCTGGTGGCGGTCACCGCCGGCGCCATGGAGCAGGACCAGCGCCGCTGCGCCGAGGCGGGCATGGACCTGTACCTGAGCAAGCCGTTCAAGGTCGACGAGCTGATGCGGGTGCTCGACCGGTGTCACTACCTGCGCGGCGGGACCCTGCCGGCGCCGGACGAGGGCGCGGCGGAGCGAGGCGCCGGGGGCAGCAGCACGCTGGACCTGTCAATCCTCGGCCAGCTCCAGTCCTACCTCGGGCCGGCAGACGGCGGCGAGGACGACGGCGTGGCCCGGCTGCTGCGGCTCTACCTCGACACGGCCCCGGGCCAGATCGACGACATGGAGGCCGCCTTCAAGGAAGGCGACCTCGAGCGGGTCGGCCGCACGGCCCACTCGCTGAAGTCGGGCAGCTCCAACATGGGCGCCGTGGAGCTGGCGGAGCTCTGCCTGCAGCTGGAGTTGCAGGCAGGTGAAGGCAGCGACCTGGAGAACCTGAGCCGCAGCCTGGAGTCCACGCGCCAGGCCTGGGGGCGGCTGGAACAGGCCATCAACGCCGAGCTGGAGCGCCGCACGCCTCCTGCTTGAGGGTGGTTCGCTATCGCAGCGCGCCGATCCTGTCCAGCAGAGCGGGCACCCCCCCCACGTCGAAGTCAGCCGCCCGCTCCGCCAGGTCCATGGCGATGCTCTCCAGCCAGCCGACCTGGAGCGCCTTGGCCACGCGCTTCAACTCCGCGGCCAGGTCCTCCACCTCGTCCATGTCCAGCTCCCGCGCCAGTCGCCGGGCCTTACCGATTATCGGCCCCAGCGCCTCCAGCAGCTCCGGTTCAGCCGTGATGGCCTGCTGTTCGGCAGAGGGTTGAGCGAGCCGGCGCGGCTGGTGCGCCAGGTGTCGGGACATGGCCTGCAGCAGCTCATCCTCCTGCACTGGCTTGCGCAAAAAATGATCGCACAGGTCCCTGACCGCCGGCTCCTGGGCGCGGCTGATGGACGCGGTGATCACCACCACCGGGATCTGCCGGGTCGCCGGGTCGCCTTTTAGCCGCGCCAGGGCCTCCTCGCCGCCCATCACGGGCATCTGCAGGTCCAACAGGATGATGTCGGGGCGGTCAAGCGCCACCCCGTCGAGCACCTCCTGGCCGTTGTGCGCCTCGGAGACGAGCACGTTATAAGGCGCCAGCATGCCCTGCAGCAGGCGGCGATTATCCAGCAGGTCGTCGGCCACCAGGACCCGGGCGCCGCTGAAGTCGAGGTGCGGGGGCTCCGGGGTCGTCACCCCCGGCTCCTCCACCGCCAGCGGCGCAGTCACGGGAACCGCGGGGATGTGCACGTCGAAGCAGCTCCCGCGCCCAACCTCAGATGAAGCGGTGATGCGGCCGCCCATGAGCTTGACGAAGTCCTTGCTGATGGCCAGCCCCAGGCCGGTGCCGCCAAACTGCTCCTGGCTCTGGTCCTCGGCCTGGGCGAAGGCGCTGAAGATGCGCTCCAGCTGATCTTGCTTGATGCCGATGCCGGTGTCCTTTACCGACAGCCGAAGGTCAACGGCGTCCTCATGGTCCGCCGCGGGCGCGGCCGAGGCCTCGACGGACACGCCGCCGGCCTCGGTGAACTTGATGGCGTTGCTCACCAGGTTGACCAGCACCTGCTTGAGCCGCAGGGCGTCGATCAGCACGCCGCCGGGGACCGAGGCGTCCAGGCGCGCCCGCAGGGTGATCCCCTTGCGCGCCGCCTCCTGCTGGAAGGTCATGCTCACGTCGTCGAGGATCGCCGCCAGCGCGCCGGGCTCGGGCTGAAGCTCGATCTGCCCTGCCTCCAGCTTGGACATGTCCAGCACGTCGTTGATGAGCCCGAGCAGCGAGGCGCCGCTGGTCTGGATGATGCGCAGGTAATCCATGGAGGTGGCGTCGGTGACGCGCCGCTGCAGCAGCTGGTTGAACCCGAGGATGGCGTTCATGTAGGTGCGGAACTCGTGGCTCATGGAGGCCATGAACATGCTCTTGGCCCGGTTCGCCTGCTCCAGCTCGGCCTGGACCTTCTTCTGCTGGCTCAGATCACGGGTGAACCCGGTGAACAGCCGGGTATCCCCCACCCGATCCTCCATCACCGACAGCTCCAGCGGGAAGGTGCTGCCGTCCTTGCGCCGCCCCACCAGCTCCCGATAGAAGCCGATCACCCGCTTCTGCCCGGTGCTCAGGTACCGATCCACGTAGCCATCATGAGCCGAGCGGTGGGGCTCGGGCATCAGCATCGAGACGTTCTTGCCGAGCACCTCCTGCTCGGTGTAGCCGAACACACGCTCGGCGGCCGGGTTGAAGCAGAGGATCTCCTTGCGGGTGTTCATGGTGATGATCGGGTCGGGCGACCCCTTGACCACCGTCCGGTAGAGCGCCTCTTGCCGGCTGTCCTGCTGAGCCATCGTTCGCTCTACTTCGCAGGCTCCCGGGGCAGCTCGACGAAGAACCGGCTCCCCTTGCCCTCTTCCGAGGTGGCCCAGATGCGCCCGCCGTGCGCCTCCATGATCTCGAAGCAGAAGGGCAGGCCGAAGCCGGTGCCGACCTCGTCCATGGTGCCGGGGCGGGAGACGCTGGTGCCCTGATCGAACAGGCCCTTGAGCACCTGGCCCGGCATGCCGATCCCCTCGTCCATCACCACCAGCACCGGCCCGAGGGAGCCCTCCCCCTCGGCCAGGACCACCACGCGCTGCCCCTCGTGGGAGAACTTCAGCGCGTTGGACAGCAGGTTGTGCAGCACCTCGGCCAGCAGCAGCGGATCGGCCATCACCTCGAGCCCCTCGGGGACCTGGTTCTCCAGGATCACCTTTTTGCGCTCAGCCTGCATGGCGAGGGACTCGAACTGCTCCTTCACCAGCGGGGCTGCCGCCACCGCCTCTATCCTGGGCACCAGGGTGCCGAGCTCCACCCGGGACATGTTCAGGATGTCCTCGCTCAGGGCGAACAGGCGCCGGGTCACGCGGTCGATCATGCCGAGCAGCTGAGTCTGCTCGTCCACCGGCGTGCCCTTGAGGTCCACGCCTGACAGCTCGGACAGCATCTCCACCATCATCTGCAGGTTGCCCAGCGGCGAGCGCAGGTCGTGGGCCAGCAACGAGACGAACTTGGTCTTCAGCTCGGCGGTGCGCTCGGCGAACTCCTTGGCGTCCAGCAGCCGCCTGCGCTGCTCCGACAGCTCAACGTGGGTGCGCACCCGGGAGATGAGCTCCGAGATGTGGAACGGCTTGGTCACATAGTCCACGCCGCCCGCGGCGAAGCCCTCCTCGATGTCTTCCTGGTCCCGGCGCTTGCCGGTCAGGAAGATCACAGGGACCCGGGAGCCGCCCTCGTCAGCCCTGATCCTGCGGCACGCCTCGAAGCCGTCCATGCCGGGCATGTTCACATCCATCAGGACCAGCGATGGCGGCTCCTTGCAGGCCATCTCCACCGCCTGGTCGCCCGTGCGAGCCACCTTGATGCGATAGTCCTGGCGCAGGAGGGTACCCAGCAGACGTAGGTTTTCGGCGTTGTCGTCAACGATGAGCAACAGCGGTTTGGTGGCATCCATATCGTCTACCCTGAGAGACAGACCTATTGTAGTGCTTAACCTGTGCTATATAACGCTCGCACCACATGTCAAGACCAAGCGTGGAGGGGTGATGCCAGCGCGCGATCAACATCACGGCACGATCCTGGTTGTCGAGGACAACCCGGTCAACCTGTCCCTGGCGGTCCAGCTGCTGCAGGCCCAGGGGCAGTCGGTCCTCACCGCCGAGAGCGGCGACGAGGCCATGGAGGTGCTCGGCCGCGAGCCAGTGGATCTGGTGCTGCTCGACATCGTCATGCCCGGAATGGACGGCTTCGAGGTCCTGCGCCAGATGGAGTCGAGCCGCACCTTGCGCCACCTGCCGGTGGTGGTGGTCTCCTCGCTGGAGGCGACCGACAGCGCGGTGCGCTGCATCGAGATGGGGGCCATGGACTACCTGACCAAGCCGTTCAACCCGGTGCTGCTCAACGCCCGGGTGCAGGCTTGCCTCGACAAGAAGGCGCTTCACGACCGGGAGCTTCGCTACCAGGAGGAGCTGGAGCGTCGGGTCAGGGCCCAGGTCAGGGAGATCACGATGGCCCAGCTGAGCGCCATCTTCTCCATGAGCAAGCTCGCCGAGTCCAAGGACCCGGAGACCGGCGCCCACCTGGAGCGCATGCGGGAGTATTGCCGCCTCATCGCGGCCTACATGGTCAAGGCGGGCCTGAGCCTGGAAGGGCTCGACGAGCAGTTCGTGGACACCATCTACGCGGCGAGCCCGCTGCACGACATCGGCAAGGTGGGGATCCCGGATCGGGTGCTGCTCAAGCCGGGCAAGCTGACCGACGACGAGTGGGACTTGATGCGCAGCCACACCATCATCGGCGGCAGCACCCTGCGCGCCACCGAGGAGCGCCACCCGGGCAGCGCCTTCGTGCGCATGGGCATCGAGATCTCCGAGGGGCACCACGAAAAGTGGGACGGCAGCGGCTACCCCCGCGGCCTGGTCGGGGAGCAGATCCCCCTGTCGGCGCGGATCCTCGCCCTGGGCGATGTGTACGACGCCTTGACCTCCAAGCGGGTCTACAAGGAGGCGTTCTCCCACGACAAGAGCCGGGAGATCATCCTGGGGGGCCGCGGCGCCCACTTCGACCCGCAGGTGGTGGACACCTTCCTGGCGCTGGAGCGCGAGTTCATCGACGTGCGGAGCCGGTTTACCGACGACGATTGATGGCGCCGAGCTACCCGGTCAGCGTGTAGGAGAAGTCGCCCACCCGGAAGGTATCTCCGGGGTTGAGGCGAATCGGGACCCTGGCGACCTCACCCCCGGGCAGGTTGATGGGCGGCGCGCCGTCGGCCGCCGGCTCCAGGTAGTAGCCATCCTCCCGCCGCACCACCCGACCGCAGGTGCCGCTCAGGACGGCCCCGCCGATGGTCACGCTGTACTCCAGCGACAGCTCGGCGTTCACCGGGCGATCCATCACCGACTGGCCGTGGGTCACCTTCAGGCGCACGATGGCGGGCCGGGGGGTGGCCGCGGCGGCCGCGGCGCTCGGGGGAGGGGCAGGAGGCGCGGGCGCGGCACCTGCCACGGGGGGCGGCGGCGGGAGCCGAGGCGAACCCGGCGGCGGCGGCGGCGGTGGCGAGCCCGGCGGCGGCGGGAGCGGAATCTCCGGCATGGAGCCGTCCTCGTCGGCCCGGCGGGTCATGCGCGGGGGCGGCTCCGGGCGCGGAGCGCGGGGGATGGTCTTGCCCGTCTCGCGCCCCACGGACTCGGCGGGCACCGCCGGCTCGGCGGTCACCACCGGCTCGGCAGGCGCCTCGGCGTCCAGGAAGTGCATCCTGCAGGCGCCGATGCGCAGCTGGTCCATGTGCTTGAGCACCACCGGGGCGGTGATACGGCGCTCGTTGACGTAGGTGCCGTTGGAGCTGCCCAGGTCCTCGAGCACGAAGCCGCCGCCCTGCCGGCGGATGATGGCGTGGCGCCGCGAGACCCGGGCGTCGGCCACGGCGAGCTGCCCGGCGCGGCCCATGAGCAGCTCCTCCTCGATGACCTGCACCACCTTGCCCTCGCCGGAGTCGACCCACAGCCGCGCCCGGTCCAGGGGCTCGGGCAGCGGCCCCAGCGACGGCTGGCCCCGAATGACGCTGTGCTGATCCTGGATCTGGTCCTCGGCGGAGAACCGCTCCTGCACCTGGGGCTGGTCGCGGTTCTTGTGCGCCAGCACCCGGCCCACCAGCTTGGCCAGCTGCTGGCCGCTGTACTCCACCCCGCTCTGGCTGAGGAAGCGGGTCAGGCCCACCAGCAGCTCGTGGGCGGTCTGGTAGCGGTCCTCCCGCGTGGGGGACAGCGCCTTGAGCGCCACCGCGTCCAGCTCCCGCGGCACCTCGGGCCGCACCGCGCTGGGGGGCTGGATCTCGGCCTTGCGCACCCGGGCCACCAGCTCGCGCACGTTGTCGCCGCTGTAGACCATCTTGCTGGTGAGCATCTCCCACAGCACGATGCCGGTGCTGAAGATGTCGGAGCGGCAGTCGGCCGGCTCGCCCGCCACCTGCTCCGGCGCCATGTAGTGCACCTTGCCCTTGATCACCCCGGCCTGGGTCTTGGCCTGCATGCCCGCCGCCTTGGCGATGCCGAAGTCCACCACCTTCACCTCCCCGGCGCGGGACACGAGGATGTTCTGGGGCGAGATGTCGCGGTGCACGATGTTCAGCGGCACGCCGTGGGGGTCGCGCCGCTCGTGAGCGTAGTGCAGGCCGCTCGCGATCTGCCGGGCGATGAACGCGGCGGCGATGACCGGCACCATCTCGCCCATGGCGTGCAGCCCGTTGACCAGCTCGAGCACGTCCGCGCCGTCCACGAACTCCATGGCGATGTAGTAGACGCCGTCCACCTGGCCCAGGTCGAACACCTGGGCAACGTTGGCGTGGGTCAGCCCAACGGTGAGCTTGGCCTCATCGATGAGCATCTGGATGAAACGCTCGTCGTCCACCAGGTCCTGGTTGATCACCTTGAGCGCAAGGTGCTTCTCGAACCCCGCCAGGCCGCCGGTCTTGACCAGGTAGATCTGGGCCATTCCGCCGCCGCCGATGTGGCGCACGATGTCGTAGTTGCCGAACTTCGAGCCGATGGGCAGGGTGCTCATGGGGACACCGCCGATGTTACCGCGTCGTTGCCATTTTGGGCATCTTTTAATAACTGGTTAACCGGCGGAGTATTGTGCAGTATACTGATCGCCGCGGCAAATAATACGCAATGAATTCGATAGCTTTGACACGAAGACCCCCCGCCCCTGGAGGCACCTTGAAGTCCCATCCCCCACACCGTTCGGCCCCGGTCATGGCCCTGGCGGTTACACTATTACTGTTTTCTTGCAGCTCAGATGAACCGGGTATGCCTGTTGGATCCGCGTGCACTGCTGACTCCGAGTGCGACACCGACTACTGTTTCACGGATCCCACCTTCCCTGGCGCCTACTGCACCCGGTCCTGCGCCTCCGAGGGATGCCCCGGCGAGTCCACGTGCCACCAGTACCAGCCCAACGTGAAGCTGTGCATGGCGCCCTGCAAGGCGAGCGCGGACTGCCGCCAGGGCTACTACTGCCGCTACAAGGTCTGCCTGCCCCCGTGCACCGGGGACAAGACCTGCCAGAGCCCCGACACCTGCGTCAAGGGCCGCTGCCAGACCGTGTGCAAGCTCGACTCCGACTGCCCGTCGGGCAAGGTGTGCGAGAGCGGCATCTGCGTGGCCGCCTGCAAGAACGACGCGGCGTGCCCGGGCAAGCGCTGCCAGAAAGGCCACTGCGTGCCGCCGTGCAAGAAGGACGCGGAGTGCCTGCCGGGGCAGAAGTGCAGCGGCGGCAAGTGCGTGGCCAAGCCCGGCAAGAAGATGGGCGCCAAGTGCGGCGGCAGCGGCGAGTGCGCCACCGGCTACTGCTCGCCCACGTCCAAGATCTGCACCATCAAGTGCAGCGGCTCGCCCAAGTGTCCGGGGGGCTGGGTCTGCGCGCTGGAGAAGTTCGACAAGGACGGCAACGGCTCGTTCGACAGCGCCGAGGCGGTGTGCAAGCCGGACAAGGGAAAGGTGAAGGTCACTGGGCAGTGCGGCAAGGACGCCGACTGCAAGTCGAACCACTGCTACAACGGCTTCTGCATGGAGGGGTGCGCCACCGGGACCGACTGCGGCGTGGGCCAGCACTGCGCCCAGGTCAACCTGCTCGTCGGCGGCGGCATCCCCAAGTACAAGGGGTGCCTGCCGCAGAAGGGCACGTCCAACATCGTGCTCGGCAGCTTCAACAGCGCCAGCTACATCCAGGGCCTGGACATCCCGCCGGGGGCGTCGAGCTTCGTGCTGTCGGCCAGCATCCCGTCGCAGACCGACATCCCGTACATCTCCCAGATCAAGAATCCCAAGGGCGAGGTGGTCTCGGCGGTCAAGGGGAACTGCGACTACTATTCGGTGCCCAACCGCTACGCGCCGGACCGGCAGATCTCGTCGCTGTTGGTACCCAACACCGGCGGCACCAAGCTCGACAGCGGCATGTGGACCTACATGATCAGCGGCACCAACGCCAACCTGAAGACCACCATCCGGCTGCAGCTCAAGATGGGCCTGGCCCAGAAGGGCAGCGTCGACCTGAACTGGGTATTCCTCAACCTGAGCGGCACCTGCCTCACCGGGCCCAAGCTCAACGCCGCCTCGGCGCCCAACCACAGCTGGCTGGGCAAGCTGCGCAACAACCTGCGCTCCATCCTCAAGACCTCCGGGCTGAGCGTCGGCAAGGAGACCTACCGCGATCTGAACAAGCCCGCGCTGGACATCATCAACCTGGACGCCACCGGCACCGGTAACGAGCTGAGCCAGCTGTTCGCCTCGTCGGCGGGCATCAAGGGCAAGTCGATCAACATCTTCCTGGTGCGCGACATCACCTCGTCGGCCATGGGCGGCATCGTGCTCGGCATCGCCGGGGGCATCCCGGGGCCGCCCTCGGTGCACGGGACGGTCAACAGCGGCGTGGCCATGAGCATGAAGACCACCTGCTTCGAGCCCGGGGGGTACAACCCGGCGCACACCATGGCCCACGAGATCGGGCACTTCCTCGGGCTGTCGCACAACCTGGAGAGCGTGCAGAACCCGGGCTACAAAAACAGCCAGGTGGTCTGCCCCTGCCCCTGCGGCAAGAACCTGACCTGTTACAAGGAGTCGGGCCCTTACGGCTACCAGTGGTGCCGCGGGATGGACAACATCGCCGACACCGACATGCACAGCGACAACCTGATGTACTACGCGGCGGAGAGCACCCAGATCTTCAAGGGGAACAAGCTGTCCAAGGGCCAGGTCAGGGTGATGCTCAACAACCCCCTCGTGGGCCATTAAATGGAGGCCTGACATGAACCGTCAAAGAACCATGAGCTGGCCCACTACCGTAACCGTCGCCGTCGCCGTCGCCGTCGCCGGCATCTCCCTCGCCCACGCTGACGAGCCGCAGTCCTCCCCCGCCGACGCGAGGACCCGCATCGAGCGCGCCCTGTCCGCGTTCGAGTTCATGCCCACCCGCGCGGCGCTGCTGAACATCTCTCCGCACGCGGAGAAGATGCTGCGGGACATCGCCGCGGGCAAGACCCGGCGGTCCCTGGCGCGCAACCGGGCGCTCACCTCGCTGCGGCACTTCCCGGGCAAGGACAACGAGGCCCTGCTGGCGCGGGTGGCGGGCCGCGCCTGCAAGCGCACCGACGGGCCATGCCGGGTGGACCGCGAGCAGGCGCTCTGCTCCTACGCGGTGCTGGCCGGAGACCGGGCGGTGAAGCTGATCCGGCGCTACCTGGCGCACAAGGAGATCGACACCCGCCTGGCCGCGGCCCGGGCCCTGCGCCTGAGCAAGAGCCCGCGGGCGCTGACCCTGCTGGCCCAGCGGCTCACCGTGGAGAAGTCCGCCACGGTGCGCGCCGAGGTGAAGCAGGAGATCCAGCGCATCGAGGGGGCGGAGCCGCGGATGCCGGCGGTGCGGCGGCCAGGTCAATAAGCGGCGGCTGGCGCCGCCGCATGCCAGACTGCCAGAACGCCGAAATGCCAGAATGCCAGAATGCGTAGCGGCGGCGTCTCGCCGCCGCATGCCAGAATGCCAGAATGCCAGAATGTGTAGCGGCGGCGTCTCGCCGCCGTATGACAGGACGACGGGGCGGCGTTACTTGCGGTCCTCGCTCTTCTCGGCGGTCGAGAACTTGAACGGGTAGCGTACGGTCACTTTGCCGCCGTCTTCGGGTGGGTCCAGCTCCAGGGCGTAGATGGTCTCGCGTACGCACTCGCGCAGTTCGGCCGCGCTCTTCATGGTGGAGCGCTCCGGGTCGATCTTGCTCTCGGCCACCAGGCCGCCCTCATCCGGATCGCCCACGATGTCAAACTGCACCACCAGCTTGCCTCCCAGCTTCGGGTCAGCGCTCAGGGCGTTGTCGTAGCACTCCTTGATCAGGGGCGTGATCTCCTTGATGGCCTTCTTGATGTACTTGGCTGAAAGCTGGCCCGTGGGCGCGCCGCTTGACGCGGTGCCAGGGGCGGCGGTGGCCGCTCGCTCGGCGGCCTGCGCCTCGGCTGCTTCGCTCAGCTTGCGCACGATCTCGTGCACCCGGGCGCGGTGGCTGGCCCGGGCCATCCTGCCGCGGTCATCCCGCGCGGTCGCCTCGGCTGGCATGGACGAAGCGGGCTCCGCGGCAGGCGGCGGCGGCGACGGCGCGCGCTGCTCCCCTGCGCCGGCGCTGGCCGGAGGCGTGGGCGAAACCGGCGTGGAGAACACCGACGACTCGGGCCCCTGCGAGCCAGGCATCCCCCATATCAAGATCGCCACCAGGACCAGCACCGCCCCCACACCTATCGCCAGCGTCGCCAGCTTCGAAGAGTTCATTCAGGCATTGTGGCTCAGGTGCGAGGGGGGCCGCCAGGGCCAATGCCCCGCAGGCCGGGCGTCGAAAACGCCAGCGCCGGCCCTACTCCGTGTCCTGACCGCTGGACCGGCTGGTGTACTGTGAAGCTGGAGGACGCCATGAGCACCACGCGGGAGCTACAGACCGGCATCGGCCGCTTTGAGGTGCAGCCCTGGCCAGGGGACAACCGGGTGCTCGTCCCACCGGTCACCACCGTCCAGCGCATGGGGCCCGAGTCCACCTACAGCTGGGACCCGCTGATGGAGGCCGCGCTGCGCGCCGCCGTGGCCATTGAGGCCGCGCAGGTCCGCCTCCTCGTCCCCGGCGGGTTCCGTATCTTGCCGGACAAGGCGCTCGCCGGCGTCCTGGCGCGCCTCGAGGAGCTGGCCGGTCCGCCTCCTGACGCTCACGAGGCGCCTCCCGTGACCGCCGACGACAGGACCAACGCGCTGGCCTGCCTCGACCTCCTGGCGGACGTCATGTCCCCGGCGCCCGCCCTGGTCCACGCCGTGCAGACCGGCCGCGAGGTGTGCGCCGTGCGCGATGGCCTCCCCCGGTGGGACGCTGCCCTCGCCCGCGCCGCTTGCGCTGCCCCGGACGCCTCCCCACACAGTCACACCGACGACCTGCTGGCGGCGCTGACCGTCGCGCGCACCGCCCGGGCGCACCGTGCCGCAGCGGCCGCACGAGACCTGGCCCTGGCGCACGCCCCTGCCCTGTTCCCCTCCAGCCAGAATCCCTCCGCAGCCCTCCACCGCTGGTGGGCCAAGCGCCCCCCGGTGGAGTACCGCTGATGAGCGCGGACCGAACCGCCCACCTGCCTGCTCACGCTGCCCTTCCCCCGAGGAGATCCTGATTTCGGCCGTGGTATACCTGAGCGTCATGATCCGAGCGAGACCTGCCCTGGCGCCGGCCATGGCCCTGCTGCTGGTTTTTGCCTGCGCCTGTGATGAAACCGCTGACGCACAGGACGCTGGACCGCGCGACCAGGCTGCCGGTGACATGACCCGCGCCGACGCCCCGGCTCCGGACCGGGCCCTGGTGGATCGGGGCATGCCCGACAGCACCCGGGACGGCCCGATCCCGGCCTGCCCCGGCTTCGCCGCGCCCCAAAAGGCGGGCACGGTCACGGCCGCGGCCATCACCGAGGCGTCAGGCCTGGCGGCCAGCCGCAAGAACCCCGGCGTGCTCTGGACGCACAACGACTCCGGCGACTCGGCGCGGGTCTTCGCCCTGAGCAGCAGCGGCAAGCTGCTCGGCACCTACAAGCTGTCCGGGGCCAAGGCCAGGGACTGGGAGGACATGGCCATCGGCCCCGGTCCCACCAAGGGCGCGCACTACCTGTACCTGGCCGACGTGGGGGACAACTACGCCCAGCGCAAGTCGATCACCATCTACCGCGTGGCCGAGCCCAAGGTGGACGCCGCCGCAGGCGCGCCCGGGACTCACACGCTGACCGGCGTGACCGCCATCCCGCTCAGCTACCCGGACGGGCCGAGGGACTGCGAGGCGCTGGTGGTGGACCCCAAGACCGCCGACATCCTGCTGGTGAGCAAGAGCCTGCAGGGCATCTCCGGGGTGTACCAGGCCGACGCCCCCCACGGCGCGGGCGCCATCATGCTCAAGAAGAAGGCCACGCTCAAGTTCGGCGCCCAGCCTCTGATCGGGGTGCGCCTCGGTCTGGTCACCGCCGCCGACGTCACCCCGGACGGCGGCGCCATCCTGATGCGCACCTACCAGGACGTGCTGTACTTCAAGCGCCCGGCGGGCGCGCCGCTATTCAAGACCCTCACCGGCCGCCCCTGCGCCGCCCCGGCGGCCAGCGAGACCCAGGGCGAGTCCATCGCCGCGGCGGCCACGGGCGGCGGGTACTACACCCTCGGTGAGGGCAGCAACCAGCCGCTGTACTTCCACGCCAGGAAATAAGCTCAGAAGCACTGGCTCGACGACGTCTTCTGGATGGTCACCGTCGGGGTAAAGGCCGGCGAAAGAAGAGTGCGCGGCCAGCCGTCCACCGTGGCCGTCACCCGGATCACAAGGCTGGCGCCCTTGATGGCGTCGGTCTTGGGGCTCACCGTGCCGAAGCCGACGTTGCCGGTCACCTGCTTGCCCGCGGGCAGCGGATGGGGCAGGTCGCCCATCATGCCGAAGCCGAAGGCGCCGGCGGTGGCCACCAGGCTGTCATCGCTGGCGCGCAGCACCTCCACCGCCTTGATCACCACCGCGGCGGCCTTGGCGGTGCCGTTTTTGATGATCATGGCGGCGTGTCCCTGACGGACCTGCGCGAAGGAACGCACGCAGACCATGTAAGAGCCGGCGCTGACGCTCATGTCCACCGTGCCCTGGGCAGCGGTCCCGGCAGATTTGCCATCTCCGGTGTTGGGCCCCTCCTCCTCCACGCCCCCGCAAGCGGTGGCCAGGATCAGGCTGGTGAGCGTGGCTGCGAAGATTGAGCTGTATCGGGACATTGGCGCCTCCTCCGGTTTGTCGTTGCCTTGATGACCGTCTACAAGGCAACTCCTGTGCCACAAACACGGATCCCTTTAATTCCAGAAAGTTGCCATTTGCGCCAACATCGCACTGGGCCACCTTGTGCCACGGGAATCTGAGCAACTGGAGACTGGACCCCCGGGTGACGACCGCGCCGCGACAAACAGAAAAAGCGTCCTCACGTTGCGAGGTCCAAACGGGCAGAACGACATGGGGGCACACCCCGGTCATGATCCTCGCGACAGGGCAAAAAAACAGGCTGCGCCCGGGGGCGCTCAACGGACACGGAGCGAGCAGTCGCGAAGCCCGAGGAAGTGATAACTCGGCAGATGTCTACGTTCATGGATGGGGTACACTCCATTCCAATGCTCGAACATGTCACTGCCAACCAGACGCGGTTCGTCACGCCGGGGCTGTCCGCGGATCCGCGGGGCGTGGCACTGGGGCGGCACTGCCTGGTGCTGCTGCCGTCGGTGGACCGGGTGGTGGGGCTGCTGCGCGGCCTGTCGCGTGAGGTGACCATCGACGACCTGCGGGTGGGCCTGTGCATCGAGCAGGTGGTCACGCCGCTCAAGAGCCGGGAGATGGTGGTGCTGCTGCCGGTGCGGTCGTCTCACGCCGCGGATCAGATCGCCGCGGTGGCGGGCCTCAACGGCGGCCTGACTTTCACCGGCACGGCGCGCCACTTCGTGCAGTTCCGCGACAGCCGCTCGCCCCTGGGCTACGACGCCACCAGCCTGGAGGCAGGCGGCGACGGCGACTACATGCTCTACGCGCGGGACTTCACCCAGAGCTACACCCGCACCCGGGAGCTGAGCCTCGAGCGGCTGGTGATGGGCATGGCCCTCGAGGAGGTCATCGCCGACCGCCTGGTGCCCGGCGAGGACGCGGTGCTGCGGGTGGAGCATGGCCTGTGGCGGCCGGTGATGGGCTACCTGCACCGCAACCGACGCCCCTGCGCCGTGGCCTCCTGCGACGCCCATGTGCCGGGTGGTGGCGGCGACGCCCAGCGGCTGCACCTGATGCGCACAGCGCTGGAGCCGCGCATGGAGGCGCTGTTCCGCGACACGCCCGGGGTCGGCGTGTTCCGGCTCATCACGGACAACACCGCGGTGGAGGTCGGCTTCCGCCACCCGGTGGAGCTGACCAGCGTCAGCGACGTGTTCCCCGAGCAATGCTTCCACCTCTTTTCGGGAGAACCGAGCCGGCTGGAGGTCATCGCAGGCGAGCCGGTGTTCGTGCAGGCCGCGGACCTGGTGCGCCTGGGCGCCGGCGCGGACCAGGAGGTGGAGGTGCTGACCCACCACGCCGCCGCCGTGGAGCGGGTGGCGGTGCCCCTGCGCCTGGTGCCATCGCCCGGCGTGCGCCGCGCCGTGACCGCCAGCCGCATCCCCATGCGCCAGGTGGAGCAGCTCAAGAAGCTGGTCTATCTGCTGCCCCCGCGGGTGCTGGAGCGCACCCGCCTGGCCCTGGCCGGCGACGAGATCTTCCTGCTGGGCGAGGAGGGCCTCGAGTTCTTCCCCCTGGGCGAGCTGCACTACGAGCTGGCCCCCGGCGTGCTCGCGCCCCTGGGCTTCGAGCTGATCCCCCGGGTCCACCCCGACGTGCTGCTCGACCACCTGCAGCGCCAGGGCGACGTGGAGCTCGGCGGGGAGGTGCTGCACTTCTTCTCCCCGGACAACCCGGTGGCGTTGCGCCTGCCCCGGGGCGCCTTCGCGCCGCTGTCCCGCCGCGCCCTGGCCGACGTGCCGCTGCACGGGCCGACCACGGGGCAGGTGACCTTGCCCGCCGAGGCCACCCGCCCGCAGCTGCTCAACGATCCCCCCGGCCTCTTCCCGCTGTGGGGGTACAAGCTCGAGGGCCCCGGGGAGGACGAAGGCCCGGCGGAGAGCTAGGCCGTGGCCGCCGACCTCGATCCCGTCCAGCGCTTCCTCGGAGGCTTCCTCTACCCCCTGGTGTCCGGCGGCGAGGTGCACATCAACGCCCCGCTGGACGCCGAGGACCTCGAGCTGCTCAAGCTCGCC
Organism: uncultured Rickettsiales bacterium; assembly: GCA_964558555.1. Taxonomy (GTDB): domain Bacteria; phylum Myxococcota_A; class UBA796; order UBA9615; family CAYRNR01; genus CAYRNR01. The sequence goes on along the minus strand of CAZLEO010000048.1, from coordinate 6,885 downwards.
TACTTGCCGCTGGAGCAGGCGCACCTGGACGCGGGGAGCCCGCAGCTGCCGGGGCTCGGAGAGCGAGACGCGCTGATGCAGGAGGTGCAAGCCATCGAGCTCGCCTGCCGGGCCACCGTGGCGGAGCTATGGCCAGCCCCCCCGCCGTTTCAGCTCGGCGCGCGGCTGCTGGAGCTGGCCGTGGGCGCCCAGAACTTGCTCTTTTTGAGCCACCCGGTGGGCCACGGCTGGCGCGTGGGCCCCCGGGGGCTGGAGCAGCTCGAGACCTTCGCCATGCAGTGCATCGACGGCCCGGGCCCGGCCAGCGTGGCGGACCTGCTCAACCGCCACGCCCTGCTGCGCGAGCTGTTCCATATTCAGCGCGCCGACGTGGAGGTGGACTACTGGGCCGGCAACCGGGTCTACCGCGGCATGCAGCCGCCGGCCCGGCTCACCGCCTGGCCCACGCTTCGGCGGGTGCGCGAGACGGTCAAGCAGGTGCGGTGGCTCTCCACCGAGATGACCGCCGCGCAGCAGACCCTGCTGCTCCGGCTGCTGGCGCAGACTCCCCTGACCGATCTGCTCACGCCCACCCGCCCCTACCCGCCGTTCCGCTGGCAGCATGTGGCGCGTCACCTGTCCACCCCCGGCATCTGCCGGGTGGTGTGCAACAGCTACCTGGCCCAGGGCATGGACGTGGTGGGCCCGTACCTGGCCCGCGCCTTCTGGGAGATGACCCGCCGCGAGCCGGACGCCCACGCCCGCCGCGCCCTACGGCTGAGCGGCCAGCTGGTGGCTCACCTGTTCGCCGCCACATGCCTGACCGACGACCCCGCGGGCATGCTCTCGGAGATCCCGGCCCAGGCCCGCGACCCGGAGGCGGCCCTCGGGCCGATCCTGCTGGCAGCGGCCCAGTGCGGCCTGCTGCCCGAGGGCGAGCTGCTGGGCGACGCCGAGACCCGCCGCCGCCTGGAGACCTGGATGGACGCCTGGCGCGACACCCTGGGTCAGGCCGCCGAGGAGCTGAGCGGGCGCCTGCTCGGAGCGCTGTACTGATGCCGCTGCAGGTGGCGCTGGCGGGCTGCGCCCACATTCATGTGCACGACGCGGCCGCGGTGATGAGCGCGCGCCCTGACGTGACCTGCTGCGCCGTGTGGGATCCGTCGGCCGACCTCGCCGCGCGGTGGGCCGAGGCGCTGCAGGCGCGCCAGGTGGATCAGGCCGGGGCCATCTGGGCCGACCCCACCGTGGACGCCGTGGTGGTGATGAGCGAGACGGACCTGCATGTGGAGCTGATCCGCGACGCGGCCCCCACGCACAAGCACCTGTACGTGGAAAAGCCCCTGGGCGTGACCGCGGCGGCGGCGCAGGAGGCGGCGGAGCTGCTGCGCGGGCGCGCGGCCCTGTTCCACGCCGGCTATCACCTGCGCGAGGTGCCCGCCCACCTGGCCCTGGCCGACCTGGTGCGCAGGGGCCGCATCGGAGAGCTGGTGCGGCTGCGGGGCCGCTTCACCCACGGCGGCTTGCCGGGCGGCATCTTCCGCGAGCACGCCTGGATGCTCGACCCCGCCCGCGCCGGCTGGGGGGCGCTGGGCGACCTGGGGGTGCACCTGGTGGACCTGCTGTCGCTGGTGGCCGACTCACCGGTGGTGTCGGTGACCGCCCATGTCCAGCCGCCGCGCCACGCCGGCCGGGTGGATCCGTGGGGCGAAGCCATGCTGCGGTTCGACAGCGGCGTCATCGCGTCGGTGGCCGCGGGCTGGTGCGAGCATGGCGGCCCGCTGGTGATCGAGGCCTTCGGCAGCGCCGGCGCGGCCGTGGCCGAAGGCGGCGCCCTGCGCGTGGACCCGCCCGGCGTGCTGGACGCGCCGCTGCCAGATCCGGTGGAGCCCCGGGCCGGCGCCGCGCTGGATCACTTCTTCGCTGCCATCGGCGGCGACAGCGCCGCGCCGCTGGTGAGCCCGGACGAGGCGGCGGCGCACTGCCGCATCCTCGAGGCGATCTACCTCGCGGCAGGCAGCGAGCGGTGGGTCGACCTGGAGGAGATCAAATCTTGCCCAGCAGGCTGACCAGCAGGTCCACGAAGGCGCGCACCTTTGTGGGCAGGTGCTGCCGGTGCGGGAACACCGCGTACAGCCGCGAAGGATCCACCTGGTGATCCTGCAGCACCTTGAGCAGTCGCCCGGTCTGCAGCTCCTCTGACAGGAAAAAGGCCGGCATGGAGGCCAGGCCCAGCCCGGCCAGCAGGGCATCGCGGGTGGCGGGTCCGCCGTTGACCATCAGCCGGCTGTTCAGGCGCACCGAGGCGGGCTCCCCGTCGCTCAGCCTGCGCAGGGTCAACCGGTTCGGCGCGCTGATCAGGCTGTAGGCGATCCAGTCATGGTCAGCCAGATCGGACGGCGCGAGCGGCACGCCGCGACGTTCGAGGTAATCGGGCGCGGCCACCACCACATGCTCCACCGGCATCAGCTGCCGCGCCACGAGGGACGAGTCCGCGGGCCTGCCGATGCGCACGCCCACGTCGTACCCCTCGCCCACCAGATCCACGTAGCGGTCGTCGAAGGTGATGTCCAGGCGCACGTCCGGGTACTGGCCCAGGTACGCGCTGACCACGGGCATGATCAGGCGATGGCCGATGACCGGCGCGGTGACCCGCAGCGTGCCAACCGGATGTTCAGCCAGGGAGCGCACGGAGCGCTCGGCGGCCTCGGCCTCCTCCCGGATGCGCACGCAGGAGCGATAGAACGCTTGCCCCGCCTCGGTGAGGCTCAGGCTTCGGGTGGTTCGGTTGAGCAGCCGCACCGCCAGCTGCTGCTCCAGCACGGCCAGCTGACGGCTGACCGCCGAGCGGGTCAGCCCTATCCGGCGGGCCGCCCCGCTGAGGCTCCCTTCATCCACCACGGCGGCGAAGACCACCATCCTTGGCAAGGTTTCTTTGGCGATCATTGTCAACTTCCCGTCAACAGTCTTTGAACGAACACCGACATTGTCAACGATGAATAGTGCACTAAATTAAGTAGTCGAAACAAACGGAGCAACGACCCATGGGACTTCTTGTGGACGGAAAATGGCAGGACCGCTGGTATGACACCTCGGAATCAGGCGGACGATTCAAACGCAAGCCGAGCGCCTTCAGGCATCAAATGACCCCGTCGGAGGGCGATGGCCCCTTCCCCGCCGCTCCTGGCCGCTACCACCTCTACGTCTCCTACGCCTGCCCATGGGCCCACCGCACCCTCATCGTGCGCCAGCTCAAGGGGCTGACCCGCGCCGTATCGGTCTCGGTGGTGGATCCACACATGGGTGATGAGGGGTGGGAGTTTTCCAGCTACCCCGGCGCCACGCAGGATCCCATCAACAGCGCCCGGCAGCTGCACCAGGTGTACACCGCGGCCGACTACGGCTACACCGGCCGCGTCACGGTGCCGGTGCTGTGGGACAAGCAGCAGGACACCATCGTCAACAACGAGTCAGCAGAGATCATCCGCTTCTTCAACGGTCCCATGGCGCCCTTCGGCGACCCCGAGGCGCCTGACCTGTACCCCGAGCACCTGGCCCGGGAGATCGATGGCGTCAACGGCCTGATCTACGACACGGTGAACAACGGCGTGTACCGCGCCGGCTTTGCCACCACCCAGGAGGCCTACGACGAGGCGGTCACCTCGCTGTTCGAGACCCTGGACCAGCTGGAGACGCGGCTGGAGCGGCAGCGCTTCCTGGTGGGCAGCCGGCTGACCGAGGCGGACATCCGCCTGTTCACCACGCTGGTGCGCTTCGACGCCGTGTACCACGGCCACTTCAAGTGCAACATCCGCCGGCTGGTGGACTACCCGAACCTGTGGGCCTACACCCGCGAGCTCTACCAGCTGCCTGGCGTGGCCTCCACCACCCGGATGGACCACATCCGCACCCACTACTACTGGAGCCACACCAGCATCAACCCATCGCGCGTGGTGCCCGCGGGGCCGGCGCTCGACCTGGAGCAACCCCACGGGCGCGAGCGGCTGCCCATGATCGCGGCGTAACGCCCGCAGCGTCCCCTCAGACCATTTGCCCGGAGACTGGAGGCCACCATGTTGCAGACCATGATCATCTGGACCGCCGCCGCACCCGCGGCCATCGCGGCCATCGTCATGGCGCTGGCGTGGCGCCTGGGCAGCGACGATGCCGAGGACCGCACATCGGCCGTGGCAGGGGCGCTGGCCCCGGGCCTGGCTTACGTCGCCGGGCACATCGGCCTGCAGGGAGGGCCCGGGATCGGGATTGAGGGCGGGCTGCTCACCATCTGCCTCGGCGCGGGGGCCATCGCGCTGCTGCTGGCGCTGGCGCCCCTCTCGCCGCGGATGGCGCCGCTGGTGCGGCTGCTGGCCTCGGCGGGCGCCGCCTGGGTGGTGCTCTCGCCGCTGGCCGCGCCCCAGCAATGGTCCACCGGCCGGTACGCGGCGCACCTGGCCCTGGTCACCGTGGCGATGATGGCGGTCTGGCTCGGCTTCGACCGGCTGCTGCGACGGGCCCGCGGGCCCGCGGCGCCCCTCGGCCTGGCGGTGCTCGTGGCCGGATCGAGCGGCGTGGTGGTCATGGGCGCCCTGGCGTTCACGGCCCGGCTGCTCGGCCCGCTGGCCGCCGGCCTCGGCGTGGTGTTTCTGGCCAGCTGGCTGCTGCCCGCTCGCCCGCTGCTGCGGGCCGCCGCGCCGCTGCTGTCGCTGGTGGTGGTGAGCCACTGGGCGGCGGCCATGTTCTACGGCGAGCTGCCGCCCGCCAGCATGATCCTGCTGGTTCTGGCGCCGCTGCCGCTGCTGCTGCTGGGCACGGACGCGCTGCAACGCGCCGGTCGTGTGGCCACTCTGGCGGCGGCGCTGACCCTGGCCGCGCTGCCCCTGGTGGGGGCGGCGGTGCCGGCGGCCATGAGCTACTTCGGCGACACCCCGGCGGCGGAAGCAGGAGCCGCCGGCGCCGAGGACCCGGACGATGACTACGGATACGACTGATTCACATTTAACCCTGTACAGGAGAACGATCATGAACACCCGCAACCTGATGACCACCCTCGCGCTCACCTTCTGCCTGGCGGCCCCCGGCGTGGCCCGCGCCGGCGACACCTACAAGGTGGATCCGGTACACAGCACCGCCGTGTTCAAGGCGCTGCACTTCGGCGCCGGCTACACCTACGGCCTGTTCCGCAAGGTGTCGGGCAGCCTGACGGTGGACGAAAAGAAGCCGGGCAAGAGCTCCGTGTCCATCGAGATCGAGACCGCCAGCATCTACACCGCCAACAAGAAGCGCGATCAGCACCTGCAGGCCGCAGACTTCCTCAACGCCAAGCAGTACCCGAAGATCAGCTTCAAGAGCACCAAGGTGAAGAAGATGGCGGGCGGCGCCAAGGTCACCGGCAAGCTCTCGCTGCACGGCGTGACCCGCACGGTGACCGTGCCGATGAAGCTCGTGGGCAAGGGCAAGGACCCGTGGGGCAACAAGCGCATCGGCTTCGAGGGCAGCTTCTCGGTCAAGCTGTCAGACCACAAGATCAAGGGCGCCAAGGGCGCGGTGGGCGACGAGATCTGGCTGACCATCGCGGTGGAGGGGATGAAGAAGTAGCGGGGGGGGGGGGGGGGCCCCCCCCCCCCACCCCCCAAAAAAAAAAAAAAAAAAACACACAACAGGGGGGGGGGGGCGCCTTGCGGTGGCTGACCCGGGGGGGGGCGGGTTTCAAGGCGGCGCGGCGGCGGCGCCGCCGCCGAATGACAGAACGACGAAATGACAAAATGACAGAACGACGGAATGGTCTGTAGGCTGGAGCCCATGGACATTCCGGACAGTGTATTGATCTGCAGGATTGTGGGGCTCTCAATCATCAGCGACGCCCAGATCACCGACGAGGAGCATGACTTCCTCGAGGGGCTGATGGATCGCTACGGGCTGCGAGGCGACCAGCGCAAGCTGGCGCGGTCGCTGAACCTGGACGACGACCCGGTGCAAATGGTGAGCAAGGTCGAGTCTGTGGCTTCGGCCGAGGCGCTCATCAGCGAGCTGGCCCGGGCCATCATGGCGGACCACAAGATCTCACCGCAGGAGCGGGCCATGGTGGACAGGGTGGGCCAGGCCCTGGGCTTCGAGCAGGCGCAGGTTGACCTGTTGCTGGGGGCGCTGGCCGCGCGGTAGCGGCGGATTTCCGCCGCCGAATGCCAGAGTGCCAGAACGCCGAAATGCCAGGATGCCAAAAAGGCTCGCCCGGGGCAGGCCTCTAGGGGCAGGAGCCGCAGTTGTCGAAGTACTCGCACTTGCCCTTGCACTTGGCCGGGCAGGCGATGCCCGCCTTGCACGACGTGGACGAGCAGCCGACCTTGCACGAGCATGACTGGCTGCAGTCGATCTTGCCCTTGCAGCTGTCGATGAGGCAGTTGATCTCGCAGCTCCCCTTGCCGCAGATGATGCCGCCGTTGCAGGCCGAGATGGCGCAGTCGATGTCGCACGCCTTGGCCTTGGAGCAGTCCACCGGGCCCTTGCAGCCGCCCACCGCGCAGGTGATCTTGCACTTGAACCCCGCCGGGCACTCGCACTTGCCGGAGTAGCAGTACATTCGACAGGTCCCACCGGAGCAGCCGTTGGCGCACTTGGACGGACAGGTGACGCCCTTGTCGGGCGGCCACGGCTTGGTGTCCGGCTTCGGCCACGGCTTGGTGTCCAGCTTCGGCTTCGGCTTGTCCGGCGGCGGCGGCTTCTTGTCCGGCGGCGGCTTCGGCTTGT
>CAZLEO010000047.1:0-40433 GCA_964558555.1 uncultured Rickettsiales bacterium | reverse complement strand
GAGCCTACACCCCCAGCAGTTCGCGCCACATGGAGCGGGCCATGCCCTCGCCCTCGCCGTGGAGCTTCAGCATCACCACGCCGGTCATGCCCGATCGCAGGTCGTGCCCGGAGTTGTCGATGACCGCGCTGGCCCAGAAGATCTGCGCGCCGTTGAGGTTGATGGCGTTCTCGCCCAGATCCACCACATCACCCAGGAACGTCTTGCGGGGGTGCGATGGGGTCTGGAAGCGCACCTCGTCGCCGATGTGCACGCGGTAGCGGCTCGCCTCGGGGATGGGGATGCGCAGGTAGACGTCGTCGATGGCGTATACGCGCAGCACGTTGCGGTTGCCGCCGATCTCGAGGATGCCCTCGATGGGGCACTCGATGCGGTTCTCGTCCAGCAACCCGTCGAGCTCGGTTACGCGGGCGTCCAGCGAGGCGATCTCGGCGTCCACGGCGGCGAGGGCTTCGGGTCGGGCCGAGGACCGGGTCACCGCGAGGGCGGCGCGCGCCAGCTCGATCTCCATGGCGGCAATCTGGTCGTCGAGCTCGGCGGCCTCCAGCTCCGCGTCCGTGACGAGCCCCTGTTCCGCCAGGGCGCGGATGCGCTCGAGCTGGGGCAGCTCGCCTTCCCGGGCCGCCTCGGCGAGGTTCAGCCGGGCGCGGGCCTCCCGCACCTCCTCGGGCCGGCCGCCTGCCTCGAGCAGGGCGCGTTCGGCGCCCATGGACTCGCGCAGGGCCATGAGCTCGGCGAGGCGTCTCACGGTACGCGGGGAGTGGAACGAGGCCAGCTGCTGACCATCGGTGACGAGATCGCCGTTGGACAGCTCGGGGAAGAGCTCCAGCTCGACCAGATCGCTGCGCTCGAACCGCAGCACGCGCTGGCGGATGATGCCCTGCCCGCGCGCCGGGCGTCCGTCGCGCAGGGTCCACTCGTACGATCCCTGGCCGATGGCCGCGAGGTTGAAGGTCTGCCCCGCCTCGACCACGGCGCGCAGCCGCAGCTCGCCCCAGCGGGGTAGCAGCAGCGCCAGCAGGATCAGCGCGGCGATGGCGGCCAATCCCGCCAGCATCCGCCCCACCGATCGCTTGCCTGACATGAAGCTCCTCAGTCGTTGCTGGCGCCGGGGGTGCCCCCTGAGACGGTGATCCAGATGTCGCTGCCGTCGGTCTCCCGCGCCGCGGCGACGTCGGGGGCCTGCTCTCCGTAGGCCACGGCGTCGACCTGCACGGCCGCGCCGTCGGTGACGATGAACAGGCCGATCTCCTCGCCGCCCTTGGACAGCTTGAACGGCAGGTGCAGGTCCCCCTGGTTGGAGTCCCCGCTGGCCCACAGCACGAGGTAGCCGCCCGCCTCGATCTCGAGGGAGGCGGGGACCGCCCACTGGGTCTGGGCCTTGAGGCTGTCGGTGATGAAGTAGCCGTCGAGGGACAGCGACTCGTCGCCGGCGTTGTACAGCTCGATCCAGTCCGAGTACAGGCCGTACTCGTCGGGGATGGCGGACTCGTTGTCGGCCATGAACTCGTTGATGTACAGCTCCTCGGAGCCGGCGTCGCCGTTGGAGTCACAACCCACGGCGAGGACCAGCGGGAGGATGGCGATCAAGACAAGGAATCGGGGGGGTGGCGAAGGATTCATCGGCGTCTCCAGTATGCGTGTCGCGAAAAGGCCCTATTCATCGATACGTTTCGCCGCAGCGGATCCTGACACAAATCTGTCTCGATTGCTCGCAGGGGGCCGATCTTCGCCCGGCCGGGAGGGGCATCAGGGGGGGGCGTCGGCCAGATCCAGCCCGCGGACCACCTTGTAGCCGCCCGGGGCGGCCGAGTCGTTGTCGTACAGCAACACGAGGGTGGTGTCGGCGCAGGCGTCGGAAGCGGCGGCCACGGCCACCCCCTCGACCTTCAGCCCCTCGTCGAAGGTGCATATCCGTGTGACGGATCCCGAACCGACCTCCCAGCGGAGCAGGCTGTTGGACAGGAACTCCCAGGTGTCGCCCTGCTCGAACTCGGCCGAGGCGACGGCCAGGACAGCGCCGCATTCGGGCTCGGCGAGGCCGGCGAGCTCCCGATGCATGGTCCACTTTCCGCCAGCGCCCCCCGCCGCCGTGCCCAGGTCCGCGTCGTCGAATGCGCTCACCGGCTCCAGCTGCAGCCGCTGCACCGGCTCGCCCGCCGCGGGGACGACGGCGCGGTAGGCCCGTCGGGCCTCTCCGTCGTCGCCCATCCGGCGCAGGCCGATCAGCAGCACCCCCGGCTCGAGGGCGGCCAGGGCCTCGACCTTGATGCCGTGCTTCCACGGCTCCCGTCCGTGCCCGGTGATCTCCCCCAGCGCGCCGGCCAGGTCGTGGTAGCGGGCGTCGCCCGTCGGTCGCCAGGTCTGCGGATCCAGATCGAAGCTGACCAGGAAGGTGTTGGCCTCGCGGTTGCCCACGTTGCCGATGGCGTGCATCTCGCGGCCGTCCCACGCCAGCCCCTCGAACTTGCGCGAGATCCGGTCGAATCCCGGCACCGGCACGTGCTCCACCCCCCCCGTGTCCAGGTCCAGGCGGTACACCCCTGTGCCCCCTTCGGGCACGTTCTCGCGACCCTCACGGTCGTTGATCAGCCACGCCGCGCCGCCCAGCACGACGACGCCGGAGGGATCGAACTGGTTGCCGTTCATCCGTCGCGGCAGCTCGCGGTATTGCGTGCCCTCGATGAGCTGACAGGGATCCGCCGTCTCCGGAGGCGGTGGCGGCGGTGGCGGCGGCCCGGCGGGTTGCGATCTGCACGCGGCGATTCCCACCGCCGCGGCGAGGGCAACCATCAAGGCACGGGGGAGCAGAGGGGGCATGGTCGTCACTTTACCGGAGATCGACGGCGCGCCGGTGGGATACGATCCTCGACCATGCCGCTGACGCGCCTCGTACTGTTGCTCTTGTTGCCGCTGGGGATCGCCGCCTGCCCGGACCCGGACGAGGAGGAGGTGCCCGGCATCGGCGACGGCGACTGCGAGTTCTGGCTGGGCGCCCAGTCCAGCGGCTCCCTGTCCACCACCACCCTCGACGAGGTGTCCGGCATGGCCGCGAGCCACCGCCACGTGGGCACCCTGTGGGTACACAACGACGGCGGCAACAGCGCCGCGCTGCAGGCGCTCGACGAGGAGGGCCGGTCGCTGGGGAGCTGGGCCGTGCTGGGGGCCGAGAACCGCGACTGGGAGGACCTGGCCGCCGGTCCCTGTCCCGACCCTGCCCAGGGCTGCACCTGCCTCCACCTCGCCGACGTGGGGGACAACGACGGCGAACGTGATGCGGCGCTGATCTACCGCCTACCAGAGCCGGACGTGGGCGAGGGCGGGGGAGGGCAGATCGCCGATCGCGAGGAGCTGTGGTTCGTCTACCCGGACGGCCCGCGCGACGCCGAGGCCGTCCTGGTCCACCCGGTCACCGGGGAGGTGCTCGTGGTGACCAAGGCCGGCGTGGGTGAGACCGTCACGGACGTGTACGCCTTCCCGGACGTACCCCCCGGGGCCAGCCCCGAGGACGACCCGGTCGTCCTCGACCACGTGGTGGCGCTGGATCTGGTGGCCCTCAACGCCCAGCAGGACGCGGTCACCGGCGGCACCGTGTCTCCCCGCGGCCGCAGGCTCGTGCTGCGCACCGACGGGGACGTGCTCGTGTTCGACGTTCCTGCTGGTGGCGGCCTCTCCGACGCCTTCGACGACGCGCCCCGCTTCGCGCCTTCCCCAGAGGAGGACGGCGAGGCGGTCACGTTCTCCGTGGACGGACGCACCCTGTTCATGGTCGGCGAGGGGATGGCGAACGTCGAGGACGACTACCCCACCCTGTGGCAGGTCCGCTGCAACTCCTTCGAGGGCGACGGCGACGACAGCGCGGATCCCCTCGTGGAGTGTGGGGGTTAGGTCTTCTCGTCCTCGGTCGCGGCCTTGTCCTGCTTGCCGCGTAGCAGGCGGATCTCCTTGGTCATCAGCGCCTTGAGGGTGTGCGGCGTGACCTCGGATCGCACGAGTTTGCTCCAGGACAGGTCCTTGTGGCTTTCCCCCTCGTCCAGATCGCGGACCCTGCCGCCCACGTGGATGCCCTTGGTCATGGCGGTCTTGAGGCTCTCGACCGAGACGTCGCTGCGCATCAGGTCGGCCCAGTCCTTGTCCTCCATGGGCGTGGGATCCGGGTCCTCCCAGGGCTGGTCCTCCTGACCCGGCGTGCGGGCGGAGAACTGCTCGAACTTCTGCGAGAAGGACTTCGGCACCGCGGCGGCGGCCTTGATGGGGACCTTGGCGGACAGGTGGGGCTCGAGGAGCCGGGCGAGCATCTTTGCGTCGGGCTTGGGGATCCAGGTGTTGAGGCGGTGCTCCTCGGCCAGCGATCGGTGGTCGATGTCGTCCCCGGCGGAGCCGTAGACGATCATGGTCGAGCGCGCGCCGCCGGGCAGGTGGCGCAGCGCGCCGCAGAGCTTGAACCCGTTGTGGCGGTTCTGGACGGCCGAGGCCAGGCAGACCCATGGCTGGCGCGACCGGAACAGGGCGATGGCCAGCTGGCTCTGCTGGACGTGCATCACGTCCACGTTGAACTGCCTGGCGAGGTGCTTCTCGATGATCTTGGCGGTGGCGACGTCGGGATCGGCGATGAGCACGGGTTGGGTGGGCATGATGCCGGCTCCTTCACCCCCCGTGGACCGTCGACTCCCAGGGTACCGCTTGGGCACGCCTCCGGGGAAGCCCTGGGGTATCCTCTCGGCGTGCCCAGCCGACTCCCCACCGCGCTGCTGTTCGCCCTCGCCCTGGCCGCGGCAGGGCCGGCGCTGGCCGAGGACGACGAGGTGCGCGCGGCCGACGAGACCGTGGTCGTGGTGGGCGATCGCGAGTCCGAGGAATCCGAGGAGCTGGACACCTCCGCCGCGGTGACCGTGATCGAGCTGGACGAGGGCCAGCGGGCGTCCGCGGATCTCGCCGACGTGGTGGGCTCGGCGGCGGGCGTGCACCTGCAGCGGCTGGGAGGGCTCGGCCACTTCAGCACCGTGACCATCCGCGGCAGCTCGGCGCGGCAGGTCCAGGTGTACGTGGACGGGTTGCCCCTCAACCCCTACGGCGGATCGGCGGTGAACCTCGACGAGCTGCCCCTGGACGCGTTCCAGCGCGTCGAGGTCTATCGCAGCGGCGCTCCGGCCCACCTGGGGGCCGGCGGTATGGGCGGCGTGATCAACCTGGTCACCGCTCCCGGGCAGCTGCCTCCGCCGCGCCTGGAGCTGGCCGGGGGGTCCTACTGGACGCGGCGCGTGTCCGCGTCGGCCGGGGCGGCCTGGGCGAAGGGCGAGATCCCCGCGGATCTGCTCGTGGGTGTCGAGAGTACGGGCACGCAGGGGGACTTCCTGTACTTCGACGACCGGGGCACCGTGTACAACCCCTTCGACGACACCACCCGCACGCGGATCAACAACGATCTCGCGCAGTTCGACGGCCGCGCGCGGCTGCGTGTGGGGGGGCGGCCGCTGCAGCTGGTGATCCAGGAGGTGTTCACCGCCCGCGGCCAGGGTCTGGCGGGGATCGGGCACGATCCGGCCGAGCACGCCCGGTTGGGGGTCCTCGGCAACACCCTCCTGGCAGAGGTGTCGGGCCGTGCGCGGGTCAACGTCAAGCTGCGCGGGCGCGTCTCCTGGCGCGTGCGTCGCGAGGCGTACCGCGATCCCTTGGGGGAGCTGGGCACCGGCCAGCAGGACAGCCGCGACCTGCACAACGCCGCCGGAGGGCTGGTCTCGGTGCGCTGGGTGCCGCTGCTGTGGCAGGCCATCGAGGCCACGGCCGAGCTGCGCGTGGACACGTACCGGCCGGTGGATCTGCTGCGCGAGGAGAGCACCGACGGCGTGCGCAGCCGCGTGGGCGCGGTGCTCAGCGCCTCGGACGACTTCTCGCTCGCCGGCGATCGCGTCCGCATCTCGCCGACGCTGCAGCTGCACCTGCTGGACAACCGGATGCTGGGCAGCGTGCCCTTCGGCGACGAGGCGGTTGCGCCCGAGGGCGAGCGGCACGCGGCGTCGTTCACGCCCCAGCTGGGGCTGCTGATCCGGCCCGTGGACGCCCTGGCGTTCAAGGCCAACGTCGGCCGCACCTTCCGGCCCCCGGACTTCACCGAGCTTTTTGGTGATCGCGGCGCGGTCATCGGCAACAGCGAGCTCGTGCCGGAGTGGGGTGTGGCCTGGGACGTGGGCGCGCGCCTGGCCAGCCCGGCCGGGGGATGGTTGGTGGGTGACCTCTCTGCGTCGTACTTCTGGCGCCACACCTGGGACGCCATCGTGTACGTGCAGAACTCCCAGCGCACCCAGATCCCCACCAACTTCGGTGAGGCCCGCGTCGGCGGGATCGAGGGCAGCGGCCACCTCGGCCTGTTCGACGCCGTGGACCTGTCCGCCACGGTCACCTGGATGGACAGCGTCAACCTGGATCCGCGCGAGGCGTACCACGGTCGCCAGCTGCCGGGCGTACCCCGTTGGGAGGTCTGGGCCGAGGCCGCGGTGCGGTGGGGCACGCGGGTGCGGCTGGGGTACGACCTGAGCCACACCAGCGGCAACTACTGGGACGCCACGAACTGGTACCTCTCGGCCCCGCGTACCTTGCACGGCATCTCGCTGCGGGTGCAGCCAGGACCGGACTGGCCCTTCCTGGAGGTGGACCTGCGCAACCTGGCCGACGAGCGGCTCCAGGCCGTGCCGCGGGATCCCCTCAACCCGGACGACGACGCGGTGGCCGTGCAGCCGCTGACCGACTTCGCCGGCTACCCGCTCCCCGGTCGGACCGTGATGTTCACCGTGGGCTGGAGCCCGACGCCTCCCCGTCAGGGGAACAACGGCAGCTGAATCGGCAGGAATTTTCCGGCCAGGGTCACGAATCCGGCGCAGGCCTTCGAAGAGACCCCCAACGCCTCGAGCTTGTGCTCGTCGTCGATGGTCCCCTGGCGCCGGGCATGGAGGATGCGGCGGACGGTGACCGGGCCGAGGCCGGGGACGCGCAGCAGCTGGGCCGGCTCGGCGCGGTTGACCTCCACGGGAAAACGATCCGGGTGCGCCCGGGCCCAGGCGGTCTTGGGATCCTGCGCGGCGTCCAGGCGACCGCGATCGTCGAAGAGCAGCTCCTCGGCCCCGAACCCATAGAAACGGAGCAGGTGATCGGCCTGGTAGATGCGGTGCTGGCGGATCGTCGGCGTCTCGGCCTCGTGCTGCAGCGGCGTGTCGGTCACCGGCTCGAACCGGGCGTAGTACGCGCGCCGCAGGCCGCGGGTGCGGTACAGGGTCTGGCTGAGATCCAGTAGCTCCGAGTCGCTCTCCCCGGCCGGGCCCACCACGAACTGCGTGGTCCAGCCGCCGGGCGGGGCCAGGCCGTTGCGAGCGAGCCGCGTCAGGGAGTCCACCTGGGTGCGCAGCAGGCGCGCGCGGCTCTTGCCCGGCGCGAGGGTACGCAGCCGCTGGCGGGACGGCGCCTCCAGGTTCACCGAGATCCGGCTGGCCAGGCGCGCGGCCTGCTCCACCTGGGCCTCCTCGGCTCCGGGCAGGACCTTCAGATGCAGGTAGCCGCCGAAACGATGGCGCCGTCGGAGCAGGTCCGCCGTGTCCAGCAGCCGGTCCATGGCCGTGACGCCGTCGGGGTGGATGCCCGAGGAGAGGAAGATGCCCCGCACGAGGCCCTTGCGCAGCATGTCGTCGAAGGCGCGGGCCATCTCGTCGGGGGTGGCGGTGGTCCGGTGGATGCCGCGGGGAGCCCGTATCGCGCAGTAGCCGCAACCCCGGGTGCAGTGACTGGTCAGCAGGGTCTTGAGCAGCGGGACCGTGCGGCCGCCGCCACACGCCGCGTGGTACACCGCGCCCTGCTGGGCGTGCCCCTTCGCGCAGGGCGACTCGGTGGTCGAGCTGATCTCGAAGCGAGCCTCGGAGCCCAGCCGGTCGATGCGGGTCTGGAGGTCGGGGACGGTGCGAAGGGCGAGCATGGCGGACCCGGGTAGACTGAACTTTTGTTCAGTCTACCACACGCCCCTCGGACCAGGCACCGCGTACGGGCCCCTCCCCCCGGCCCATTCCTTGGCTCTTGGTGAAAAAGCGAGTGCGTCCCCCCCCCCTCGTGACTCGTGTCGTCGTCGAGCCCCGGGGGGGGCTGGACCGTCGGAGCCGAAACGACTCCCGATCCAAGAACAGGATACTGCCGCAGGGAGGGAAATTGTCTTACGAGCCTCTTACGGGAGGGGCGCGCGTGCCGCGATCAGCGGCCGGGTTCCACGTGTATCTGCTCGGCGGGCAGGTTGATGCGGGTGCGTCCGCGCGCCTTCTCGATCAGCCAGCCGTTCAGATCGCGCGCCAGCAGCATCTGGCGCGTGTCGTGGATGAGCTTGTGCAGGGAGGACGGGTCCACCTGGCTCGCACCCTGGCGGCCCCACAGGCGCACCTTGAGATCCTCGTCCTCCACCCAGTCGCCCGCGGCCGAGCACAGCACGTGCAGCAGCAGGAACCGCTGCCCCGTGGTCACGCTCCAGTCACCGCGCTCGTGCACGAGCCGGATGGTGCCGGTGTCGGGGCCGGTGAAGGTCAGGTGGATGTGGAAGTCCGTGTCCCAGGGGCGCTCGGCGGCGCGCTGGGTGACGCCGAAGGAGGCGCTGCCCGTGGGATCCACCAGGGTCTCCACCTTCCAGCGCGACACGCCGGCGAACCTCACCACGTCACCGGCCTTGACGGCCGTGCGACCGCGTACCCGCTTGTCGTTGACCGAGGTGCCGTTGGACGACCCCTGGTCGCCGAGTCGCCATCGCTCGCCGTCCCATTCGATGACCGCGTGCCAGCTGCTGACCATGGGGTGATCGATCACCAGGTCGTTGTCGGGGTGCCGCCCGATGGTCAACGAGGAGGCGAAGGTCACGCTGCGAATGCTGTCGAGGGAGCACAGGAAGCAGCGGTCCAGACGTTCCAGTTCTTCGTCGTTGGGTGCCATATGTCTCGTCGAGCCCCCGTGATGTCGGTCGAGCGCCTTGTCCAGGGGCGCTGAGGCTCGATAGGGGAGTTTACAGGATCTGTGGACGATGGGGCCAATCGGGTCACGGGTCTGCAGCGCCGATCAGGCCCTGTCGAGGTCGATCCCCATGGCGTGGCCGGCGAGCTTGGCCTGCTTTCCGTCGGGCAGCTCATCGGCGCGGGTGACGTCGAGGGCGAGGGTCTCGGCGGCGATGTACTCGGCCCAGTCGTCGAAGGCCTGGGCGAGGGGGCCGTCCGCGGCGGCCCAGCGGAGGTGGATGCGGTCTTCCATCTCCAGGTCGCGGTCCTTGCGCAGCTGCTGCACGTGGCGGACCACGTCGCGGGCGAGGCCCTCGACGAGGAGCGCGTCGGTCATGGCCACGTCCAGGGCGAGCGTGGCGTTGGGGGTCTCGCTGACGGCGATGTGATCGGGCGTGACCGCGGCGAGGGTGTACTCGTCGGGCTCGACCTCGTAGACGGCGTCGTCCACGGTGACGCGGACGGCCTCGCCGGCGGTGTCGCGCAGGGCGTTGGGGTCGAGCTCGGCGATGGCCGCGGCGACGCGGGGCGTCATCTTGCCGAGGCGGCGGCCCAGGGCCTTGAAGTTGGGCTTGACCTCGTAGCTGACCAGGTCGTCGGCGCTGTCGATCATCTCCACGATCTTGACGTTCAGCTCGGCGGAGATGACGTCCTCGAACTGGCGGATGGCCGCGGCGGTGCGGTCGTCGGCCGGGGCCACGGTGAGCCTGGCCAGGGGCTGGCGCACGCGCATGTTGCGGGTCTTGCGCAGGGCCAGGGCCTGCGAGACCACCTTGACCACCTGGTCCATGGCGAACGACAGATCCTCGTCCAGCAGCGCCTCGTCCACCTCGGGGAAGTCGCGCAGGTGGATGGAGGTGGGCCACTGCTGTCCGTCGGCCGGGGTGAGGTTGCGGTACATGTGGTCCGTGACGAACGGGATGATCGGCGCCGTCACCTCGAGCAGGGTCAGCAACGAGTCGTACAGGGTCTGGTAGGCGGCGAGCTTGTCGACATCGTCCTCACCGGCGCCACGCCAGAACCGGCGGCGGTTGCGGCGCACGTACCAGTTGGAGAGGTCGTCGATGAACTTCTCGCCGGCGTGGACCACACCGCGGGCGTTGTAGTTCTCGTAGTCCTCGCGCGCGTCACGGATGAGGATCTGCAGGTTGCTCAGCAGCCAGCGGTCGATATCGGGGCGCTGGTCCATGGGGACGCGCTCGGCCGCCGGGTCGAACCCGTCGAGGCGGGCGTAGTTGCACAGGAACGCGTACACGTTCCACAGGGTGTTCATGGTGCGGCGTCGCACCTGGTCGCCCACGCCGTAGCCGAAGTTGAGGTTCGACGTGGGGTTCTGGCCGCAGTAGATCCAGCGCATCACGTCGACGCCCATCTTCTCGGCGGCGTCGTCGAACCAGATGGCGTTGCCGGTGCTCTTGTGCATCTCCGCGCCCTTCTCGTCGCGCACCAGGGCGTGGCCGAGCAGGGTCTTGAACGGGGGGATGCGCTCCATCATCGCGGACATCGACAGCAGGGCGTAGAACCAGTTGCGGAACTGGCCGGGGAAGCACTCCAGGACCAGATCCGCGGGGATCCACTTGGCCCAGTACTCGGGGTCGGTGTTGTAGTGGACGGTGGAGTAGGGGACGATCCCGGCGTCGAGCCAGGGGTTGCCCACGTCCTCGATGCGCGACACCTTCGCGTTGCACTCGGGACATTCCACCTTGACCGCGTCCACCCACGGGCGGTGGGGGGAGTTGCCCTCGAAGTCGTCCCAGCCCTCGACGGCGCGCTCGGCCAGCTCCTCGCGGCTGCCGATGACGTCGAACCACCCACACTCGCAGTGCCAGATGGGCAGGGCCAGGCCCCAGTAGCGCTTCTTGGAGATCATCCAGTCGCGCATGTTGTCGAGCCACTCGAGCTCGCGGTCCTTGCCGTACCCGGGGATCCAGCGGATCTTGTGGACCTGCTCCTTGATCTCCTCGCGCCACGACATGTCGATGTACCACTCCTCCACCTCGCGGAAGAGCAGCTCGGTGTGGCATCGCCAGCAGTGAGGGTAGGAGTGGGGGTACTGCTCGATCTCGAGCATGTGCCCGGTGGAGCGCAGGTGCTCCATGATCCGATCGGTGGTCTCGTGGTCGAGCACCGAACGGCCCGTGAACTCGCCGAAGCCGTCCACGTACCGGCCCGACTCGTCGAGCGGCGCGATGGCCACCAGGCCGTGTTCGACGGCGAGCTCGTGGTCCTCCTTGCCGCAGCCAGGAGCGGTGTGGACGATCCCGGTGCCGTCGCTGTCGCTGACCTCGTCCCAGGGGATGACCCGGTGGCAGCTGATGCCGGTCGCGCCCTCGGCCGCCATCTTCTCGTCGGGCCACGGCGTGCCGCCCGGCACGGACTGGGCGGGCAGATCGTCGAACGGGCCGTCGTACTCGATGCCCAGCAGCGTCTCGCCCTTGACCACCTCCTCGACCTCGAAGCCGCCGCGGGCGCGGAAGAAGTCGGCGGGGCTCTTGAGCTTGGGCACGCCCTTGACCCAGGCGCCCTTCTTGTGCCCCTCGCGGTACTCGTCCTCGAGGCGCTTGAACTCCAGGGTGCCCTCGGCGAGGTAGTACACCTCGTCGCCGCAGCGCACGCGGGCGTAGGGCAGGTCCGGGTGGACCGACAGGCCCACGTTGGACGTCAGGGTCCACGGGGTGGTCGTCCAGACCAGGAAGTACTCGCGGTCGCGCCCGCGGATGGGCATGCGCACGAACACGGCCCGGTGGGCGGTGACCGCGTAGCCCTCGTGCATCTCCATCTGGGACAGGCCCACGCCGCAGCGGGGGCACCAGGGCATCACGTCCACGCCCTTGTAGATGAAGTTGCGGTCGTGACACTTCTTGAGGAACGACCAGATCGTGTAGTTGTTCTCGTCGGTCATCGTGAAGTAGGAGTTGTCCCAGTCCATCCAGTAGCCCAGCCGGACGGACTGCTCGGTCTGCACCCTGGAGAAGCGCCGCACGCGCTCCTTGCAGGCCTCGACGAACTTGTCGAGGCCGAACGCCTCGATGTCCCGTTTCGTCTCGAAACCGAACTCCTTCTCCACCTCCACCTCGACCCACAGCCCCTGGCAGTCGAAGCCGTTCTGGAAGCGCTGATCGTGGCCCAACATGGCGTGGTAGCGCTGGAAGGTGTCCTTGAGGGTGCGGCCCCAGGCGTGGTGCACCCCCATGGGATTGTTGGCGGTGATGGGGCCGTCGAGGAAGGACCAGCGGGGCCCGCCGGCGATCTTGGCGCGGAGCTGGTCGAAGGTGCGGCCCTCCTCCCAGCGCTGGAGCATGTCGTGCTCCAGTTCCACGTAGCTCACCTGGGTGGCGACCTTGTCGAAGGAATGGGGATCGTTGCTCATGGTCGGACTCTCTGGGGGCTTCAGAAACGTTCGTCGAGCCAGTCGGCCAGGTCGGCGTACACGCTCTCGCGCTCGACCTCGTTGAAGATCTCGTGGCGCAGGCCGGGGTAGATCTTCAGGGTCTTGTCGGGGCTGTCGCAGCGCTCGTGGAACGCCCGGGTGACCGAGGGGTTGGCGATGGGATCGTCGTCGCCGTGCATGACCAGCACGGGCAGGCGGAGACGGCCGGCCTCGGCCATGACCTGGTCCTGGGCCGTGGTGGTCTCGGTGAACCAGCGTGCGCAGGCCTTGGAGAAGATCAGCGGATCCTCTTCGTAGGCGCGCACCATCTCCTCGTCCTTGCTCAGGCCGCTGGTGTCCAGGCCCGCGTCCATGGCAAAGGCCGGGACCAGGGCGGACATGATGTTGCCGGCCACTCGCTTGACCGAGGGGACCGGCATGGCCAGGCCGAAGAACGGGCACGACAGCACGAAGGCGTCGAGGTCCCGGGCGCCCGGGCGTCTCTGGACGTAGCGGGTCACCACCAGCCCACCCTGGCTGTGGCCCACCAGGATCAGCGGCTTGTCGCTGCGGGGCTTGAGCCACTCGACCACGGCGTGGACGTCGTCGAGGTAGTCCTCGTAGCGGTCGATGTAGCCGCGCCGGCCGCCACTGTGGCCGTGGCCGCGGACGTCTGCGGCGTAGCAGTCGTAGCCGCGCGGGACCAGGAAGGCCGCCGGCAGGGCGTACCGCTCGGCGTGCTCGGCCCAGCCGTGGATGAAGAGCACGCGGGCGCGTGCGTCCTCCCTCTCGGACCAGGTCAGGATGCGCAGGCTGGTGCCGTCGGCGCTGGTGATGCGGGTCTTCTCGGGCTCTTGGATGCTCATGGTCGTGTCCGTTCGCGGCGCTATATTGCCCGCGCGTGACCGCTTACGCAACGGGCGATCACAGCACCCTGTCGTACGTTCGATCGTCGAAATGAGCCGCCCGGTTTCAGGATGAAACCAACTGAATCAGGTTATTTTCGTTTTTCTCGTTTTTTCGTTTCAGAATGAACGCACCCTCGGAACAGGACTCTCGCTCGCAATCCCTCGTGAGAAAAAAAGTGAGCGGTTATTCACCGTAAAAACAGGGGGTTGCCAGAAAGATCGAAAAAAAAGAACGTTCGATCTGAGCGTTGGCACATGGGTTGCTTATTACCTGGAGCAAGTTCCGAGCTTTCGAGCCAAACGGCAAGGCGGCCCCCCTCCCCCTCATCCGCCTGGAAGCGAGGAACCAAGAATATCCTTCTCAGCGCACCTGTTGGTGATGGCGGCCCCCCCTCCCCCCTCATCCGCCCGCTGAGAAGGATTTCTTTTTGTTCTGGTGACTGAACATCCGTTCAGCTCTCGCTGCCCCCTCGCTGGTCACCCCCTGGTCGCAGTGCTACCGTTGCGGCAACGAGCCGAGGAGGCCGTCCATGGGTGTAGGAGCAACATCAGCGCGTCGCCTTGCCGTCCTCTCGATCTTCACGATCGCCGTGATCGGGGCCCCGGGCGCGCTCCGGGCGGAGCTGCCCCTGCCGCTGTATCCCGACTGCGCAGTCACCCACCTCGACGAGGACTGCCCCTCCGACCTCGACGGGCGCTGGAACTACGTGTCCTACGTGGACGACGCCTACCCCCTGGTGCGCGAGCCCGAGCTGGAGCTGGGCAGCGGCATCGCCGCGGACGTGGCCTGGGGGATCACCACGGGCAGCACGGACGTGGTCATCGCGGTCCTCGACAGCGGCATCAAGTGGGACGACACCGACACCCGGCGCAAGCACTACCTCAACCGCAGCGAGCTGCTCGAGCCCCAGGACGCGGATGGGGTCGCCACCGAGGGGGTGTGGGATCTGGACGGCGACGGCGTGTTCACCGTCGACGACTATGCCGTGGACCCGCGCGTGGACATCACCGACGGGGTGGACGTGGCCGACCACCACCTCGACGCGTCGGATCTGATCCACAACGAGGTGTTCGCCAACGGCGAGGACGACGACGGCAACGGGTACGTGGACGACATCAGCGGGTGGGATTTCCACTGGAACGACAACGATCCCTACGACGACACCCGGTACAACCACGGCACGTTCGAGGCCGAGACGTCCTGCGGCGAGGGCAACGACGGCGGGGTCATCGGCGTGTGCCCCAACTGCATGGTGATGTCCGTGCGCACGGGCGACGCGTTCATCATGGATGGGGACAACTTCGCCAGCGGCGTGATCTTCGCCACGGACAGCGGCGCGCACGTCATCCAGGCGGCGTCGGGGACCCTGGGACACAGCGGATACGCCCACCAGGCGATGGCGCACGCGTTCGACAGCGGCGTCACCCTGGTCTGCGCGTCCGCCGACGAGACCTCCTTCCACCACAACTTCCCGTCCACCGATCCCTACGCCCTGTCGGTCAAGGCGGTGCGGTACGACGACGACGACGCCGAGGACATCACCACCTTCCTCAACTATTCCAACTGCACCAACTTCGGCCCCCGTGTGGACCTGTCTGCCTCCTCCACCAACTGCGCTTCCGGCGGCACCGCCATGAGCGCCGGGGCCGCGGGCCTGGTCGTGTCGGCGGCGCTGGAGGCCGGGGTCGATCCTCCCCTGAGCCCCGGCGAGGTGATGCAGGTGCTGATCGCCACTGCCGACGACATCGACGTGGAGGAGTCGCGCGGAGACGACGCAGATCCGGAGAAGTACCCTTCCTACCCCGGGTACGACCTGTTCTTCGCCCACGGCCGGATCCACGCCGGTCGCGCGGTGGAGGCGGTGGTCGAGGGGCGCATCCCGCCGGCGATCTTCATCGAGGCGCCAGGTTGGTTCGAGCCGGTGTACGACCACGTCACGGGGACCGTCGTCGTCGAGGGGTGGATCGAATCGCGCAACGGCGAGGTGACGGTCACGGTGGGCTGGGCCACAGGCGGCGATCCGCGGGACGACGAGTTCACCGAGGTGGCCACGCTCACCTCGGCGGACGGGCGGGTGGAGGGCGTGCTGGCCGAACTGGACGTGGCCGAGCTGCTGACCGGGCCGCGGGAGGCGCCACGGCAGCTGACCGAGGACGACGACAACGTGGATCGGGCGATGATGGCCCACGGCTGGATGGCGCACGTGCGCGTCACGGCCGAGGACGCGGACGGCAACGAGGGGGTGGGGCGGCGGACGTTCTCGCTGATGGAGGACCCCGACGTCTGCGAGGGCTTCCCGGTGGACCTGGGCGCCTCCATGGAGGGGAGCCCCAACCTCGTGGATCTGGACGGGGACGGCGCGATGGACATCGTCATCGGCTCCTCGGACGGCCTCGTCCATGCCCTGGACGGGAGCGGCAGCGCCCTGCCCGGCTGGCCCGTGACCGTGGATCTGCTCGAGGAGGTGGACCCGGACGCCGACGCCCATCACCTGGATTCCATCGGGTTCGCCGACGGCGCGGTGTCCACCGCTGCGTTCGGGGCGGTGCTCAGCTCCACGGCCGTGGACGACCTCGACGGCGACGGCGCGGTCGAGGTCGTGGTGACGTCCCTGCGGGGTGAGGTGCACGTCTTCGACAGCGAGGGGGTGCCCATGCCCGGCTTCCCCGTGGGCGTGGATCCGGCGTATTCGCTGCCCGAATCCACGTCGTCGGAGCGCGTCGTGGACCGGGGGTTCGGCAGCTCTCCGTCGCTGGGAGACCTCGACGGCGACCTCGATCTCGAGATCGTGGTCGGGGGCATGGACGGCTTCCTCTACGCGTGGCACCACGACGGCACCTACGTGGACGGCTGGCCCGTGGCGCTGGCCTACGAGGGGCCCGACCAGTGGCCCGTGGCGCGGATCGTGGGTACGCCGGCCATCGGCGACCTGGACGGCGACGGCCACCTCGACGTGGTGGTGGGGTCGAACCAGAGCGTCAGCACCAACTACGGCCTGGCCTACGCAGTGCACGGCCTGGGCAACGACCACCCGGACGGGGCGTACATGGAGGGCTGGCCCGTGGCCCTGTTCGGGGCCTTCACCGCGGCGCTGCCGGTGGTGGGGGAGTGGACCACGGCCTCGCCGGCGCTGGCGGATCTCGACGGCGACGGGCTGCCCGAGGTGGTGCTGCAGACCATCGCCGATCCGGGCCTCGTCCTGAAGGCGGACGGCACCAGCTTCGTGGAGCTGAGCCACTTCCGCGACCAGTACGGCCCCGTCGCCAACGTCCGGGCGGAGGCGTTCCTGCACGGGGTGAGCAGCTCGTCGGTGGGCGATCTCAACGGTGACGGCGTGCTCGAGGTGATCAACGGCGGCCTCGATCCCGAGTTCGGCTTCGGCATCGTCGCGGACGGTCGGCGCCGCGAGTTCGACCACATGCTCGGCGCCTGGGACACCTCCACCGGCCTGTTCATCCGCGGCTTCCCCCGGCAGATGGAGGACATCCAGTTCTTCATGAACCCGGCGGTGGTCGACCTGGACAACGACGGCTTCCCCGAGGTCATCGCCGGCAGCGGTGGATTCCTGCTGCATGCGGTGGACTACGAGGGCAAGGCGCCCGAGGGGTGGCCCAAGACCACGGCGGGCTGGATCACCGCGTCACCGGCGGTGCACGACATCGACGCGGACGGCTTGCTCGAGGTGGTCACCGCGACGCGCAACGGCTACGTCTTCGCCTGGGACACCCCGGGCAGCGTGTACAACGACGTGCAGTGGGCGTCGTTCCACCACGACTCGCGCAACAGCGGCAACTTCCACGTGGAACTGCCGTTCCCCGAAGCCACGCAGACCCCGAGCGAGGTGGTGCCGGGAGACGACGACGACGATCCGCCAGCCAATACGAACCCGGACGAGGGGTGCGAGTGTTCCGTCGGGGGAGCTCCCCGGTTCCCGTACCTCGCGGCGTTGCTGCTGATGTTCCTGGCGATCGTCCGGAGGCGCGCTTGAACCGCCCCAGGGTCCTGGTCAGCGCCTGTCTGCTGGGACACCGCACACGCTACGACGGCCAGCTCAAACGCGACCCACGGGTGTGTGATCTCGCCGCGCGGTGGGACCTGATCCCGGTCTGTCCCGAGGTGGATTGCGGGCTGCCGACGCCCCGCGAACCCATGCGCATCGAAGGGGCGGATGGGGACGGCCGCCTCGTGGTGATCACCACGCGCGAGGACCACACGCGCCGCATGGCCGCCTGGATCGACGGGCGCATCGCGGAGGCGATCCGAGGAGGTGTGGACGGCTGCATTCTCAAGAGCCGTTCGCCCAGCTGCGGGTTGACGCGGGTGCCGCGGTTCACACCTGCAGGTATGGAGATCGAGCTCGGGATGGGGGTGTTCGCCGCCGCCGTCGTCCGTCACCTCCCGTCCCTGCCCGTGGTCGAGGATGACCTCCTCGACGAACACCTTCCGGCGTTCGCGCGACGCCTCAGCTGAGCAGCGCGATTTCTTGACAAGCCGTTGGCAAGATAGGGGTTGTCATCATACGGTTGGGTACTATAATCATACTTGTATGTATGACCCGCCTGGTTGGTAGTCAACCGGGAGGTGACGGGTTGAGAGCCGGGTGGAAACAGGGCGCTTGCCACCCGGCTCGTTTTTTGTTCTGGGGGGGCGATCAGGGTGCAGGCAGGATCTCGCCGTCCACGTCGAGGATGTAGTCGGCGTCGGCGGGCACGGTGGCCTCGCCGCAGCGGATGCACACGGCCGTGGACTCGTCCTGGTCGGTCAGCAGGTTGAAGCGCCGCTCGCACGACACGCACTTCATCACCCGGATGCCCTGGGAGTTCAGGGCGTCCTCGAGTTGCCCGAGATCGATCAGCTCGGACTCCACCAGGACCCGGCCCAGCAGGTGGCGATCGCCGCTGGATCGGCGGTTCTCCTGCTCCCGCAGGGCGCCGTCGAGCTGACGCTGGGAGAGGTGGCCGCGGGCCATGAGCCGGCGGCCGAGGAGGCCGTCGCGCAGGGTCGAGCCGCGGACGTGGCGGTGGGGCGTGGACAGCCGGCGGGAGAGCTCGGACAGGGTGGCCTGGCGCTGGCCCTCGTCGAGCATGCCGTGCTCCACGAGCAGATCACCGATGCGCTTGTGCTTTTCGCCGGGCCCCAGGGGAGCGGCGCAGACCGCGGCGATGTCCTCCTCGGAGACGTACCCGAGGCTGCGCGCCACCCGGCCGAACACCGGCGTGGGGGCGGTGATCGGCAGGACCACGCGGAACAGGGTGCCGCCGGCGGCGTAGCCGTGGACCTCCAGCGAGCCACCCATCTTCTCCACCAGCGAGTGGCTCACGGCCAGGGCGAGCCCGCCGTCCGGATCGATGGACGTGGACGACGGCAGCTCGAAGATGTGCTCCAGGTCCGTGGGGCCGTGTCCCGGCCCGTCGTCGGTGACCAGGATGGCCACGGACCGCGCGTCGGCGGACTCGAAGTTCACCGTGACGGTGGTGCCGGCGGGGTTGCGCTGGATGCCGTAGTCCACCAGCGCGCCGACCACGTCGGTCAACGCGTCGGGGCAGGCATAGGCCCGCAGGTCGCCGGGCTCGCCGACCTTGAAGATCTGTTCGGCCTGCTCGGCGCGCTCGGACAGCAGCGCCAGCAGCGGCCGCAAGCTCCACTCCAGCACGACCTCGCGCACGGGCAAGGGCAGCTCCCCGCCCTCGAGGCGCGACAGCTTCAGCGCATCCGAGGCAAAACCCTCGAGGCGGTCGAGGTTGCGCGACATCAGCTCGACGATCTGTCGCTGCTGCGGGGTGGTCTTGCCCAGGCGCTGCGCGTCGAACAGGTCCACGGCGTTGCGTAGCAGGGTCAGCGGCGGCGCCAGGCGTTCGCTGATGGCCTGCAGCACGTTGCTGCGGTGCTGGCCCACCTGCTGCAGCTGGGACGAGTACGCCTCCTCGTCCTCGAGGCGGGCGCGGATGGTCTCCATCTTTCGGTGCTCGGACACATCGCGCAGCCAGACCATCCGAGCGACCTCGCCGGCCCAGCGGGTCCCGGTGACGCGGATATGGGCGGTGATCGACGGGCTGCCGGGGCGGACGATGTCCACCTCGCCGCGATCACCGTCCGGGACCAGGAAGCCCAGCTCCTCGCCCAGCAGGGCTGCGCGCGGGCGGGCGAAGACGCGCTCGGCGGCGCCGTTGACGAACACCGCCTCGAAGTGCTCGTCGAGGATGACGATGCTGTCCTCGCTCTGCTCGAGCAGATCGAGGAACCGGGCGTGGCCGTCCTTGACCTGCCGCGCCAGCGCGGACCGGGCGCCGCGCGCCAGCGAGCGCTGCACGGCGTGCAACAGGGCCCGCCCGACGATCCCGGGCTCGGTGCGGCTCTTGACCAGGTAGTCCTGGGCGCCGCCCTGCAGGGCCTCGACGGCCATGGCCTCGTCGTCGTGACCCGTGAGGACCACCACGGGTACCTCGGGGAAGATCTCGACCACCGCGGCCAGGCTGTCCAGGCCCTTGCTGTCGGGCAGGTCCAGGTCCAGCAGCACCATGTCGAAGCCACCCCGGCCCAGCTGGTCCATGCCGTCGGCGAGGCGCGCGGTGCGCTCCACGGTGAAGGTGTTGGGCCGCGTCAGGTGGAGGTGCTCCCGCACCAGGTAGGCGTACTGCTTGTCGTCCTCGATCTGCAGCACGCGGAACTGCGGCCCATTGTGGCTGGGTCCGTTCTTGACGTCGTTCATCTTGTCCCCCATGGAGCCGCGCTCTGCGCGGTCCTCGTCTACTTCTTGCGCACCGCCCCACCCTTGCGGGGTTCGATGCCGTACTTGACCCGGTTGTACTCCTGGGCCAGTGGATGGCCCTCACCCGCCAGGCTCGGGTAGGGCGCGGGTTTGCGGTTCCACACGTAGGCCAGCAGCGCCGCGCCGAAGATCAGCCCACCGACGCTGATCCACTGGCTGAAGCTCAGCCCCCACTGGCCGGCGAAGTACGCGTCGGAGCTGATCTTCTCGATGCCGAAGCCGTCGAACCAGTAGCGGTCGTTGAGCCGGATGAACTCCACCGCGAAGCGCGCCCCGGAGTGGAGCAGCACGAAGATGGAGAACAGCTTCATGTAGGGCCAGCTGTTGGGCACGCCCTTGCGGCCGTCGATCCAGAACAGGAAGCCGAAGAGGCCGAAGTTGAAGATGGCCTCGTAGATGGGCGTCGGGTGCACCGGCACTGCCGAGGGCACCAGGCCGTTGGGGAAGGACATGCCCAGCCACTCCCACGGCGGCTCGACCGGGATGCCGTAGCAGCCGTCGCCGGCGAGGATGCAGCCCACGCGCCCGCAGGCGTACCCCGCCGCCAGCATGGGGCAGGCCATGTCCAGCCCACCGGCGAAGGTGTAGCCCTTCTTCTTGGACCACAGCCACGACGTGACGATGGCCAGGATCAGCCCGCCGTACCACGTCAGGCCGCTGTTGGCGGTGAAGATGCGCCCCGGGTTGGCCGAGAAGTGGTCCCAGTGGTCGATGACGTGGAACAGCCGTGCGCCGATGATGCCCATGATCATGGCGTTGACGATGATCGTGTACGCGAACTCCGGATCCCAGCCCCGGCGCATGCAGGTGATGCGCCCGAACCGCCACCCACACAGGAACCCGATGGCCATCATCAGGCCGTACGAGCCGATGGAGATGGGGCCGATGTGGAACAGGTACGGGATCATGCAGGCGGGTGTAACGCAGCGCGGGGTTCAGCGCAAGCCGCGGTTTTGCTTGACTCGCACCCCCCCGGCTCCCAAACATCGAGGACGGGAGGAGGTCACCATGCGGGGACACGATCCAGCCATCGTGCTGCTCAGCGGCGGCCTGGACTCGGCCACCGTGCTGGCCATGGTCCGGGACCAGGGATTCGAGCCCTACGCGCTGTCGTTTCGCTACGGGCAGCGGCACCTGCACGAGCTCGAGGCCGCGCGGCGCATCGCCCGGCACACCGGCGTGGCCGGCCACCGGGTGGTCGAGGTGGACCTGGCCCAGTTCGGCGGGTCGGCCCTGACCACGGACGCCGAGGTGCCCAAGGACCGCGGCGAGGAGTCCATCGGCGACGGCATCCCCGTCACGTACGTGCCCGCGCGCAACACGATCTTCCTGTCCTACGCGCTCGCGTGGGCCGAGGTGCTCCCCGCCCACCACGTCTTCATCGGCGTCAACGCGGTGGACTACTCGGGCTACCCCGACTGCCGCCTCGAGTTCGTCGAGGCCTTCGAGACGGTGGCCAACCTCGCCACCCGCGAGGGCACCGAGGGTCGCCGCATCCGTATCCACGCGCCGCTGGTGCACATGAGCAAGGCCGAGATCATCCACCGCGGCCTCGAGCTGGGGGTGGACTACGGCATGACCCGGTCCTGTTATGATCCATCGCTCCACGGCGCAGCCTGCGGTCGGTGCGACGCTTGCCATCTGCGCCTCAAGGCCTTCTCCGCCCTCGGGATGGAGGACCCGGCACCCTACGTGGTGCCCTGAACAACGACGGGGAGACCCGGAGGCGACCATGCCGACCCAGCCGTCCAAGGACCTCGAGACCTTTCCCAACCCCCACCCCGGGCGCGACTACGACGTGCGCATCGAGACGTCCGAGTTCACGTGCGTCTGCCCCATCACCGGCCAGCCCGACTTCGGCACCCTGGTGGTGGAGTACGTGCCCGACCAGCGGTGCGTGGAGCTCAAGTCGCTCAAGCTGTTCCTGTGGACCTTCCGCGAGGAGGGCCACTTCCACGAGGACGTGACCAACCGCATCCTCAACGACATCGTCACCGCCATCGAGCCGCGCCGCTGCACAGTCACTGGCGTGTTCAACGTGCGCGGCGGCCTGCAGACCACCATCACCGTGAGCCACTCCAGGGACTGACGCCACACGGATGCACCTCAGCCTCCCCCGAGAAGGACCCCGGCTCTTCGCATCCCTGGACGCCCATCTGCCGCCGGTCCCGGGGCGGACCCTGGCCGGGCGGGGCGTGGCCAACCACCACTTCCTCGTGGCGCTGATGCGCTACGGCTCGTACGAGGGCTACCACTTCTTCCTGCCCACGCCCGAGGAGCTGCGCGACTTCCGCTCCACCTACGGGGCCGTCGCCCCGGGGCGCGCGCCCATCACGTCGCTGCCGCGGCGTCAGCTCATCGACCGGCTGCGCACCACCGACTACACCGTGTTCCACCTCGCCGACCACACGGCCAGCTTCCAGGCCCTGTGCAGCCTGCGCAACGAACACGCGGTGCGGCCGTTCCCGGTGACCGCGCTCACCCACTCCATCAGCGACCAGGCCAACATGGCCGCGTACCTCGCCATGGGCCTGGAGGGGCCGCGGGCCCACGACGCCATCGTCTGCTCCAGCCCGTCGGGGCAAGAGGTGCTGCGCGCCTGCTTCGACTCGGTGATCTCGGCGATGGGGGACCGCCTCGACCCGCCCCTGTCCTACCCCATGCAGCTGCCGGTGATCCCCCTGGGTGTGGACACCCCGTCGCTGGCCGGCGGCGACCGCATGCGCGGCCGCGCCCTGGCGACGCTGCCCATCGACAAGCTCGTCATCCTCTACGTGGGGCGCCTGTCCCCCCACGACAAGATGGACCTGTTCCCGCTGCTACAGGCCTTCGCCCAGGTGCGGCGGCAGGTGCCCGAGGTCGACCCCGTGCTGCTGTTCGCCGGCTCGCGGCAGGGCAGCCCGTACGTGGACATGCTCACCATGTGGGCCCAGGGCCTGGGGGTCCGCGACAGCGTCCACTTCCTCGCCGACTTCGACGAGGACCGCAAGGCCGACATCTACGCTGCGGCCGACATCTTCGTCAGCCCCTGCGACAACCCTCAGGAGACCTTCGGCCTGACCGTGGTCGAGGCCATGGCCGCCGGCCTGCCCGTCGTGGTCTCCGACTACGACGGCTATCGCGAGACCGTGCCCGACGCCACGGGCATCCGCGTCCCGACCTACGCGGTCCCGCCGGCCGCGGAGCTGTCCGACCTCGCCCCCCTGGACGACCGCCGGTCCGTGCACCTGCGCCTCGGCCAGGGAGTGGCCGTGGACCTCGCCGCCCTCACCGAGGCCCTGGTGAAGCTGGCCCGGGACGGCTCGCTGCGCGATCGGCTCGGCCAGGCCGGCGCCCGCCACGCCCGTCGCGAGTACGACTGGCAGGTCATCATCCCCCGCTTCGAGAACCTCTGGGATCACCTCGCCCTCGACGCGGCCAACGCCGGCCCCCTCGCCGATCCGCCGGCCAACCTCCTGCGCCTCGACTACGCCCGCACCTTCGCCCACTACCCCACGCGCAAGCTCGCCGAGGACGACCTCCTCGTCAGCACGCCCCTGGGCAGGGCCTTCCTGAAGTCCGGGCGCTACCCGCTGTACGCCGAGATGGTCGCCGTGCTCGATCTGCAGCACGTCCGCCGCCTCGTCACCGACGCGGCCGAGCCCCGCCCCGTGCGCGAGCTCGTCGATGCCCTCAGCGCCACCGGCGTCGAGCTCGACCGCGCGCGCCGCGCCGCGCTGTGGGCCCTCAAGCACGGGCTGGTGGAGAGAGGGTGATGCGGATCGTCGCCGCCGTCGCGTTGACCGGACTCGTGCTCGCCGTCTGTCCGGACGCGGCGACCCAGGAAACGCGGCACCTCGAGGGTATCCCTGCTGAAGAGCGCTCCGAGGATCCCTACCTGGACATCAACCCCGACCACCTCGTCTGGCAGATCCAGCGGTCCCTCGAACTCCTCGCCACCGAGATCACCTTCGAGCCCAGACGCCACGATCCCCGTAGTCTCTTCCGCCTCGGCATCGCCTTCGACGAGCTCTCCCGCATCTACAACGCCCACGAGCGCGCCGCGTACGACGACGCCATGCGCCGGTGCGTCGAGTCGGGCAGCGATCGCTGCTTCGAGACCGTCGTCCCTGACTTCTCCAACTCAGAGGTGTGCGCCCGTCAGGCCCTGATCCACTACGAGGACCTGCTCGAGTTCCACGCCGACCTCCCCTGGATCGCCGAGGTCGGGCGTCGCGCGCGCATCCTGCGTGGGGAACTCGGGTGGATTCCTCCTGCGGAATCCTAGGGCGTGGGAGCGGAATCACTCGAACCTACGCATCCTCCTCCACCACTCGCCATCCAGCGGCTGCCGCGCCACGGCCCTGGCCGCCACCCCCGTGAAGTAGACCTCGACCCCGTCGCGACCCGGCGGTGCCGGCCAGATCAGGACGGGATCGGGCAGGTCGAAGGGCATGAGCAGGAGCTTGTGCTGGACGATCGGAGACAGGGGTGGCGGGCCGGACGATCTCGGTGACGACGGGGGTGTCCATCGGCGGGCCCTACTTGCCGAACCTCCTCGCGCGCTGCTGGAAGCCGCGGATCACGCGCAGGAAGTCGAGCCTGCGGAAGGCCGGGAAGTACACGTCGGTGAAGAACAGCTCCGAGTAGGCGGCCTGGTAGAGCAGGAAGTTGCTCAGCCGCGACTCGCCGCCGGTGCGAATGATCAGGTCCGGGTCGTCGCCGCCGGTGTACATGTGGCGACCGAGCATGTCCTCGTCGATGTCGTCGGGGTCGAGGTCACCGGCGGTGACCTGGTCGATCAGCGACCGCATGGCGTCGATGATCTCCTGGCGGCCGCCGTAGGCGATGCAGAAGTTGAGGTGGTACGCGCCGTACGCGCGGGTGGCGCGCTCCACCTTGTCGATGGCACCGCGCACGTTCGCGGGCAGGGTCTCGGTGCGACCGAGGATGCGCACGCGGACCTGGTCGCGGTGGATGCGCTCGTCGTCGGCCAGGGCGGCGAGCTTGGTGGTGAACAGGTCCATGAGCTTGTCCACCTCGTCGCCGTCCCGGTTGAAGTTCTCGGTGGAGAACGCGTACAGCGTCAGGGTGTGGATGCCCACCTGGCGGCTCCACTCCACCATGGCCTCCACCGTGTGGGAGCCCATCTCGTGGCCCTCCCACGGCTTGACGTGCAGCGTCCGGGCCAGCCGGCGGTTCCCGTCCATGATCACGCCCACGTGGGCCGGCACGGGGTGGCTGCGGACGTCTTCGAGGAGCCGCTTCTCGTACGCGCGGTACGCCACGCGCGAGACGGCCCTGGGGACGCGGAGCTGGGAGATCAGTTCGAGCACCTGCTGGACCTCGGTTGGGGGTGCATCTTAACGAGGGACGCGGTGGGGACAACCCCCTATTCCCTCCGGGGCTTGTCGAACCTGGGCGATAATGGGGGGCTGGAAAGCGAAAGGGAGCATCGTCACGCCATGATGGCCGACCTCCTCGATCTGCGGATCGCGCCGTTGCTGGCCCTGCTGGTCGTGGGCAGCTGTGACTGCGGGGACGGAGAGCACCGCGCGACGGTGTACCTCGCCGTGGACGGCTCGGCCGAGGTCCTCGTGGACGGCGAGCTGGTGGGGTCGGCGACGGGCTGGGCCGAGGCGTCGGCGTTCGACCTGATCCTGACCCCGGGTGAGCACACCCTGTCCGTGCATCACCTCGGCGACGGCGAGGGGGCGTTCACGGCCTGGATGGCGCTGCCCGACGGCACACTGCTGATCAGTGACTCCCGCTGGTCCGGCGCCGTGGACCGCGGCGGGTACGGCGCCTGGCCGTGGGGCTGGGAGCCCCGCGAAATGGAGGGCACGGGCGCGCGCTGGCTGCGCGGCGACGGCGGCGGTGAGGTCACGTTGACCACCGCGTTCGAGGTGAGCCCGGCCGCGGTGCACAGCTGGTCGGTGTGGCCCGAGGAGCTGGAGGTGGGCGAGACCGCGGTGGTGGAGTTCACCTTCACCGCCGGAACCGACGGCCTGGACGAGGGGCAGTCCCACACCCTGTACAACTCCGTCCTCGACGGCAGCTGGGGCCGTGGCATGCCGTACCCCCGCTGGAGCACCTGGCAGATCGACGACGCGGCCGCCGAGGGATTCCTGGCCGTGGCCGAGGCCCCCGAGGGCGTCGAGCTCGCGCTGACCCTCGTGGCCGATGCCGGCGTGGGGACTCCGGGACCCTATGTGACGGGGTCTCGCATCAGCGCCACCCTGACGGTGTCCGATGGCTCCCTCGCGGCCGGTGAGCAGGTGGTCCTCCGGTGGGGGACGGACGAGCTGCCGGTCGTGGCTCCGGCCCAGGCGCGGCGATACACCTTCCCCCACGACAGCAGCGAGGTGCCGGCGTCCATGATCTACCCCGGCGACACCCTGGGCCGATCACCCCACGTGGACGTGGTCGGCGGTGTGGCGGATCGCATGCTCGTGGCCCACCGCGGCGGATCGGCCGTGACGGTCGGCGAGACGACCGCGGTACACATGATCGCCGTGGACGATCTGGGCAACCCGGTGCCGGGCTACGAGGGGACCGTGACGTACGCCAGCGGCGGGTGGGCGTCCGACGCCACGGAGTCCGTCACCGTGGATGCGTCGGACCGCGGCCGCGCCGTCGTGGAGATCTCCTGGGCGCACGCGGGCATGCACCAGGTGATCGTCGAGTCCGATCCGCCCACCGACGGTCCCTGGATCCAGGTCACCGACGATCCGCCGCCGTACGGCCTGTTCTTCGGCGACCCCCACAGCCACTCCCTGATCTCCGACGGCACCTGGTCCGCCGAGGCCGCCTACCGCCACGCCGACGCGGCGGCCGGCCTCGACTTCGCCGCGGTGACCGACCACGCCGAGCGCATCGTCGACGAGGAGTGGGCCGCGACCCTGGACACCGCGGCCTACCTCACCCGCGACGACTTCGCCGTGCTCGTGGGCTACGAGTGGACCGGACGCCTCGCCGAACACCGCTGCGTGTACAGCCTCGACGGCTCGTCCATCCCCATCGCCCGCTCCGGCGCCTTCGGTTACTCGGCCAATCCCCTCGAGGACGTGGCCGACCTGTGGGACCTCGTCGGCGACGCCGCCCTCGTCGTCCCCCACCACCCCGGCTCCGCCGTCGGCCCCGAGCACCTCTGGGCCGACCACGAACCCGACCTCGAGGCCGTCGTCGAGATCTACTCCAAGCACGGCAGCTCCGAGTGTCACGGCTGCGAGCCCGCCCTCGGCGACGAGTGGGCCCTCGAGGCGGGCAACTACGTGCGCGACGGCCTCGCCGCCGGCCTGCGCTTCGGCGTCGTCGGCGGCGGCGACGGCCACGAGGCCCCCCTCGGCGGCATGGAGCCCGACCACGGCGCCGTCTTCGGCGCCGGCGACCACGGTCCCATGGCTCGCCGCGGCGGCATCACCGGCGTCTGGGCCGCCTCCCTGACCCCCGCCGACATCCTCGGCGCCTGGCAGGCGCGCCGCACCTATGCCACCACCGGCGCCCGCATCTTCTTGCAGTTCACCGCCGACGGCTCTCCCATGGGATCGGAGATCACCGCCGATACCCCACCCGAGTTCAAGATCACGGCCGGCGGGACGGACGTCCTGACAGCCGTGGTGCTCTTGCGTCACACCGAGGCGGCGGGCTGGGATGCGCTGGACGTGTCGGACGACGACGGCACCACGTCGCTGGTGGACGTGGGCTGGACGGACACGACCCTCGACGCGGATGCCGTCTACTACGTCCGCGTCGAGCAGGCGGACGGGCATCGGGCGTGGAGCAGCCCGATCTGGGTGACGTGGGACTGACGACCGCTAGTACGAGTGCGTCCCCAGCACCACCTCGCAACCGAACTTCGCCTCCAGCGTGACCTTCAGATCGTCGTAGTCGATGGGGCACTCGGCGGTCTCCATGGCCAGCTTCATGCACGTGCCGAGGTGGAGCACCTCGATGGGACGGCCGAGGGTGCCGCACAGCTCGCTGAGGAGCTTGACGCGGGGCACGGTGAGGCCGGGGCAGTCGCCGCAGTCGGTCATGGCCACGAGATCGATCTCGTCGTGGCGGGCGTACTCGCCGTTTCGTTCGGCCATGCCCTTGTGGCACTTGGCGCAGGCGATGCAGGAGTGGTCCTTGATCTTCTTGCAGTACAGCACGGCGATGCGGGACATGGGGGCCTCCGGATGTCGGTGGACGGGCAGGTTACTGGAGGGAGGTGGGAATGCGAAGAGGGGTGCGGCGCGCTGCAACTACTGGCGCTTGCCGCTCATGGAGAACTTCTCGGGCAGGCCCATGGGGCGGCCGGGTAGCAGCATGCTCCAGTACATGGGGCGGAAGGCGACCTTGCCCCAGTGGTTGATGCGGCTGGCCGAGAGCAGGCTGAACGGGCCGACCCCGGGCAGGGGGAACGTGCCGGGCAGGGCGGGGACGTCGTAGCTGAAGTCGATCATCAGCGCCTTGCCGTCGCCGGTCTCGATGAAGCAGTTGGTGTGACCGTCGAACCGCGCGGGGGGCTCCTTGCCGTGGATCTCGGCGAGCAGGTTCTCCACGAGGATGGGCGTGCAGAAGTGCGCGACGGAGCCGGCCTTGGACGTGGGGATGTCCGAGCCGTCGCCGATCACGTAGGTGCGCTCGATGTTGCGGGCCTTCAGCGTGGCGGGGTCGGTGGGGATGTACCCGGCGTTGCCGTCGTCCAGGCCCGTGTCCTCGAAGACCTCGGCGCCGCGGTTGGGGGGGATCATCGCCAGCAGGTCGAACTCGATGTCCCGGGACTCGCCGCCCAGCTCCTCCAGCACGTTGCCCTCGACCCCGGACAGGGCGTAGTTGGGGACCACCTCCACGCCCTTGTCGGCGCACAGCTGGTCCAGGGCGTCGGCGGCCGCGTCCATGTGCAGCAGGCGCGGCAGGGGGGTGACCAGGACGATCTCGGTCTTGTCGCGCAGGCCGCGGCGCTTGAGGTACGCGTCGGCGAGGTAGCAGAACTCCATGGGGGTGATGGGGCACTTGTAGGGGGTCTCGGCGATGTCCACCACCAGCCGGCCGCCCTCGAACTTCGCCATGGCCTCGCCCAGGGCCGAGGCGCCGTCGAGGGTGAAGAAGTCGAACGCCGTCTTGCGCCAGACCTCGTCCAGGCCGTCCACCTCGTCCGGGGCGATGCGGCAGCCGCCGGACAGCACCATGAAGTCGCATTCGAGGGTCTCGCCGCCACGGGTCTTCATGGTGCGGGTGTCGCCGTCGATGTCCACGACCTCGTCCACGATCAGATCCACGCCGTCGAACAGGTAGTCGCGCTTGGGCTTGACGATGTCGGCGGCGCTACCGGTGCCAAAGGGCAGGTAGAGGTACCCGGGCTGGTAGTGGTGCTGGGGATCGGGATCGACACAGGCGATCCGCCACTCCCCCGCCGGCAAGCTCTTGCGGAGCTTGTTGGCGACCATGGTTCCCGCGCAGCCAGCACCCAATATTCCGATGGTCTTCATGGGTCGAATCGTGCGGGAATCCAGACCGTGAGGCAAGGGGAGGTGCAGAGTTCAGAAGGAGGCCGCCCCACCCCGGGTCTCGGAGACGCGGTAGTCGCTCACGCCCTCGGCGATCTCCTCGTAGTACTGGGCGCGCACGGCCCACTCGCCGCCGTCGGCGCCGAGGATGATCTCGGTGTCGAAGCTCTCGGGGAAGCGGGGGAAGGTGACCTCGGTGAGGTCGGTGGAGATCCACCAGGCGGGCTCGTCGCCGTCCATCACGTACAGCCCGTAGCTCTCGGCCATCTCCACGGCGTCCCACGAGACGGTGACGCCGGGGCCGAACTCGCCGTCCGTGCTGAGCACGGGCGAGTCCATGGCCGTCAGCTCCAGCTCCTCGATGCCGGCGTCGAAGGGGATCGAGAGGTAGGAGAAGTCTCCCTGCACGGTGAGGTCCTCGGCGAGGTACAGGTTGATCTGGTGCTCGAAGCCGTCGATGGGCACGTAGTCCACGAAGACGTCGAAGCCGTCGCCGGTGAAGTCCCAGGAGCTCGTCCAGCCGGCCAGGGCGCCGTACTCGCCCACGTTCACCAGGCCGACGCTGGATACGTAGTGGTCGTCCAGGGCGTCGAGGGGCTCGCCGTCGAGCAACGGCTGGTTGACGGACACGGCCAGCTCCAGGGGCTCGGCGTCCACCAGTTCGAGATCGGCCTCGACCTCGGAGGCCATCTCCACCTCGGCGGCGCCGGCGCCGAGCAGCTCGCCGGTGTAGCCGTCCTGGACCAGCGCCGAGAACACGTAGGTCTCGGGATCGCCGAACACGGTGGCCTCGAACTCGAAGGCGGTGGAGCCGTCGGCCTCGGCGATGTAGTAGGGGTACTCCTCCATGCCGGGGCCGGAGATCACCACGTAGGTGTCCTCGGGGGCGCCGATCACATCACCGCTGACGCGGATGGTGGGGAAGTCGTAGTAGGTGGTGTCGCGGTAGTGGCAGGTGAGCTCGATGGGCATCTCCTGATCGGCCAGCACGAGGTCCGCGTAGGTCAGCGCGCGGCGGTTCTCGCCGGCCACGGTCAACGCGATGGGGGTCTGCGCCGGCAGCGCGGGGATGGAGAACGTGCCGTCGCCGGACGACCTGGCCGAGATCAGCTCGTCGCCGGTGTCCACCAGGATCCAGGCGTCGGAGACGGGGGCGCCGTCGAGGTAGTCGTCCACCACCAGGCCCTCGAGGTCCACGGTGTCGGCCGAGCCGCCCGTGTCGTCGTCGTCGTCCCCGGCAGCCGAATCGTCGTCGTCGCCGATGGTGCCGCTGCCCGTGCAGCCGCCCAGTGCGAGTGTGAGGGACAGGGTCGTCAGGCCCAGCAGGGTGTACAGGGCGGATCGGCTCATGGTGCGGTCCTCCTTCGGCGGGTCACGTCGGCGGCGCAGGCCCAGGGCGACCAGCGCGGTCAGGGATAGCAGGGCGGTCCAGGGAGCGACGGGGCGGTCGGCCTGGCCGCAGGCGCAGCCGTCGTCCACCTCCACGGGGGCGTCGTCGTCGTCCCCCTCGACGGTCTGCTCCTCCCACAGGCAGGTCTGCAGCGCCTCGTCACACACGGCGATGTAGCCGTCGCGCTCGCCACAGTCCCGCTCCTCGCCGCCGCAAATGCCCGCGACGCAGGCGTCCGACTCCGTGCACCACAGGTCGTCGTCGCAGGTGGTGCCGTCCTGGCGGGGCACGCTGAGGCACTCGCCGCTGTCGTGGTCGCAGCTGCCCAGGGTGCACACGTCGTCGAGGTGGGAACAGTCGATGGGATCGTGGTGGACGCAGAAGCCGTCCGAGCAGGTCTCGGTGCCGTTGCACGGCGATCCGTCGTCGCAGTCCCCGTCCGCCTCGCACAGCTCCAGCGAGCGGGTGGGATCGCCGTAGAGGTTGTACTCCACCCGGGTGGCCCAGGCCGCGCCGGTGAAGTCCACGCCGTAGATGTCCTCGGTCCAGCCGTCCCCGGGCAGGCTGTACTTGGTCCAGGCCAGGGCCTCCCCCGCGGTCATCCCGTCGGCCAGCTGCATGGCGTAGTAGTAGCCCGTGGTGGAGGCGGTGCCGAGGTCGGGGCGCGGCTCCCACTGCTCGCCCCAGGCCACGGTCACGCCGAACGCGGGGCGGCTGGCGGTCGCGGTGGCGGCGGCGCCGCCGTACAGCAGCTGGGCGCCGATGTTGTCCGCCACCTCGGGGAAGCCGTTGTCGCAGCTGATGTGGAAGGTGAACGCGCCGGGGGCGTCGCGCAGGTCGTCGTAGTCGCCCGATTCCATGAACGGCGGGTAGGAGCACTCGTCGTCGTCGGCGTCGCCGTCGCCGTTGTGGTCCGCGTCCCAGATGGTGCGGTACACGCCGTTGGGGCCGCCGTGGCCGGCCCAGATCACCAGCCCGCGGCCCGGGGACCACTGATCCACCACCAGGTCCTGGTCCAGGGGGCCCTCGTGGGGGTAGGGGCTGACGCACAGGCCCTCGTCTTCGAACAGCCGGGTCGCGCCCGCCTGGAACGCCTCGGGCAGGTCCCGGTAGACGGCGTCGAGGATGCACGCGCCGTCGTCGTTCTCGGTGTACTCGTCGCCCACCGGGGCGGGCGCGCCGGCCACGCCGAAGATGGCGCCGGGCAGCAGCACGTCGCGGCGGTAGCTCTTGTCCGGCTCGAGGTCGCGGTCGAGGATGCGACCCAGCAGGATGTCGAGGTCGTCGGGGTCGTCCCCGGCCACGGGCAGGCGGCCCACGTACAGCTCCGGGCCGAAGTCCACGCAGCCCGCGCCCGCGTCGTCGGGGTACTCGCCGTAGCGGTCGTCGCCGTCGCAGTCCCACTCGCCATCCAGGTCGGCGTAGTAGAAGTCCGTGGGCATGGGGTCCATCTCCTCGGCGAGCCAGTCGTCGTAGTAGTGGACGACGTCGGACAGGGGATGGACGTTCTTCATGGGCACGCCACCCTCGTCGGGGTGGGGATCGCCGACCAGCAACAGGTACGCGCCGGGATCGTCGGCGTAGAGCTGCTGCAGGTGGTGCCGCAGCCGGCCCTGGGGGGTGTCGTCGCCGCTGGACACGGGCACGTCCCAGTCCTCGTCGGTGATCAGCACCACGTCCCAGCCCTCGGCCTCGCGGAACTGCAGGAACGGCTCGAGCAGGACGCTGCGGGTCGCCATGTCCGCGGTGGTGACCACCACCAGCTCCATGCGAGGCGGCACCACCGGCGGTGGCGTGGGGCCCACGTGCTGGAGCATCGGTGTGGCGTCTCCGGCCTCCCAGACGGCGCGGTAGGGTATGCCGCCGATGCTCAGCTCGGCGCCCTCGTGGAGTCCGGGTCGCGCGGCGGGGACGTCGCCGAGGAGCTGATCGCCCACCCACAGGTGCCAGGACTCGGCGCGGGCCCCCAGCGTCAGGGACACCGTCAGAAGGGTCGCCGTGATGATCAGTGCAGTGCGCATCGTGATGCCTCCCCGTACCGTGGGATCATCTCACCACGTGAATGAGCGCTCATTCGGTCTTTTTTGTCGTCGGGGCTGGCACGTTCGCGCGGCTGCGCTCGTGCGGACGAGCCTCTACTC
The DNA here is from genome assembly GCA_964558555.1 of uncultured Rickettsiales bacterium. Classification (GTDB taxonomy): domain Bacteria; phylum Myxococcota_A; class UBA796; order UBA9615; family CAYRNR01; genus CAYRNR01. Next base: position 7,367 of record CAZLEO010000047.1, on the reverse strand, counting down.
TTGCTGCTCCATCGCCTGCTGGGCCTCTTCGATGTAGGGGCGTCCCTCCTCCTCACGGCCCAGCATCATCAGCGTCACGCCGTAGTTCTTGCGGACCTGGGGATCGTCGGGGGTCAGCTCCATCAGGCGGGCGAGGGCGTCGTGGGCGCCCTGGACGTCGTTGTTCTCGATGGCGGCGTAGGCGAGGTTGTTCAGCAGCGTGGTGTCGTCGGGGGCGAGCTCCAGGCCCGCGCGGAAGGCCTCCACGGCGGCGGGCAGGTCCGCGTTGTTGCGGGCGGTCACGCCCTCGGTGTTGTAGTGCTGGACGAGCCGCGAGGTGATGGACTCGTCGTCGGGGCGACATTGGGCGAGCTGCTGCAGGTCCTCGAGCTCGGCGGGCTTGCCGTCGTGCTCGCGCATCTTCATCTGGGCGGACGAGAGCATGCAGTCGATGTCCGTCCCCACCACGTCGGCGACCCGGTAGGCGCTGAGGCGGTCGGTCAGCCGCGGGACGCCATGGGCGGGCTGGAACATCTGGCGCAGCATCTCCAGATCGGGCCTGGCCGCGTCGAAGTTCTCCGCGCGGATCTTCGCCTCCAGGGAGAGCAGCCGGCACACCGACACGTAGGGGTAGGCGGTCACGAGCCCGTCCACCGTGCTCGGCAGGACCTCGGCGAACTCCATCTCCGCGGTGGTGAGCATCTCGGCGACCACCGTGACCTGGCCGTACACCGGATCGACGATGTTGCGGTTGCGAGCGGCGCTGCAGCGGTCGGTGGCGAGCCCCGCCTTGCCCCGGGCCACCGAGACGTAGCACAGCCCGGCAAAGCCGGACGGATCGTCGGTGTTGACGTCGGCGGCCTTCTTGAACATCTCCTCGGCCTTGTCCAGATCGCCCAGCTGCACGTGGATGGCGCCCATGGCCGCGACCACGGTGCCGTCGTCGGGGTGGTCCAGGCTCGCCTGCTCCAGCAGGGCCAGGGCGCCCTCGGGATCGCCGCCGGCCTCCAGCTTGTCGGCCTCGGCGATGGAGGCGAAGTCGATGGTCAGCTTGACCGGCGGTTCGAGCACCATGTCCAGCTCTTCCTCGCTCTGGGCGAGGGCGCCTGACGCGAACAAGAGCGTGGCGGCGAGCAGTGGCAGTGCGAATCGGAGGATGGCCATACAGCGTTCCATGATCGAGGTCCTCCCGTGAGACGCCCATTGTAGGCGAGACCTTCGACCGGGCGAAGGACAGTCGTGTCGCCAGGGCGCGTGGGACAAATGAGTCGCGCGCCGCGCACGCGGGGGTTGGCTATACTTCCCAGCTCGAAGGGAGAGCCGCGTGAGCGGGGACGAGGTCGGAGCCCACCCGTCGGATGCGCTGTTCGTCGAGATCCGACGTGCGTGGCGTTCTCCCCTTGCCGCGTCCCGGGCGCGCAGCGGCCTCGGCGCGCTACACGGCGAGGCGCGCGAGGAGGCGGCGGCGCTGCTGGCCGAGGCCGACGCCGAGCGCCGGCGCTTCTGGGCGCAGCAGTCCTCCTGGCTGGGATACCTGGCGCTCTCATGCCTGATCATCCCCTGGCTCATCCTGCTCGGTGCCCCCCACCTCATGGAGAAGGAGGCCGAGGAGGAACTGCAGGAGCTCGAGAAGATCACCCGCCCCGTCGTGTACGTCCCGCCACCCCCCGAGCCCGAGGAGGAGCCGCCTCCCGTGCTGGATCCGGAGAAGGTCACCGGCCCGGTCCGGCCGACCCCGCCGGGCAGCCGCGAGGGCTCCACGGACGGCGTGGAGGGGCTCGCCGTGCCCTCGATCACCGGCGTGATCAGCGCCCGCATCGACCCCTCGGTGGCCCAGTCGTCGTGGCTGCAGGCGTTCCAGGGCGGCAGCGGCGGCGGCGGCGAGGGGGAGGGTGGCGGTCAGGGGATCCCCGAAGGGATGGTGTACGTGCTGCCGGGGACCTTCCCCATGGGCACACTGCCCGGGGTCGGCGAGGTCCACGAACACCCCCGCCACCCGGTGGAGCTGTCCGGCTACGCCATCGACCGCGACGAGGTCAACGTGGGCGCCTTCAACCGCTGGTGTGCCGATCAACCCAGCAGCTGCGGCTGGCGCCTCGAGCACTCGGCGAGCATCATGGCCGACCACCCCGTGACCGGGGTGACCTGGCACGAGGCGCGGGCCTTCTGCCGCTGGTACGGCAAGGACCTGCCCACCGAGGCCCAGTGGGAGCGGGCGGCGCGCTACGACGCCGAGTCGGGCGCCACGCGCACCTACCCCTGGGGGAACGACGCTCCGACGTGCAACCGCGCCAACTACCTCGATTGCCACCGGATGAGCACCGTGCCCCTCGGCAGCACGCGCGGTGCCAGCCCGGCCGGCGCCCGGGACATGGCGGGCAACGCCCGCGAGTGGGTGCTGGACCGCTTCGGGAAGTACCCCGCCGCCAAGCAGGTGGATCCGCGCGGGGCGTCCAGCGGCGACATGCGGGTGCTGCGCGGGGGGTCGTTCGGTGGCGCGGCCGAGGACATCCGGTCCACGGATCGGGACGCGGCACCGCCGGACATGCGGCTCGAGTACAACGGCTTCCGCTGCGCGGTGCCGGTGCTGGGGGAGCCCGTGTTCGAGGAGGAGGACGACGGCGAGGACGACGAGGGGGAGGAAGAGCACGACAGTGAGTGACAGCCTCCCGGGGATCGAACGCCTGGAGATCGACAGCCGCGTGGCGGTGATCGGCGATATCCACGGCCAGGTCGATCTGCTACGCAAGATGCTCGACGAGCTCGGTCGGCTGCCCGTGCTGGTGGCGGGTGACGTGTGCGATCGGGGTCCGGATACGCGGTCGGTGGTGGATCTGCTGATCCAGCGCGACGCGGGCGGCGTGGTGGGCAACCACGAGCAGTGGGTGGTGGCCTGGGCCCAGGGGCAGGGGTTCGACGACTTCGCGTTGCACTCGGTGTTCGGCGGCGAGGCCACCCTGGCGTCCTACGGCGTGGAGGGGCGCAGCCCGAGGGAGATCGAAGAGCAGTTCTGGCGGGTTCCCAACGCCCATCGCCGGTGGCTCGAGCAGCTCCCCCTGGCCCTGGATCTGCACGTGGGCGGGGAGCCGTACTGGCTGATCCACGCCGGCGTGCCGCACCACCCGGCGCTGGACGGGCTGGAGCCGGAGCAGGTGGTACCGTGGTACGCGCACAACGCGCCGGATGCCCTGCTGTGGCTGCACACGCCGCCGCAGATGGTGGCCCCGGTGGACCGCACCGTGGTCATGGGGCATTTCCCCATCGAGGAGGCCGTGGACACGGGCGAGGTCATCGCCCTGGACACGGGCGCAGGGGTGTTCGGGGACGAGGGAAAGCTCAGCGCGGTGATCTTGCCCGACCGTGAGATCATCACGGTGGGGCGTTGAAGGTTGAAGGTCGAAGGTTGAAGGTTGAAGGTGTCTGGGGAGGCGATGTGAGAGGACTGCTGGCGGGGTTGGTGTTGACGGTGTCGGTGCTGGGCGCGTGTGACGACGGCGAGAAGTCGTCGGACGCGTACTGGGCGTCGGTGGACGCGGGGCGACGGCACACCTGTGGGATCAAGACGGACGGGACGGTGCGGTGCTGGGGTGCGGGCCTGGACGCGTCGGCATGCGACTACGAGTCGTGGGCGTGCGGGCAGTCCATGCCACCCCAGGGCACATTCACCCAGGTGGTGGCGGGCGAGCTGCACACCTGCGGTCTGCAGGAGGACGGCACGGCGGAATGCTGGGGATTCGACGACTGGGGCATGGCCACACCCCCGGACGAGGAGTTCGCCCAGATCAGCGTCTCGTCGGCCCACACCTGCGGCGTGCGCACCGACGGGACCGTGGAGTGCTTCGGCAACGACGACGAGGAGCAGTGCCAGTCCCCTGGCTGGCCCTTCACCCAGGTCAGCGCCGGAGACCGGCACACCTGCGGCGTCAAGGACACGGGTGAGGCGGACTGCTGGGGGCGCAACTACAGCGGTCAGGCCGACCCCCCCGACGGCACCTTCTCCTGGGTCAGCTCCAGCCTCTACCATACCTGCGGGCTGCGCACGGATGGCACCGTGATCTGCTGGGGCTGTGAGTACTTGCCCGAGGGGGTCGACTACAAGCAGTGCCTGCCGCCTTCGGGGGAGTTCATCCAGATCGACTCCGGCATCTACCACTCCTGCGGCCTGCACGAAGGCGGCCTCGTCGAATGCTGGGGTTGCAACCACCCCGACGGCACCATCGACTTCGGCCAGTGTGACGTCCCCGAGGGGGTCTACACCCACGTCAGCGCGGGCAACTACCACACCTGTGGCGTGCTCGCGGATGGTTTCGTGGTGTGCTGGGGGTGTCGGGACCGGGATGGAGATTCCGCGGACTTCGGGCAGTGTAGCCCGCCGTAGGCCCAGATCCAGCGCGACTACTTGATCGTCTCGATTCCGCCGATTCGCTTCCCTACCTGGCCGTCCACGAGGTCCTTGGCCCTGTCCTGGGCGTCCTTCGTGGCTTTTGAGGACTGGGTGGTGTCGAGGACCGCGTTGGCGACTCCGCCATTCTTGGCCAGCCACTCGTTGATGAAATCTCCGATCTCCTTGGTGTACTTGCCCAGGTGTGCCTTCATCAGAGCCTCGGCTTGCTGGCCCCAGCTGGCATCGGCGCCTTCGACGAGCAGCGTCGCACCGAACTTGCCGAACGCCTCGGCCACTCCACCGCTCTTGATCTTCTTCGCGACCTCCTTGATGGCGGTCTTCATCATGTCCTTCGTGCCGGCGTAAACCGAGGTCGGCACGGCCTGGAGCATCAGACTTACGTTGACCTTCACCTGGGTCTGCAGGAGCTGGTTGATGACCGAGCCGAGGATCTTCTTGAGGGCCAGGCCCAGCATGGCCACCGCGAAGCGACGGTACTTGTCCTCGTCGTTCATCAGCTTGATCGTGGCCGTGGCCTCCTCGACGGTCCTCTTGAAGGCCTCGTCGTTCTCCTTCTTGATGACGGCGGCTCGGTCCAGCAGGACGCCCTTCTGCGTGATCATGTCGTTCTTGGTCTTCTCGACCGCGGCGAGGTCGTTGTTGGCGACGGCGACCCCGAGTTTCTTCTGAAGCGACGCGATCTCCGTCGAGGCATCCATGAACTTCTTGTCTTCGGAGTAGGCCTTCTCCATGTAGGCCTTCTTGTCGATGGAGAGCTTCTTGCTCTTGTCGCTGGCGATGCCCGCCGCCTTCGTGCCCTTGTTGGCCTTGCCCACGGCAAGGTCCACGACCGTGTTCGTGATGGCCCTGAGGCGATCGGCCGCCTCCTTGCGCACAGCCTTCGCGTCACCGCCGGACTTGCCGAGCGTGTCGAGATTGTCGATGGCTGCGAACCCGCCGATGAGCTCGTTGGTGATCTTGATGCCAGCGTCGTAGACCTGGAACTGGTCCCGGCACGTCTGGATCCGTTCGAACAGGTCCTGGCCGGCGTCCACGTTGGCCCACTTGCGCCCCACGGCAACCTTGAACAGGTCCGCCTCCAGCTGGCCGAACGAGGACGTGATGACCTTGCGGTACTTCATCATGTCCGCGCCGAAGTGCTCGTTGTTGCCCAGCGAGCGATCCCACTCCGATCCGAGCTCCTTGAGGTTCTTGCCCGCCTGGCCGAGGGCGGGGCCGACCAGGGGGATGTCGCCGAGCCCCTCGTAGAAGGCTCCCGCGAAGTTGCACGTGGCCGGCCCCAGACTCCGAGCAGCATCGGACGCGATCTCGGCGGTCGCACCGCCCAGTCCGGCGAGGTTCGTCGGATCGTAGGTCACCGATTTCTTGCGGGCGACCTCGTCCTTGCCGATGGAGTCCTTCTTGAACTCGCCGGCGTCCTGGCGCTGCTCGTCGAGCTTCTTGGCGTTCCCGCGCGCGAACATCTTGTGGTAGTAGCCGCGGTCCCGGAGGATCGAGAACAGGTACTCCCTCGACTTGCCGTGGTGGCGGTCGACGATCCGGGAGATCTTCTCGTCGCTGGCGTGGGTGAAGGAGTCGAGCTCCTTGATGATGGCGCGGGCGTCCTCCTCGACCGCGCGCAGATCGGTCCTCGAGACCCCCTTCTCGGACGCCTTCGCCTCGGTCCTCGCCTGGCTCTGACCGGCGCTGATGGCGCCGTAGGCGTGGATGTTGACGTGCTTGACGACCTCGAGCAGGAACAGGTGTCGTACGCCCTTGTTGTGCTTGAGGACCTCCTGGATCTTCAGCAGGCTGGGGTTGGACTTGAGCTTCTCGGTGTCCATGGTCTTGGGGACACTGGGGAGCAGTCCCTTGACCTTCTTGGCCTCGCTGACGAGGCCCAGGGCGCCGACCATCTTGCTGCGCAGGGTGGCCTCGCCCACGCTGCCAGGCTTGAGACCCTGCCCGGAGACGTGCCCGCGGAACGTCACGCCCTGGTACTTCTGCGCGGTGAGGTTCAGGGCCACCTGGAACATGGCCTTGTCCACCCTGTCGCTAGCGGCCTTGATCCGGCCGTCGAGCCTGGCTAGCGAGGCCTTGGCTGCCTTGTCGTCTCCCACCTGCGCGCGGGCTGAGCCGACATCGCCCCGAGCCAGCTTGAGCTTGTCCTCGGCGAGCTTGCTCTGGTTGATGGTGTTGAGCGCGGCGGTGCGGATGGATCCGTGGTCGAGCTTGTCCAGCCCGGCCTGGGCCAGATTCGGCATGCCGGCGAGGCCGGCGAGGTAGACGTCGGTGGCGATCAGGTGCGCGTCGACCTTGGCCTTGGCCTGCGCCGCTGGATCACCTGCTCCGGGATCCGGCGGCGGCTCACCCTTGCCCCCTTCCTTGCCATCGAACTGCACGAATCCGCCGCTGAGCTGCGTGGCCGCCAGGGGATCCTGGAGCGGATCGGCCAACCCCTCGCTCGCGAGGGGGTCGTCCTTGGCGGCGACCGGAGCGGCGTCCGGGGCGACCTCCTGGGGCGGGCGGCGGCGGATCTTGGCGGTTGCCTGCGGATTCTCGTGATTGTCGGGCATGGTGTCCCCTCACCCGAAATTATAGCCGGTTCGGGGCGGAGAGGGGCTAGCGGCGCGACCGGAGCACCACGGCCGTCGACAGCACCAGGAGCAAGGCGGCTGGGCGAGGGCCGCCACTCGTGCGGCAACCACACCCAGTCCGGTCGCCCGCGCCGCCCCAGGTGTCGTCGTCGCCGACCGGATCGGACGAGTCGTCGTCGTCATCGTCGTCGTCGTCGTCGCCGGTGATGCAGTCGGCGTCGTCGCCGTCCGCGGCCCCGTCGCAGTCGTTGTCCACGCCGTCCGCGCAGTCTTCGGCGGCGTCGGGGTGGACGTCGGCGTCCTCGTCGTCGCAGTCGAACCCGCCGACTTCGGTGGCCTCGTGACCGTCGCCGTCCACGGCGGTGAGATCGGCGGGGGGGCCGGCCTGGGCGGTGGCGGCGGAGGGG
>CAZLEO010000046.1:0-40710 GCA_964558555.1 uncultured Rickettsiales bacterium | reverse complement strand
GTGACGGCGCAGACAACGACTGCGACGGCACCGTCGACGAGGGGACCGGCTGCTACGACGACGACGGCGACGGCTACACCGAGGATGGGGGCGACTGTGACGACGCAGACCCGGCCGTCAATCCCGACGCCACCGAGGTCTGCGACGGCGTGGACAACGACTGCAGCGGCGCCGTGGACGACGCCCCGGAGTGCATGGACTCCGACGGCGACGGCCTCACCGACGCCGAGGAGTTGATCGAGGGCACCGATCCGAACAACCCCGACTCGGACGGCGACGGGCTGTCCGATGGCGTGGAGGTCCTGGGCGACAACGCCACGGACCCGCTGGACGACGACACCGACGACGACGGCCTCCTCGACGGCACCGAGGACGCCAACGGCGACGGGTACTGGGACGCGGACGAGACCGATCCCAACGCCGCGGACACCGACGGCGACGGCATCCAGGACGGCACCGAGTCCGGCCTGGAGACCCCCCAGGGGGCCGGGACCGACGAGGGCACGTTCGTGCCGGACGCGGATCCTCTCACGACCACCGACCCGCTCAACGAGGACACCGACTACGGCAGCGTCCTCGACGGGGTGGAGGACGCCAACGGCAACGGCATGATCGACCCGGGCGAGACCGACCCCAACGATCCCTCGGACGACGTGCCCGGGGACGACGACGACGACGACTCCGCGGGCGACGACGACGACTCCGCGGGCGACGACGACGACTCCGCCGGGGACGACGACGACGACACCGTCGGAGATGACGACGACGACGACACCGTCGGAGATGACGACGACGACGACACCGTCGGAGACGACGACGACACCGTGGGTGACGACGACGACACCGTGGGAGATGATGACGACACCACCGGAGACGACGACGAGGTCGTCCCGGACGGCGAGTTCGCGGGAGGATGTATGTGCAACACGGAGAGCTCGAACCGCGCCGCGCCCATGGCGCTGCTGCTGCTCGCCGGCCTCGTGGGCCTGCGACGGCGTCGCGCCTGGCCCGCCCTGCTGCTGGCGCTGGCCCTGGTCCCCGGCGCGGCCCTGGCCCAGCAGCCGGCCATGGACGCCCAGCACTTCCAGCCCCACGTGGATCGCACCGGCTTCTATACCGCCTACTCGGCCGAGACGCTGGACCTGTGGCAGCCGGCCTTCGGGCTGTGGATGAGCTACGCCCACAACCCGGTGGTCTACTACTCGGACGGCGAGCCCGTGTACGAGGTGGTGTCCGACCTGCTGACCATGGACCTGCAGGCGGCCATCGGCTTCGGCATGGTGGACGTGGGCCTGGACCTGCCGATCCACCTCGCCGCGGTGGGGGACGGCTTCCCCGAATGGGGCGAGTCCATGGAGGCCTCGGCGGCCGGTGACCTGCGGCTGACCCCCAAGGTGCGGCTGATGAACCCGGCCGAGAAGCCGGTGGGCCTGGCCATCGTGCTGCCCATCAGCCTGCCCACGGGTGCCCAGGACCGCTACGTGGGGCTGCGCACCGTCTCGGTGACGCCGACGCTGGCCGTGTCCGGCCGCATCGACAGGTTCCACCTCGGCGCCAACCTCGGCTACCGCATCGCCGGCGCTGACGCGGTGGGCGACCTGACCGCGGGCCGCTCCTTCCAGTTCAAGCTCGGCGTGGGCTACGCCCTGCACGAGAAGGTGGACCTGGCCGGCGAGATCTACGGCGACATCCACTCCCAGCCGCGCAACAACCCCGTGGAGTGGCTGGCCGGCGCCACGTTCCACCCCATCGAGATGATGGGCATCACCGTGGCCGCCGGGACGTCGCTGGGGCCGGGTCTGGGTTCCCCCGAGGGGCGCCTGGTCTTCGGCATCGGCATCATCCCCGAGCCGTCCAGGGACACCGACGGCGACGGCATCGTGGACCGCAAGGACGGCTGCCCCGAGGACCCCGAGGACGTCGACGGATTCGAGGACGAGGACGGCTGTCCCGACACGGACAATGACGGCGACGGGTTCCCCGACGTCACGGACGCGTGCCCGGACGACGCGGAGAACTTCGACGGCTGGAGGGACTCCGACGGCTGCCCCGAACAGATCCCGGACACGGACGGCGACGGCATCCTCGACAACGTGGACGAGTGCCCGAACCAGCCGGAGGACCCGGACGGCTTCGAGGACGCCGACGGCTGCCCCGATCCGGACAACGACGACGACCAGATCCTCGACGCCGACGACGAGTGCCCCGACGAGGCCGAGGTCTACAACAACAACGAGGACGAGGACGGCTGCCCCGACACCGGCCGCGTGGTGCTGGAGAAGGAGGAGATCGTCATCCTCGAGAAGGTCTACTTCGACCTCAACAAGGCCGTGATCAAGAAGGGCTCGTACCCCCTGCTGGATGACGTGGCCGCGATCCTCGTCCGCTTCACCGACATCGCCCTGGTGGAGGTGCAGGGGCACACCGACGAGCGCGGCAGCGACTCGTACAACCTGCGCCTGAGCGAGGCACGGGCCAAGGCCGTGGCCACTTACCTGGCCTCCAAGGGCGTGGACGAGGGCCGCCTGCAGTCCAAGGGCTACGGCGAGACGCAACCCCTCAACCCCGCCAGCACCGAAGAGGCCTGGGACCTCAACCGCCGCGTGCAGTTCGTGATCCTGACCCAGTAGCTCACCGTTCCACCGGACTTTGATCTACGATCCGGACCAGGAGGTCCCATGAAGACGTACGTCTGGATGATCGCCTTGGCCGCGATGGCCCTGGCGCTGGGGTGCGACGGCGCCGGCGGGATCCTCGTCATCGACGACGACGACGTGGCCGGCGACGACGATGACGCCACCGCCGCGGACACGGACGCCGACGAGGATGGGTTCACCGCGGACGAGGACTGCGACGACAACGACCCCGACGCCTACCCCGGCGCCGAGGAGGAGCCCTACGACGGCGTGGACCAGGACTGCGACGGCTCCGACCTCACCGACGTGGACGGCGACGGGTACGACGGCGGCCCCGACGGCGACGACTGCGCCGACGACAACCCCGACGTGCACCCCGGCGCCGAGGAGATCTGCGACGGCCACGACAACGACTGCGACGGCCAGCCCTCGGCCGGCGAGGTGGACGATGACGGGGACGGCCACCTGTTCTGCGGCGGCGACTGCGACGATCAGGACGCCACGGTCAACCCCACCGCGCCGGACTACCCCGGCGACGGCCAGGACCAGAACTGCGACGGCGGGGACACCACACCGCTGGGCTGGAACTGCGGCGGTGACGACAACCGCGCGAACATCCCCCAGGTGATCGACGAGTTCTCCATCTACTGGAACGACGCCGAGACCGACGGGCACTACTACGACGACATCGAGTTCAACGCGCTGGCCGGCTGGACCGTGTACCTGACGTACAGCGGCGACGGGTTCGCCCCGTACATCCTGCTGCTGGACCCCGAGTGCGAGACCGTGACCGAGGCCGGCGCCAACGGCGGTTCGTCGGTGGTCCTGGAGTTCGAGATCCCCGCGGACGGCACCTACACCGCCGTGGTGACCACCGAACAGGAGTGGGAGACCGGCTACTACAGCCTGCAGCTCGAGGCCGACACCGTGCCCCCCGGCCTGGGCACCACCTGCGAGGACGACGAGCACGCCATCGCCCCGGGCATGCACCAGCTCAGCTGGACCGACTCGGTGTTCGAGCTCGGCGGCTCCGACGCCATGGAGGGCCCCGGCGGCCCGGATCGCTACTACGACGACATGGAGTTCGTGGTGCGCGCCGGCGACGAGATCGACGTGATCATGTGGTCCGATCAGGTGGACGGCTACCTGTACCTGCTCGACGAGAACTGCGACGTGGTCGCCGAGGACGACGACGGGTACGTGGGCGCGAGCCCGCGCATCACCTACACCGCCGACTACGACGGCGTGTACACCGCCGTGTTCACCTCCGCCAATCCCGGCGAGACCGGCTCGTTCTACTGGTACCTCGACTGGCCGTAGGCCCCTTTTCCCGGACACCCCCATGCCCCGCTTCGCCGTACCTTCGGGTTCCACCTTCCTGTTCATCGGTGACTCCATCACCGACTGCGACCGGATGACCTATGCCGCGCCCCTGGGATCCGGGTACGTGCGGATGTTCACCGAGATGGTCACGTACCATCACCCCGAGCTGGACATCCGCTGGCTCAACCACGGCGTCGGCGGCGACGTGATCGCCGACCTGCGGGAGCGCTGGGACGACGACGTGATGGCCCACGAGCCTCACTGGCTGGCCGTCATGATCGGCATCAACGACTGCCACGGGAACATCGAAGGCGACGACGCCTGGGCCGAGAACGCCTACGAGACGGACTTCCGCGACATCCTCGAGCGCGCCCGGTCGTTCTCACCCAGGCTGGTGCTGCTCGACCCCTTCTATGTCGCCTCCGCGGACGCGCCGTGGCCCGTGGACGACTTCCAGCAGCGCATCCTCGATCGCATCGAGGTCTACCACCGCGTGGTGGCCCGCATGGCCCGCGAGTTCAGCGCCATCCGCGTCCACACCCACGCCATGTTCGCCCGCCAGCTCCAGCACCGCCGCCCCACCCACTTCGGCCCCGAGCCGGTCCACCCCGACTCCATCGGCCACACCCTCGTCGCCCTGGAGCTGTACAAGCGCCTGACCCGGGACGAGGAGGCCGAGAAGGCTCAGACAACATCAAGGCGCCGGAGCAGCCGGCGGTCGAGGCGTCGCTAGCGCCGCAGACGAAATCGCCGCGACAGCCTGAGGATCGCGCCCTCCCCCACGGAGATGGCGCCGTCGGGGCACACCTCCTGGCAGCAGTAGCAACGGATGCACCTGTCGAGATCCACGTGTATGGCGGTGGTGGCGTCGTCGGGGCCACCGTGGCGCCGGCCGCGGGGGGCCAGGGTCATGGCCTCGGCGGCGCAGTGGCGGGTGCACTGCTCGCAGCGGTTGCACAGGCGGTCGTCGAAGGCGGGGCGGGTGGTGAGCTGGTTGCGCAGGGGCTGGGCCAGCAGGCTGGGAATGAAGATGGCCTCGGCGACCATGGGGCGGGCGGGCTTCCAGTCGCGCACGCGGTGGCGGTCGATGGGATCGCCGGCGACGCGGATGTCGCCGAGCACGGCGCTGCGGTTGCCGTCGGCCTGGCGGCGCTGGAGCATGGGTAGCGCGTCCACCGGGTAGCCGAGGACCTCGGCGAGCACGCGGTCCAGGGCGGTCATGTCATCGGAGGCGGCGACGACGCCGAGGCGGCGCGGATCCCCTGCCGACGGCCCGTTGCCCTCGATCCCGATCACGCCGTCGACGATGGCGAAGTGGCTGCCCACCCGGTCGGCGATCTCGTTGAGCAGCCGCGCGAAGGTGTCGTAGGTGCGGCCCGCGTGCAGGTGCAGGCGGGCCTTCTCCATGCCGACGATGGCGCCGTAGAGGTTCTTGGTGGCCAGGGTCAGGCCCATCTGACCGTGGGTCTTGACCCGCGGCAGGTTGATGATGCGGTCCGCCTCCACCAGCGGCCGGGCGATGTTCATCGGCCCGAAGCCGCCGCCGCCGGCCACCTCCACGGCCTCGGTGAAGTTGACGATCTCCACGTCGAGCCCGGCGAGCATGGGCGCCAGGCCGATACGCCGGCACACCCCGGCGCTGGTGCCCACGGCGGGGCTGTCGCCCAGCAGCAGCCGCCCCGGGTGGAAGCGCCGCACGGCCCGGGCCACCGCGGCGATGAACCGCGGGTGGGTGGTCACGGCCGAGTCCACGGTCTTGGCCACCAGCAGGTTGGGCTTGAGCAGGACCACGGGGTCACCCTCGAACAGGGGCTCCCACGCCGGCGTCAGCGCCAGCAGCCGCGCCAGCGCGTCGTCCAGGGCGCCGTCGTCGTAGCTGCCACACGATCCCAGGGCCACCAGCGGCTTCATCGCGTTCTCCGGTTCAGGCCATCAGCATCGAGGCCAGCTGTTCGATGGTGGCGAGTCCAGCTCGACGTGCCCAGTCGGATGTCGCACCTGGATTCGCTCACGGGTAGGATTGTGGCACCTTTTTTCGCGAGAGGAAGCCCCGCATGGTCAACGCCAAGGCCTACGACGCCCCCTTCGTCCAGTTCCGCGACCGCCCCCTGAGCCTGCGCCAGATCCTCACCGGCATGGTGGACGCGCGGGCCACCGACTTCTACATGCGGGTCGGCGAGCCCGTGGTCTACAAGGTGGACGACAAGGTGGTGCGCTACGAGACCGAGCGGCTCACCGATCGCCACATGCGCCAGGTCATGGCCGCGTTCTTCACCGACTCAGACGTGGACCGCTTCCGCCGCCGGCGCGAGGTGGACACGGTGCACGCCGAGGCCGATGTGCGCTACCGCGTCCACCTGGCCACGGGCAACCACGGCGTGTACGGCGTGATCCGCCGCATCTCCCAGGACATCATGCCCATCGACACGCTGGGCATGCCCAAGGGCTCCCTGGAGGGGCTCAAGAAGCTGCGCAGCGGGCTGGTGCTCATCGCCGGGGCCACGGGCCAGGGCAAGACCATGTCCGCGGTGTCCATGCTCGATCACATCGCCCAGACCCGGCCGGCCACCCTGCTGACCCTGGAAGATCCCATCGAGTACATCTTCCACGACTACCAGGGCATATTCATCCAGCGGGAGGTGGGCCTGCACCTGGACAGCTTCGGCGACGGCATCCGCGCGGCCCTGCGCGAGAACCTCGACGTGATCTACGTGGGCGAGATGCGCGACCCCGACACCATCGAGCAGGTGCTCAAGGCCGCGGAGATGGGCCACCTGGTCATCACCACCATCCACGCCGAGGACACCATCTCGGCGCTGGGCCGCATCGTCGGGTCCTTCACCTCGGCCCACCACTCGCGCATCCACCACACCCTGTCCGCCGGCCTGGCCGCCGTGATCACCCAGCGCCTGCTGCCGGGCCCCACCGACGGGCTCGTGCTCGGCGCCGAGGTCATGTTCCCCAACACCGCCATCCGCTCGGTGCTGCGCGGCGGCGACCTGGCCAAGCTCGCCATCTACATGGGCCAGACCGGCTCGGGGGTGTCCTACCGCGAGCACCTCCAGGAGCTGTTCCGCCGCAAGAAGATCACCCAGCAGGTGCGCGACGAGGAGATCTCGGCGTACATGCAGCGGATCGGCGGGGCGGACGTCTGATCAGGCTCCCGACCGCATCTCTCGCACCACCCCATTGATGTAGCCCGCGGCGCGGTCCGCGTCGTCGGGGGTGGTCTCGCGTCCCACGGACAGGCGGATGGTGCCCATGGCGACGTGCTCGGGCGTGCCCATGGCCTCGAGGACGTGGGACAGGGTGACCGTGGACGAGTGGCAGGCGGCGCCGGCGGAGGCGGCGACCTCGGGGATGCGGTCGAGCAGCTTGTTGGCCTTGATGCCGGGGAAGGCCACCGACAGGGTGTTGGGCAGGCGGTGCTCGGGGTGGCCGTTGAGGTGCACGTCGGGGTGGGCGGCGCGCAGGGTGTCGTGGAGGCGGTCGCGCATGGCCAGCAGGTGGGCCCCGTGCTCGGCCTGGCCGCGGCGGGCCAGCTCGGCGGCGGCGCCGAGGCCGACGATCTGCAGCACGTTCTCGGTGCCGGCGCGGCGGTCGGACTCGTGGTCGGCGCCGTGCATGAACTTGGGCAGCGAGACGCCGCGGCGGATGTACAGCGCGCCGATGCCCTTGGGCGCGTACAGCTTGTGGCCGGCCAGCGAGAACAGGTCCACCCCCAGGGAGGCGACCCGGGTGGGGACCTTGCCCACCGACTGGGCGCCGTCGCTGTGCAGGCGGATGCCGCGCTTGCGGGCGATCTCGGCGATCTCGGCGATGGGCTGCAGCGTGCCCACCTCGTTGTTGGCGTGCATGACCGTGATCAGGACGGTGTCGGGGTCGATCGCGGCGGCCACGTCGGCGACATCGACGCGGCCGGTGGCGTCCACGGGCACCGTGGTCACGCGCACCCCCATGGTCTCGAGGAACCGGCACACCTCGGTCACTGCCGGGTGCTCCACCGCGGAGGTGATCACGTGGTCGCCCCGCTCGAACAGGGCCGAGACCGTGCCCTTGATGGCCCAGTTGTTGGACTCGGTGCCGCCCGAGGTGAAGACCACCTCGTCGGCGTCGCACCCCAGCAGGTCGGCCACCTGGCCCCGGGCGCGGTCCACGGCGGCGCGGGTCGCCAGGCCGTACGGGTGGGAGCTCGAGGGGTTGCCCCACAGCTCGTCCAGGCAGGGGCGCATGGCATCCGCGACCTGCGGCGCGATGGGGGTGGTGGCGTTGTAGTCGAGGTAGATGGGGGTATCCATGCGCGGAATGATACACTCCGGTCCCATGGATCAAGAGCTGTTCATCCAGCTGGTCTACGCCCTGGGGGTAGGGCTCCTCATCGGCCTCGAGCGGTCCATGCAGCAGACGGCCGAGCGCCCTCCCGTGGACGCGGATCTGGACTCCGACGACGACGACGACGACGGCTTCACCGAGTTCGTGGGGCTGCGCACGTTCGCGGTGCTGTCCCTGGTGGGCTTCGGCGCGGCCCTGGCCAGCGACGTCCTGCCCCTGGTCGCGCCGGTGGTCCTGGGCGGCGTGGCCCTGCTGGTCATCGCCATGTACAAGCGCGCCCCGGACGACGCCAACGGCATCACCACGGAGGTGGCGGCCATCGCCTGCTGCGGGCTGGGCGTGCTGTGCCACTACCACCCCGAGGCCGCGGGGGTGCTGGCGCTGATGCTGACGGTGATCCTGGCGTCCAAGCGCTTCACCCACGCCACGGTGCGCAAGATGCGGCGCGTGGAGCTGGTGGACACGCTGAAGTTCCTCGTGGCGATCTTCATCGTGCTGCCGCTGCTGCCCAACGAGGCGCTGGATCCCTACGGCGCCCTCAACCCCTACAAGGTCGGCCTGCTGGTGGTGCTCATCTCCGGCATCAGCTTCGTGGGCTACTTCCTCACGCGCATCCTCGGCGCCCAGAAGGGCCTCGGCCTGACCGGCGTGCTGGGCGGGCTCACGTCGTCCACGGCGGTGACCGCGGCCATGGCGGTGGAGGCCAAGGCCGCGCCCCAGCTGCGGTCCATCTGCGCATTCAGCACCGTCGCGGCCAACGCCACGATGTTCGTGCGCGTGCTGGTGGTGGTGGCCGTGCTCGACCGGGCGCTGATGATGACGCTGCTGTGGCCGCTGGGGGCCATGGCCGTCGTCGCGGCCATCGCGTCGGGCGTGCTGTGGTTCCTGGCGTCGCGGGCCGGCTCGGGCAAGCAGCAGGGATCGGTGGATCTGAAGAACCCGTTCTCGGTGGGCCCGGCGCTGAAGTTCGCCGCGTTCTTCGTGGTGATCCTGTTCGTGGCCAAGCTGGCCAACGTCTATTTCGGCGACCGCGGCCTGTACCTGGCCGCCTGCCTGTCCGGCCTCGCCGACGTGGACGCCATCACCCTGTCGGTGGCCGAACAGACCAGCGCCGCCGACCTCGCGCGCAAGGTCGGCTCCATCGCCATCACCATCGCCGTGGTCTCCAACAGCTTCGTCAAGACCGGCATCGCCCTGTACTCCGGCGGGGGCCGCTTCGGCGGGCTGGTGGGGTTGTGTCTGGGGGTCGCGACCGCCGTGGGTCTGGTGGTCGCCTTCGTCGTCTGAGGTCTGTCGTGTTCGTCTCTCGTCCAGTCGCCGCGTTGCTCCTGCTCGGCCTGCTCACCCCCCAGTCCGTCCGGGCCGAGGAGGACGAGGAGGACGAGGACTCGCCCGCATCCACCGTGGTCGTGGCCAGCGCCCTGGCCGAGGAGCCCTTCGATTCCCTGCGCAGCGTGGAGGTCCTCGACGACGAGGAGCTGGTCCGCCGCCGCCCGCGCACGGTCCCCGAGGCCCTCATGGAGGTGCCCGGCGCGTTCGTGCAGAAGACCAACCACGCGGGCGGATCGCCGTTCGTGCGCGGCATGACCGGGCCGCAGAACCTGATCCTGGTCGACGGTGTGCGGGTCAACGCGGGCACCTACCGCACCGGCCCGCTGCAGTACCTCAACACCATCGACGCGTTCTCGCTGCAGCGCATCGAGCTGCTGCGGGGCCCGGGATCGGTGCTGTACGGGTCCGACGCGGTGGGCGGCGTCTTCGATCTGATCACCCGCGACCCGGTCCCGCCGGAGCCCGGCGCCACCGGCCGGTTCGCCCCCCAGCTCGCCCTGCGAACCTGCACCGCAGACTGGGAGCGCAGCGGCCGCGCCGGGGTCTCGGTGGCCACGCCGGGCTTCGGGCTCGTCGGCGGAGTCACCGGCCGGGTGTTCGACGACCTGCGCGGCGGTGGGGACGTGGGCGACCAGATCTTCACCGGCTACTCCGAGGTGGACTGGGACGCGAAGTTGCGGTTCGGCGACCCCGGCGGCGACCGCCTCGAGGTCCTGTACCAGGGCGTTCGCGTGCGCGACGCGGGCCGCACCGACAAGCTCGAGTCCAGGGGCGTGCTGACGATGTACGACGAGAACTACCGCGATCTCGTCTACCTGCGCGGCAAGCTACGCATCCCGTCGCTGAGCACCCGCGTCACGATCACGCCGTCGTACCAGCGCCAGGTGGAGACCCGCCGCCAGATCCAGTTCGAGGACGAGGCCTACGAGCAGACCTCGTGGGTAGTGCGCAACCACGACGTGGTGCACACGGTGGGCGGGTCCATGCAATTCGACACGCGGCTGTTGGCGCGGCGGCTCGACATCGTCTACGGCGCGCGCTTCTACCGCGACTCGGTGGTCTCCGAGGCGTCCGAGGGCACGAGCGACGCCACCCTGGCGGAGGCGTCGCCCGGATACCCCGAGGGCTCGGGCTACGCCACATCGGGGCTGTTCGCCCTGGTCACGGGGACGCCCTTACGCACCGATCGCTGGGTCGAGCTGGTGGCGTACGGGGGGGCCCAGCTCGCCACCTTCTCGGCCTGGGCGCCGGGCATCGACGACGTGGGGGACGTGGACTTCCACAACCTCGGCGGCGCGGCGGCCGCGGGCGTCCACCTGCGCCAGCGCGGGAAGTTCAACGTGGGCCTGGGATACAACCAGGGATTGCGCGCGCCCAACCTCAACGAGGCCGCGCTCGTGGGCTCCACCGGCCAGTGGTTCCATGTGCCCAACCCCGATCTGGGCCCCGAACGCAGCGACACCTTCGAGTTCATCGGCCGCTTCCGCGCCGGCCCCGTGACCTTCGGCGCCGCGGCCTACGCGTCGCTGCTGCGCGACTACATCGTGCGCGTCTCGACCACCTACCAGGGCGACGACACCTACCTGGAACAGCCCGTGGTCCACAACACCAACCAGGGCCGCGGCCAGATCTTCGGCACCGAGGGCCGCATCGACGTGCAGCTCCCCGCCCACTTCACCGTCGGCGGGGACCTGACCTTCACGTGGGGGCGCTACGAGGACGAGGAGCTCGGGTGGGTGCCGATCAGCCGCATCCCGCCGGTGTTCGGCACGGCCCGCGTCCGCTTCGCGCCGCCGTGGCAGGACCTGTTCGTGGACCTCTTCGTCCAGGCCGCGGGCCTGCAGGACCGCCTTTCTCCCCTCGACGAGACCGACGCCCGCATCTCCGATGGCGGCACCCCCGGCTGGTGGACGCTCAACCTGCGCGCCGGCTTCCGGCCCCACCGCAACATCCACGTGTCGGTGGGTGCGGCCAACCTCGCCGACGCCGCGTACAAGTACCACGGCTCGGGGGTCCATTCCCCCGGCCGGTCCGTGTGGCTCGCCATCGAGGTCACGGACTGACCCGCCAATGAAACCCATGGTGACAAGAGCCCGAGATCACACCGCTTCTTGCTCCCGGGCTGGTAGCCTTGGGATGTCGGCGCTCGCGCGCTTCCACCGAGAAATCCCGCGCGGGCGCCGGGTAGGGAGGCGTCGTGAAGGGCATCTTCACCATCACCATCGGGCTGTCCGTGCTCATGTTCGCCGTGGCCATGGTGACCATCCTCACCTGACGCCGGGCCGTCGGGACGCCTCTCCCCTTCGCCGGCCCCACGCAGGGGCACGGATGACGTACGTGCGCACGCCCGCTTGGCAGCACGCCCCGCCTTTGCGACAATCGCACTCCGAGGGGTGAAGTGCCCCCTGGTGTCGATGGGATGTCGCGATGATCGTCCTGGACGTACAGGGAAAGAAGCGGATCAAGGCGGAGCACAGCATCCGCGTCGGCCGCGATGCCGAGTGGGCCAACCTGCCCCTGGACGAGGACCAGATCAGCCGCCACCACCTGGAGATCCGCCCCGACGAGGCCGGCTACCGCGTGTGGGACCTCGGCTCCACCAACGGCACGTCGGTCAACGGCCGCATGGTCGGCGACGGCGGCCACCTGCTCGCCGAGGGAGACCTGATCCTCGCCGGCGGCGTCATCGATCTGCGCGTGGTCTCGGTCACCGAGACCGACGCCCCCCCCGCCACCAAGCTCGGCCCCGCCGGCACCGCCCTGACGGTGGAGCTGCACGTGGACGTGTTCGTGGTCAACTACCAGGTCGGCGGCACCACGGTCCGCGACACCATGGCCTACCAGCTCGGCCTGGCCCTGAGCATGCTCGCCCAGTACCAGCTCGACGGCCTGGGCTCCGTGCCCGACGTGGACCTGCGCTCCTTCGTGTGGCGCGGCGACCGCGAGCAGATGCAGCACGGCGACATCAACCGCCTGCTCCTGCGCGTGCGCAAGTGGTTCACCCAGCGCGGCGTCGAGCCCCCTGCCATCGTCCGACCCAAGCGCGCCGGCTCCACCCGCCTGGACATGCCCGCGTCGGCCCTGACCGTTCTCCCCGAGGGATGGCTGTACCGCTTCCTCGACAACTCGTAGGCCTTCCATGACCCGCTCATCCTTCGAGGCCGCGTCCGCGCGCCCGGACGCCATGCTGATCACCAACCACGGGTATGCGGGGGTGGAGATCCCCATCGGGGGGGCGCCGGACACGGGGGGGCAGGTGTTCTACGTCAACGCGATGGCGCGGGCGCTGGACGAGCTGGGGTGGCGGGTGACGATCGTGGCGCGGGGCGGGTTCCCACGGTTCGACGGTGAGGGGATGCGGATGGGGCGGGAGTACCTGACGGATCACGTGAGGTACCTGTTCGTGCCGGGCGGGGGGGTGGAGTTCATCCCCAAGGAGGAGATCGCGGTCGCCCTGGACGAGCAGACCGCGTGGCTCGACGGGTTCGTGCGGGCCGAGGCGGACGCGCGCGGGGTGCGCCCGTGGGAGGTGTACGCGCTGATCAACTCCCACTACTGGGACGCCGCCGCGATCGGGCTGGAGCTGACGCGGGGGTGGCGCGACGACCGCGCGGCCGAGCTGCTGGCCGAGCTGTGCGCGGGTGAGGTGTCCCCCGACGTGCTGCGGCGCGAGCGCGAGGCGTGCCGGTCCACGGCGCTGGGCGGGCAGTTCCCCTACCACGTGGGTCGCGTGCTGATGGGCGCGCAGGACCGCGTCGATCTGCGCGATGCGCAGCAACGCGGCGAGCAGTGGCTGGCCGCGAAGGACCCGGACGGGCGGTGGCGCGACGCGCTGGCCGCGGTGGACCGCCACGTGTGGACCCCCCACTCGCTGGGCGCGCTCAAGGAGGACAACTTCCGCGACAAGCCCCACACGGTGGTGCGGCCGTTGCAGTTCGTCCAGCGCCGCAACCACGAGCGGGCGATCGCCGCGCGGGTGCGCGCCTTTGCCGCCACGTCGGCCGAGATCGCCGAGCGGCTGCACACCCACTACGACGTGGACCCCGACGCCATCTTCGACTTCCCCCCCTGCGTGGACCGCACACGCTTCCGCCCCTACACCGACGACGAGCTCGAGCTCACCTACGCCTGGCTCTCCGAGCAGTCCGGCGTACCCGCCGCGCGCCTTGCCGCGGGCAAGGTGGTGTTCGAGGCCAGCCGCAACGACCACACCAAGCGCAAGGATCGGGTCCTGCGCGCCTTCGACCGCGCCGCCGAGGGCCTCGACGACGTCTTCGCCTTCGTGGCCGGCGGCCCGGACAACGACGTCCACGACGAGCTGACGGCCATCCGCGACGCCAGCGAACGCCTCACCGCGCGGTCCTTCCTGCTGCGCGGCCGCATCCCCGACGAGGTGCTGTTCCCCCTGTTCTCGCTGGCCGACATCTACTGCACGCCCTCGGAGATGGAGGGCTTCGGCATGTCCGCCGCCCAGGCCGCGGCCGCGGGTACGGCCGTGGTCTCGTCCGATCTGGTGCCGTTCTCGGTGCAGTACGGCGGTGACGCGGTGTGGGTGGTGCCGGCGGGCGACGAGGCCGGCTTCGTCGAGGCCCTGCGCGCCCTGCTGACCGACGACGACGACCGGCGTCGCCGCGGCACGGCCGGGCTCGAGGTCACCCGGGCGCTGGACTGGGTGGAGGTCACCCGGGCGTTCGTGCGCCGCGTCTGCGGCTGAGCGCCAGCCACGCGAGGCCCGCGATCAGGGCGACACCGCCCCCCGAGGACCGTCCCGGGACCGCGCAGCCCCCACACCCCGCCTCGTCTCCCAGGAACGTCCCCTCCGTGATGGGCGGGCAGTTGGGCACCTCCTCGTCGACCCGGCCGTCGCAGTTCTCGTCGATCCCGTTGCACACCTCGACCGCGCCGGGATACACCGTCGGGTCCTCGTCGTCGCAGTCCGTCCCCGACGCGCAGCCTCCGTAGCCGTCGCCATCGAGGTCCTCCCACACGTCCTCGTCCAGGAGTCCGTCGCAGTCGTCGTCTCGGTTGTTGCACAGCTCCACCGCGTCCGGGTGGACGGTGGGATCGTCGTCGTCGCAGTCCGGCGCGGCCCCGCACTCGGCGAACCCGTCGCCGTCGGCGTCCGGGGCCTCGTCCGTCTCCCCGTCGCAGTCGTTGTCGAGTTCGTCGCATCCCACCTCGGCGTGGTCGCCGTACACGTGGGGATCCGTGTCGTCGCATTCCTCGCAGGCCCACTCGAGGTCGCCGTCGGCGTCCTGCTCGCCCGACGCCTCCCCGTCGCAGTCGTCGTCCACGCCGTTGCAGACCTCCTTGGCGCCCGGGTGGCGGGTGGGATCCGCGTCGGCGCAATCCCCCTCGCATTCGGCGTATCCGTCCCCGTCGTTGTCGATCTCGGTGGTCACCAGATCGCCGCCGCAGTCCCGATCCCGGCCGTCCGTGCAGGTGTCCGGGGCGCCGGGGTAGGCCGCCGGATCGGTGTCGTCGCAGTCCCCCTCGCAGGTGCTGTACCCATCCCCGTCGAGATCCTCGGTCTCCTCGGTGACGCCGTCGCAGTTCTGGTCCACGCCGTCGTCGCAGACCTCGACCGCATACGGATAGACCGCCGGGTCGGTGTCGTCGCAGTCCCCGAGGCAGGTGGTCCAGCCGTCCCCGTCCTGGTCGAAGTCCTCGTCGATCACACCGTCGCAGTCCTCGTCCACCCCATCGCACGTCTCCGCGGCCCCGGCGTGGATCGCGGGGTTCGCCTCGTCGCAGTCGCCCAGGCACGGATCGACGCCGTCGCCGTCGATGTCGCGGCACGGATCCAGCACGTAGACTCGGGGGACTTCGACGCCGTGGGTCGAGTGCTCCATCGCGGCCAGGGCGATGTGGTCGAGGCCGCTCCCGTCCACGTCCCCCACGCCAGCGAGCCTCCCTCCGAGCCACTGCCCCGCGCGCCCGATATGGTACGCATCGGCGTCGGCCAGCGAACGGTCGGGCTCCCAGCCTCCGGGGCGTCCCATCCACAGGTAGGCCTTTCCCCCATTGGTCCCGCCCTGGTCGTTGTTCGGCGCGCCGACGAGGAGGTCGTCGTAGCCGTCCCCGTTCACATCGCCCGCACCGCTCACGTAGCTGGCCGTGTCCTGCTCGAACTCTCCCAGGAACGAGGCGTCGGCGTCGGCCAGGGAGGAGTACGGTTCCCAGATCGCGGCTCGGCCGAGGAGCAGGTAGACCTTCCCCGCAGCGCCCCCCACTCCGCCGTCGTTGCTGCTGCCCACGAGGAAGTCGGCGAGGCCGTCGCCGTTGACGTCACCGGCCCCGGCGACCGCTCCGGCCTGGTCGCCCTCGGCCTCTCCATGGAGGGCGCCGTCGGCGTTCATGAGCCACAGATCCGTGTGCCACGGCTCGGCCCGGCCCAGCACCAGGTGGACGAGTCCGCCGTTCGGTGCCCCCCGGCCGCTGCGGGGCGAGCCGATGAGGACGTCGTCGTAGCCGTCCCCGTCGACGTCTCCGGGGCCGGCGAGGTACATGCCCGACCAGTCCCCCAGAGCCTCGCCGATGAACGCTCCCCCGGTGTCGGCGAGGGAGGTCGGTGATCGGATGGATTGCCCACCTGAGACCAGGTAGGTCGCCCCGGTGAATCACCCACAGTCGTCCCGGCCGGGCGCACCGACCAGGACGTCGTCGTACCCGTCCCCGTTCACATCCCCCGCGCCCGCGACGGCGTCGCCGGCCCGGTGCCCCTCCGCCTCGCCCACGAAGACCCAGCTGGCCTCCTCGAGCGCGACGCGCATGCCCCACCCGCTCTCGCGGCCCAGCACGACGTAGGCGCGGCCGGCGTCCGCATCCGTCGTGAGCTCGCCGTCCACGCCGATCACGAAGTCGTCGAGGCCGTCGCCGTTGACGTCTCCCGCACCCGCCATGTGCTCACCCGCGCGGCTGCCCACGTGGTCTCCGACAAAGGACGCCGACGCCTGGGTCAGGACAAAATCCTGCGGCCACGCGCCGCTGCGCCCGAGCACGAGGTAGACCTGCCCCGCCACGTCCCGCTCGGCGTGGGCGTGGCCGTCCGGGGCGTCGTCGCTGCAGGGGATCCCCACGAGGAGGTCGTCCAGGCCATCGCCGTCGACGTCTCCCACGCCGACCACGCCAGGAACCTCGTGGTTGGTCATGCCCCGCTCCTGCAGGGCGGCCTTCACGGTCAGCTCATGGCGGTGATCCGCGGCCGAGGGGGTCACCACCGCGCACGACGACACAGACAGGAGGGCGACCCACCACCGGCGGAGAGAACATGGCTTCAAGAGGACCTCCCCTGCCCCGCCATTCTAACATGGCACCCGCGGCCCCCTCCGTTCGCCGCCGGGCCGGACATGCCCTCCTCGGCCCGATATGACAAGATATTGTCCTTCGAGGGAGGACCCATGAACCACGATCCCGCGCTGGCCACCGTCGACATCCTGATCATCGTCAGCTTCCTGGTGCTGGTGACGGTCATCGGGTACGTGATGTCCAGGATCGCGTCCAAGGGACTGGACGACTACTTCCTGGGGGGGAAGCGAATCCCGTGGTACGTGCTCGGTATCTCGACGGCCACGTCCAACTTCGACATGGCCGGCACGATGATCATCGTCGCGGTGGTGTTCGTGCTGGGCTACAAGGGCTTCCTCGTCGAGATTCGCGGCGGCGTGGGGCTGTCGCTGGCCTTCCTGATGGTGTTCCTGGGCAAGTGGCTGCGCCGCAGCCGGGTGATGACCTCGGCGGAGTGGATGAAGCTGCGCTTCGGCACGGACACCCAGGGCAAGTGGGCCCACGTCCTGTCGGCGGCCGCGAACATCATCCTGTCGCTGGGCATGATCATCTACTTCTCCAAGGGCGCGGGGAAGTTCCTCACCCACTTCATCCCGCTGAGCGAGCTGACCTGCATCACGATCATGGTCGGCATCGGGCTGTTCTACACGTTGATGTCCGGGCTGTACGGCGTGGTGTTCACCGACATCGTGCAGATGATCCTGCTGACGTTCACCGCGATCTTCGTGAGCGTGCACGCGTTCTCGATGGCGCCGATGGTGGACCTGCCCGCGGGGTTGACCGAGTTCAACCTCGAGCTGCCCGTGGGCATGGGCGACGCCTTACTTGCCAAGGACCCAGCGGCCTGGGAACCCATACTCAACATGTTCGGCATCTGCGTGTTCCTGTGGTTCATCCGCACCATGCTCGAGGGCATGGGCGGCGTGGGCGGCTACACCGACCAGCGGTTCTTCGCAGCCAAGACCGAGCGCGAAGCCAGCCTGCTGACGCTGGAAGCCATGGTGCTGTCGATGATGCGCTGGACCATGGTCGCCGGGCTCGTGGTGATGGGGTATTCGATCATCCAGAACGGCGGGGCCGGTGCCGCCATCATCGCCGAGGACCCCGAGCAGGTCCTGCCGGTGGTGCTGGGCCAGCTGCTGCCCGCCGGGATCAAGGGCCTCGTCATCGCCGGGCTGATCGCCGCGGCCATGTCCACCTTCGACTCGACGCTGAACGCGGGCGCGTCGTACATCGTCAAGGACATCTACCAGTCCTACATCCGCCCCGACGCCGACGGGAAGATGCTGATGAAGGCCTCGCGCTGGGCCACCATCGGGCTGTGCGTGGCCGGCGTGGCGCTGGCGGCCATCGTGCCCAGCATCAACAAGATCTGGGGGCTGATCACCATGGGCATCGGCGCGGGCATGTTCGTGCCGCTGTTCCTGCGGTGGTACTGGCCGCGGTTCAACGGCTACGGTTTTGCCGCAGGTACGGCCGGCGGCATGCTCTCCGCGCTGATCTTCAACGCGGCCCTGAGCCTGCCCCTGTACTACTCGTTCCCCGCCGTGATCGGCACGGCGTTCCTGGGCTCGGTGATCGTCACGCTGGTCACGCCCAAGCTGCCCGAGCAGACGCTGGTGGAGTTCTGGGCCCAGATCAACCCCTGGGGCCCCTGGGGCAAGTACGCCGACATGGCCACCGAACAGGGGCTCGTCGAGGACAAGAGCCGCCTCGAGCGCCTGCTCGAGAACATCAACGACGTGATCGCGGTGTGCTTTGCCGTGCCGTTCCAGGTGTGCCTGCTGCTGTCGGGCATGTCCCTGATCTTCCACGCCTGGACCAAGTTCGCCTTCTTCTCCATCACCGCGACCATCTGCGGCATCGGCCTGTACTTCTTCTGGTATCGCAACCTCAAGAGCGAGGAGCAGTGCCTGGAGGAGGACGAGTACTACGAGAAGCGAGATGCAGACCGCGCCGAGGCGGCCAAGTCCGCCTGATCCCCGGCCTCACGGCTGGACGACGAGATAGACCGGCGTCGGCCCCACCACCAGCTCGAAGGCGCCCGCGGTCGCCTCGACGATGGACGTCTCGCCGTCCATCTGCACGAGCTCGGCGCTGCCGCTTCCCGGAAGGAGGACGGTGGTCTCCGCCGACACGGTCCACAGGGCCACGACCGTGCCGTCGCCGCCGGACAGCTCGTACCCGTAGGTGGTCGCGTCCAGGCCCAGCTCCTGCGAGCGGTCGCGCACTGCGTCGTGATCGCCCAGCTCCTGCGCCAGGACCGCGAACGCCGTCGCGGCCGGCTTGGGCGCGGCAGGCGGATCGGTCAGCACGTCGGCGTCGTGCTCGTGCAGCCCGAACATCTGTTCCTGGTCGGCGTCGTCCGTGCCGGAGTCGCGGAACGTGTACCACAGGAACATCTCGATCCCGTGGGCGGCGGAGATCAGCGCGCCCCGGACCAGGTAGGCCGCCTGGTCCTCGTACGACACGCCGGCGAACAGGGCGTCGTCCGCCGTGTGCCAGCCCATCTCGGTGATCCACAGCCGGTTCACTCCCATGGCCTCGATCTGCGCGCGGGTCTCGCAGATGTCGGTGAGCATCGACGGCTGGGCCCCCTCCTCGGCCTCGGGCGCGGTGAAGGGGTAGCGGTAGGGGTGGAATGCCACGGCGTCGATGTGATCGCCGAGGTCGGGGTGGGCGGCGTGGACCTCGTCGAGGAACTGCGGCCCCGGCGTGTAGAACGCCAGGTCCGGGTGGAACAGCCCGCCGAGGGACACGAGGGCGTCGGGGTCCACCTCGTGGATGCGGTCCGCGGCCTCGATCAGCAGCTCGCCGTAGGCCTCGGGGTCCTCCTCGGGCTTCCAGAATCGCACCCCGGCGTTGGGCTCGTTCCACACCTCGTAACGCTGGATGCGGCCGCGGTAGCGCTCGGCCACGGCCGCGGCATAGTCGCCGAAGTCCGCGGGATCGTCGGGCGGGTACTTGGTGTCGTCGGTGCCCTCGGTGGCCCAGCTGTTGCCGTACACGAGCAGGCCCAGGACCTCGGCGTCCACCGAGTCGGTCGCGTCGACCACGCGGTCGGCAGACTCGAAGTCGAACACCCCCTTTTCGGGCTCGATGGTGGACCAGTACAGGTCGCGCCGCACCACGCGCACGCCCAGCTCGGCCCAGCGCTCGACCTCGTACCCGCGCTGGGCCGCGTCGGCCCCGCCGTCGCCCCACGGCAGGTGACTGGACAGGCCCAGGGTGTGGACCAGGGGGCGGTCGTGGAATACCTCGGCGACGCAGCCCTTGGGTACGCCGTCGCCGGGGGGTTCGTACAGGGGTGGGTCGGGATCCGCGGCGGGCGTGCTGCAGGCGGCGAACAGGAGGAGGAAGAGGGCCGCTGGAGCGGCCTCGAAGACGTTCCCACGGGGGACCGTGGGAACGAGGAGGTGGGGGGCGGCCAGGTGGGGGGCGTCCATGGACGCAGTATAGTCAGCCCGCGTCCACGTACATCTCCACCGACCAGCTGTCCTCGCCGAGGAAGTAGTAGCGGGGTGAGGAGTACTCGGTCATCACCAGCATGCCGTGGGTGGGCAGGATGTTGATGTTGTACGGCTCGAAGGCCACGGGCACCTGGTCCACGTCCAGTCCCTTCAGATCGATGGTGTACAGGCCGTACCACTCCTCGGCGCTGTCGGACCAGTCCAGGAAGTAGACCCGGTCCCCCTGGGGGGTGATGACGGCCTCGTTGACGTGGCGGCCCGCGGAGTCGTCCAGGTGCCGGGTCTCCCCCGACGCCGTGTCGTACAGCAACAGGCCGTTCTCGTGGCCGGTGGAGAAGATGTCCCAGTAGGAGAACAGCAGGATCTCGGCGCCGTCGGGGGTGATGAAGTAGGCCGGGATACCGATGGACAGGCGCACCCGCTCGAGGCTGTAGTCGTCCATGTCGTACAGCAGCATGAACACGTCATCGACCTGGTCGTCGTGGTCGGTGAAGTCGTACGCGACCAGGGTGTCGCCGCCCGGGGTGAACCCCACCGGGCCGCGGCCGGCCACGCGCCCCACTGTCTGCAGGTCGGCGTCGAGGATCAGCAGCGAGTCGACGCCCCACCAGGAGCTGTCGGTCTCGAAGGTCTCCAGCGGCACCACCACGGTCTCGCCCTCGGGGTGCATGCCGAAGAAACCGTACCCCCACCAGAAGGCGGGGTGGCTGCCCTCGACGAAGGCGGTCCGGACCGGCGTGGTGGGGATGAGCGCCGGCTGGTCGATGTCGTACGCGGTGATCAGGGTGCCCGAGGCGGCCTCCCACCGCTCGTCCAGCTCGGCGTCGTCGATGGGCGGCAGCATGTGGCCGGAGCCGTCGGGGGACCAGGTGGTCGGCGGCCGCACGCGGCGCGGCCGCTGGGGGGCCTGCCCCGATCGGGCCTGGTCCGCGGACACGGTCCACGAGATCACGAGCCGGTGCGTGCCGGGGATCCACTCCGCCTCGAACAGCTCGTGGGCCTCGCTCGGCGGCTCGATGGTGCCCCACACCAGGGTGGAGGCGTCCACCACGTAGATCACGCCGTTGCACGCCGCGGCGAAGAGCGCGCCGTCGTCGGTGAGGCGCGTGCCCCAGAAGGCGGCGGGGAAGGTCTCCTCGTGCACGACCGACAGGGTGGTCAGGTCCACCAGGGTCCACACCTCCCCGTCCTCGCCGTCGTCCCAGCCGCGGGGCTGGGCCATGAACCAGGCGCGCGGCTGGACCGGATCGAACACGATCCGCTTGTCATCGTCGCTGGCCACCTCGATCTCGGTGACGTCGCCGGTGGTGGTGTCCACGAAGTGCAGCAGGGATCGCTCGTAGGAGCTCTCGATCGCCCCCACCACGTACCGCTCGTCCGGGGTGATGCCGAAGCCGGTGTCGAGGTAACCCTCGTCGCCAGGATCGTTGAACTCCTGGTTGCCGGTGGAGCCTCCCCAGCCGCAGCCGAAGCTCACCAGGGACCACGCCCCCAGGACGACGGCCCAGAGGACCATTAGCGCGCGGCTCATGACGCACCTCCCATGTCCCAGCACTCGTGATAGGGGTCGCCGAAGGCGTCCTCGGCGAGCTCGACGAAGGTACGCACGTCCAGTTCGTCGCACTCGAGCGTGTCGAGGGCGTCGAGGTAGTCGTACCCGGAGTCGCTGTCGAAGTCGCAGTCGTACTCCTCCTCGCATTGCTCCACGACCCACTCCCCGTCGAAGTCGTGGTGGCCGCGGCTGAAGAACCACGAGTAACACTCCTCCTTGCCGACGAAGTCGTAGGTCTCCTCCATCGGTGTGATCACCGACCCCTTGGAGCAGTTGTACAACCAGTTGCACAGCTGCTCGCCGGTGCGATCGCGGAACTCGTCCGAGCGCAGGCACCCGGTGAAGACCACCAGGACGCCGAGCATCGTGAAACAGACCAGCGCTGTTCTCATATCTCCCTCCACTACCTCTCAGGACCGACCCGTGTACGAGCTTGCACGAGTGATGCCGACCGTACGGGAAGTCTCGATCCCCACGCAAACGTCACGGCAATACGGCTCGCGTGCGTGCGCCATGTGTGCGCCTCATTGGGAAGATCTACGGCAATGTGGGAGAATGGAGTGTTGCCCGAGGACCTCGGCTGCCCGAGGGGAGATCTCTTTTCCGTACTGAACCGATGGATCGCAAGACCCGAGAGTACCGGCTCCTGCAACGCCAGCAGAACCACCGCGTCCTGCGGCTGGTCGCGCCCGTGTTGTGTCTGGCGTTGCCCCTGTTCGGCGGCCTGGACTGTCTGGTCTACGCCTCGGAGCGCGCCGAGCCGAACGTGTGGGCCTACGTGGGGACCCACGCGGCGGTGTGGCTGTCCGCTTTCGTCCTGCTGATCCTGTCGCGCACGGCCGAGCGCTTCTTCCGCCAGAAGGCCACCTGCCTCATGGCGGTGCTCGGGCCGGCCCTCATCACCGGCCAGGTGGTGGGGCTGATCGTGGCTCAGCGGAGCCAGCCCCACCTGGTGCTGGCGACGCTGCTCGCCGCGTCGTTCATGCTGCAGATCCGGCCGACCCTGGGGCTGCTGCACCTGCTGATCTGCTCGACCATCCCGGTGGTGCTGTTCTTCACCAACGACGTGTCCATGGTGGCCGTGTCGGCGGAGATCCTGGCCGTGTTCACCCTCGGGGTGATCCTGCTGTACTTCCGCGACGGGTTGACCCGCCAGACCCTGGACCTGGCCGAGAACTCCCGCGAGCTGCGCCGCGAGATCCCGATCCGGAAGCGCGCCCAGATCGAGCAGCAGCGCAGCGAGGAGCGGCTGGCCGAAGCCCAGCGCGTGGCCCACGTGGGCAGCTGGGAGTGGGACTTCAAGCACCAGGACGTGTACTGCTCGGACGAGCTGTACCGCATCCTGCGGCTGGACCTGAAACCCAACCACGTCAACACCCTGTTCGGCGCCCTGTTCGAGCGGGTCCACCCCGAAGATCTGCCGGTGGTCAAGGAGCGCATCGCCTCGGCCTTCGAGAAGCAGGAGCCGTACCGCGTCGAGCACCGCATGGTCATGCACGACGGCTCGGAGCGCCACTACCAGGGTGAGGGGCTGATCCACTGGGACGACAACGGCAAGCCCGACCGGCTGCTGGGCACCCTCCACGACATCACCGATCGCAAGAAGGCCGAGGAGGAGATCAAGCGGCTGGCCTTCCACGACTCCCTCACCGGCCTGGCCAACCGCGTGCTGCTCAAGGAGCGCCTCGAGCTGGAGCTGGCCCACGCCGAGCGCGAGGGCACCACCCTGGCGGTGCTGTTCCTGGACCTGGACCGCTTCAAGCTGGTCAACGACTCGCTGGGTCATTCGGTGGGGGACTGGCTGCTGCAGGAGGCGTCCGCGCGACTCAAATCCTGCCTGCGGACCTCGGACACCGTGGCCCGCCAGGGCGGCGACGAGTTCATCATCGTGCTGCCCGACGTCAAGCACCAGGGCAACGTCAAGCACGTGGCCGAGAAGATCCTCCGTTCGGTGCAGGAGGTCTACGAGTGGGACGTGCACGAGCTGTTCGTCACCGCCTCCATCGGCATCGCCATGTACCCCCTCAACGGCGAGACCGTCGACGATCTGCTCAAGAACGCCGACGCGGCCATGTACTACGTCAAGAACAAGGGCAAGAACAACTACCAGTTCTACATGGACAACCTCGACGCGGACGTGCGCGCCCGCTTCGAGCTCGAGGCCCACCTGCGCCGCGCCCTGGACGCCGACCAGTTCACCCTGCACTACCAGCCACGGGTGTCGCTGCTGTCGGGGCAGATGACCGGCCTCGAGGCCCTGATCCGCTGGGAGCGCGACGACGGCACGATGGTCTCGCCCGCCGACTTCATCCCCGTGGCCGAGGAGACCGGGCTCATCGTGCCCATCGGCGACTGGGTCACCGAGACGGCCTGCAACCAGCACCTGGACTTCCTGCGGCGCCTCAAGGCCGACCAGATGCCCCCGATGATCGCGGTGAACTGCTCGCCGCGACAGTTCCAGCTGCACGACCTCGACGAGCGCGTCCGCGGCTTCCTCGAGGAGACCCAGCTGTCCCCGGGCCTGCTGGAGATCGAGATCACCGAGGGCACGGTGATGAGCGACCCGGACCAGGCGCAGCGGGCCCTGTCCAAGCTCAAGGCGCTGGGCGTGCGGATCTCCATCGACGACTTCGGCACCGGGTACTCGTCGCTGAGCTACCTCAAGCGCTTCCCCATCGACACCCTCAAGATCGACCGCACCTTCATCATGGGCCTGCCCGGCGACACCGAGGACGCGGCGATCGTCGAGTCGATGCTCGCCCTGGCCGCCAGCCTCAACATGACCACCATCGCCGAGGGCGTGGAGACGCCCGAGCAGGTGGAGTTCCTGCGCGAGCGCGGCTGCGACGAGATCCAGGGGTTCCACTACTGCAGGCCCCTGCCGGTGGCCGACATGCTGGGGTTCCTGTCGCGGTGGCCCATTCTCGGTAAACACTGACTCCTCGGTGGTATCCTGCGACCTCCACGAACGACCTGGGGGTCTCCCATGCACCGTCTCTCCTGCCTGTTTCTGCTGATCGTCCTCGGAGCGGGTTCGGCGCACGCCGAACCGGACGCGGTGGTCCACGGCGCCGACGAGTACGTGGCCCTGGTGGGCGCGACCCTGTGGGACGGCACGGGCGCCCCCGCAATGGAGGACGCCGTGGTGCTGCTGCGCAAGGGCGCCGTGGTCCGCGTGGGCCCGCGATCCAGCACCCGCGTCCCCGGTCGCGCCACCGTGATGGACGTGACCGGGCTGTACATCGTGCCGGGGCTCATCGATCCCCACGTGCACTTCTTCCAGTCGGCGGGCCTGTACACCCGCCCCGACATCATCGATCTGCGCGACACGCGGCCCTACGAGGACGACGCGCAGCAGATCCGTGAGTCCCTGGACGACACCTTCCGCCGCTACCTCGCCAGCGGGGTGACCTCGGTGGTGGACGTGGGCGGGCCCCTATGGAACTTCGAGGTACGCGAGCGGGCCAACGGAGCTCTGCTCGCCCCCCGGGTCGCCGCATCCGGGCCGCTGATCTCCACGGTGGATCGGCCCCAGCTGGACCTGGGCGACCCGCCGATCATCCGCGCCGAGGACCCCGATCACGCCCGCGCGCTGGTGCGCGAGCAGCTCGACGCGGGCACCGACTTCATCAAGATCTGGTTCATCCTGCCCGCCAGCAAGGACCCCTACGAGAACATCGACGTCATCCGCGCCACCATCGACGAGGCCCACGCCGGCGGCGTGCGGGTGTTCGTCCACGCCACCGAGCTCGAGACGGCGCGGGTGGCGCTCACCGAGGGCGCCGACGTGCTCGTGCACTCGGTGGTGGACGAGCCCGTGGACGAGCCGTTCGTGCAGCTACTCGTCGACGAGGGCGCGCTGCTGACCACGACGATGGTGGTGTTCGAGGGCTACGCCGAGGTGCTGGGCCAGGGTGTGAACCTGATGGACGTGGAGCTGCGCTACGGCGACCCCACGGTGATGCGTTCGTGGGGCGAGATGGCCGCGGTGGGCCCGGACGTGATGCCGCCGGACAAGACCGCAGCGCGCGTCGAGCGGCTGGGCCAGCGGATGCCCACGGCCCTGGCCAACCTCACCACCCTGTGGGAGGCGGGCGTTGTCGTGTCCGCGGGCACCGACGCGGGCAACATCGGCACGCTACACGGCCCGTCCATCCACCGCGAGCTGCAGCTGATGGTCGAGGCCGGGTTGACCCCCGAGCAGGTGCTGACCGCGGTGACGCGCAACGCGGCGCTGGTGTTCGCCGAGGACCCCCGGGTGGGCACCCTCGAGCCGGGCAAGCGCGCGGACCTGCTGGTGCTGGAAGCGGACCCCCTGGCCGACGTGGCCCACCTGCAGCAGCTGCGCTACGTGGTCAAGGGGGGGGCGGTGCTCGACGCGTCGCAGATCCTCACGCCGAACCCCGCCGACGTGGTCCAGCGCCAGGTGGACGCCTACAACGCCCGCGACATCGACGCCTTCGTGGGCTTCTACGCCGAGGACGTGAAGCTGATGCGGCACCCGTCCGGTGAGGTCTTCGCCGAGGGCCGCGAGGCCATGCGCGAGACCTACTCGGCGATGTTCGAGGCGAGCCCGGAGCTGGACTGCACCGTCATGACCCGCACCGTCAGCGGCGACTACGTGGTCGACCACGAGTTCGTCACCGGCATGCGCGGCGGCCCGCCCGTGCGCGCGGTGGCCATCTACGAGGTGAACGGGGAGCTCATCCAGCGGGTGTGGTTCCTGCCCAAGGAGTGACCGCGGCGCGGCTCAGGGGGTCGCCTCGCCCAGGAGGATGGTCCCGGTGACCTGGACATCGGCCTGGGCCCCGGTGTCCTGGGTGTCCAGCGACGCGCTCCAGACCGGTCCGGCGTACGTGCCCGCGATATCCATCTGGACGTCGTCGATGTACCCCCAGGTGGGGTTGTACGTGTAGAGGTTGCCCAGACCGAAGACCGCCTGCTGGGCCACCACGCAGTCGAAGTCGAACGGGACCTTGATGGTGACCCAATCCACCTCGGCCTCGCACTCCCCCTGGCCCGCCAGCGTGCCCTGGCCCAGGTCGAGCACGCCCGCCGCCTCCCCCTCGCACTCGATCTCCTCGAACATGGGCAGATCCTCGGTGACCACGACGAAGCTGGCCGTGCCCACGACGTCGATCGCGCCGGAGGTGTCGTCGTCGTCCCCAGGCGAGGTGTCGTCATCGTCGTCCGAAGTGGCGTCGTCGTCGTCATCCGAAGTGGCGTCGTCGTCATCCGAAGTGGCGTCGTCGTCATCCGCAGTGACGTCGTCGTCGTCACCGGCGCACGAGGGCGAGGCGAAGCAGTCGGGATCCTGGCAGTCGTAGCGCCCGTCGCGGTCGTTGTCCGCGCCGTCCGAGCACTCCCCCACCGCGTCCCCCTCCACGTTGGCGCAGGCCGCCAGCAGCAGTCCGGACAGCAGCAATGACGCGAACACTCTCATGGCATACACCGCCATCAGGCTACCAGATCGTCGGTCACAGTTCCCTTTCGAGGGTCTCGAGCACCACCCGATCGGCCTTGGGGAACGCGAAGTCGCGCAGCTGGTGCAGCTCGACCCAGCGGTGCTCGTCGCAGCCGAGGTCCTGCACGCGGCCGCCGCTGTGACGGCACAAGAAGGTGTGCAACGTGATGCGGAAGTGGCTGTAGGCGTGCTTCACCGCCACCAGCGGCCGCTCGATGCGGATACGGATACCCAGCTCCTCGTCGATCTCGCGGGTCAGGCACTGCTCCAGGGTCTCGCCCGGCTCCACCTTGCCGCCCGGGAACTCCCACAGGCCGCCGAGCATGGCATCGGCGCGGCGCCGCGTGATGAGGATGCGACGGCCGCGGCGGATCACACCCGCGGTGACGTCCTTGTGGGGGATGGCCCGCCGCGCGGCGCGGCCGGGAAAGGCCGTGGGGTCGCCGGTGCGCAGGCCGTCGCAGTGTTCGGCCACCGGACAGCGCCCGCAGCGGGGCTGGCGTGGCGTGCACACGGTGGCGCCGAGCTCCATCATCGCCTCGTTGAACGGACCGGGGGTCGCGGCCGGCAGCAGCGCCTCGGCCGTCGCCCACAGCCAGGCGTCCACCCCCGCGGAACGTTCGGCCACGGCCCACAGCCGGCTCAGCACCCGCCGCACGTTGCCGTCCACCACCGGGTAGGGGCGGCCGTGGGCCACGCTGAGGATCGCCCCGGCGGTGTACCGGCCGATCCCCGGCAGGGTGCGCAGGCCCTCGTAGTCTTCGGGGAGCCGGGCGCTGCGGTGGGCCGCCCCACCGTCGCGCACGATCTGCTCGGCGCCGGCCTTGAGGTTGCGCGCGCGCCGGTAGTAGCCCAGCCCCTCCCACGTCTTGAGCACGTCGTCGAGGTCCGCGTCGGCCAGGGCCTCCACGGTGGGGAACCGCCCCATGAACCGCTCGAAGTAGGGCACCACCGTGTCCACGCGGGTCTGCTGCAGCATCACCTCGGACACCCACACGCGGTAGGGATCGCGATCGCGGCGCCACGGCAGGTCCCGCTGATGGCTCGCGAACCAGTCCAGCAGCTGGTCGACCAGCGGTCCGCGGCGCGGTCCTATCTCGGGGAGGGTCACGGGGGGGTCAGCTGGCGTCGTCCACCGTCCAGTCCTGGGGCACGCGGTTGCGGCCCGAGGCGGTGAACACGGTGTCGGCGAAGCCCTCGGCGCTGCCCTCGAAGAAGACCTCGCCGGCCTTGTCGGTGCGCTGCATCAGCATGAACTCGCCGCTGAGGTAGGCGGTGACGAGCATGTCCTCGATGGGCCCGTCGTTGCGGTCGGTGACCGTCAGGGTCACGCCGGTGTCGTCCGCGTCGCCGTCGATGTAGGTGCGCTCGGGGATGTCGGTGTACAGCTGCACCGTGGGGTCGCCCAGCACGACGGTGACCAGGGACGTCCAGCGGTCCACGTTGTCCTCGGTGTGCAGCGCCTCTTCGGTGGAGTACTCGCGCATCACCTGCTTGACCGCGGCGCCCATGCGCACGGGATCGTCGCCGCGTTCGTACATGCTCACGGCCAGGTCCTGCATGATGATCGAGAACGACGGGAAGCCGATGCCCAGGTGGGTCGAGCCCATGTAGATCACGCCGCCGGTGCCGCCCTTGACGAAGGTCTCGCCCGAGCTGTCGGACTCCTCGTAGTCGAAGCGGCCGCCCAGGCACTCGCAGGTGACCAGCACGCTGGGACGTTCGGCGTTGTCGATGGCGGCCACGTCATCCACGGTCAGCAGCGGGCCCACGGTCTGCTCGTTGCCGTGGCCCATCTGGTAGACCACGGCGTGGCCGTCGGCAAAGGCGTCCGCCCAGGCGTCGGCGGTCAGCTCCTCGGCGCCGTCGTGCTCCTCCCAGTCCTCGTACAGGCGGGTCAGGCGCAGGTGATCGGGCAGCTCGGGCACCACGAGCAGCTCCAGGCCCTGGGACGCGTAGATGCCCATGCCCGCGTAGCCGGCGCTGAGCAGCAGCTTGTCCTGGTAGTCGTCGCGGGGATAGCGCTCGTAGTTCTGGATCTTGTCGGCGTACGCCGCCACCTCGTAGCGGGTCTCCACCGGCAGGCGGCCGATGGCGAGGTCGGGCAGCAGGTCGGCGCCGTCCTCGAGCTCGCCGTAGGCCTCGTCCCCGTCCGGGTCCCAGTCCCCGTCCAGGTCGGCGAAGTACAGGTCCGACAGCACGTCGGCCTCCTCGTACACCTGCTCGGCCTCCACGTTCACCGTGGCGTGCACGTGCCGGGTGGGCACGGCGCCGGCGTCGCCGGCGAGGATCACGTACTCGAGGGTGCCCCCCTCCCAGCGCTGGGTCAGGTAGTCGCGCAGCCTGGCCGCGTCGTCCGGGCCGGAGCCGTTGTCGAGGGCCTCGGACAGGGGGACCACCTGGGCGGTCATGCCCGTGCGACAGCGCCAGTCCGCGATCTCCTGGACGTCCTCGACCAGATCGTCCGGGGCGATGTAGATGGCCGCGGGGTCCGCCAGGTCCCCCTCGACCGGGTCGGGGCTGCTGCACGCCGCCAGGGCGAGCACGAGCAGCCAGGGTAAGGTGCGCATATCCGTCTCCACGCGTACGCGGCCGGGCGCGGCCGCCTCCAGGATGATAGTGCCTATAATCGCGCCGTGCGACACCTGTTCACCCCGCCGCCGGACAACCAGCGCTTCCTCGACGGAATGCGAGCCCTGGCGATCCTGGGCGTGATCGCCTTCCACTCGATGATCCAGATGCCGGAGGTGGCCTTCGCGGTGCGGGACACCGCGGCGGGGCGCTGCCTGCTGCGCGGCGGCATGGGTGTGGACCTGTTCTTCGTGCTCAGCGGCTACCTCATCGGCGGCCAGCTGCTGCGGCAGGGTCTCGACGGCGGCGGCATCCGCTTCGGCGAGTTCTACATCAAGCGGTTCTTCCGCATCTTCCCGGCGTACTACCTGGTGCTGGCGCTGCTGTGCGCGGTGATCGTGCACCAGCCGTTCTACGACGCCATCTTGCGCGGTACCGAACCCGCCGAGGCCCTGCGCGGGGCCTGGGCCAACGCCCTGTACCTCAACAACTACACGGGCTCGCGGCTGATGCCGTGGAGCTGGTCGCTGGCAGTGGAGGAGCACTTCTATCTGCTGATCCCGCTGCTGCTGGCCGGGGTGCTGCTGCGCCTGCCGCCGGGGGCGCGTACCGCTGCGCTGTGGGTGCTGTTCTTCGTGCCGTGGGTCACCCGCTACCTCACGTGGCAGGCCATGGGGATCGACCCCATCCCCACCGGGGTGATGCCGGGCGAGCACGCCGACCGCGCCGCCGACGCCCTGGCGTGGATGGACCGCGTGGTCACCCCGTCGCACAACCGCATGGACGCGCTGATGGTCGGCGTCCTGTGCGCCCACACTGCGATCGCGTCGCGCCGGGCGCGGCGCCGGTGGGCTGGCGCGTCCGGGCTGGCGCTGACCGGGCTGTGCGCTGCGGTGCTGTTCGTCTACATCGCCGGCAAGGGGGGGCGTCCCATCGGTCCGGGTGCCTCGGCGATCCTGCTGGGGCCGGCCGCGCTGGCCTTCGGGGGCCTGCTGCAGCGATGCCTGTACCAGGAGAACTCGTGGCTGCGGTGGGTGCTGTCACGGCGGGGGTTCTACCCCATCGCCCGGGTGTCCTACGGCATGTACCTGGTCCACCCCTTCCTCATCGCCTGGATCGGCGAGTCGGCGCCCTTGCAGGCCCTGCGCGGCCTGGACTCAGCCGCGGCGGCCGTGGCCGCGGTGATCGCGATCAACGTCGCCGTGGCCTACGGGTTCGCGCTGGTGATGTTCGCGGCGTGGGAGTGGCCGATGATGCGGCTGCGCGGGCGGGTGCTGGAACGGCTGAGGGCTAGAACTTCCCCAGCAGCAGACTGAACGACAGGTACGTCAGCCCCCGGTGGTAGTCGAGCTGGTCCTCGGACTGGCGCACCGGGTGCCACTGGTACGACAGGCGCACCTCGAAGGCGATGGGGCCCTTGCCGATCTGCAGGCCGAAGCCCGGCTCCAGGAACAGGCCGTACCGCCCGCCACCGACCACGCCGCCGAACTGCAGCTCGATCAGGCCCAGGGGGATGGCGCCGTCGATGAGGAATCCACCGGTGCCGATGCGGGCGTGGGGGTCCCAGTACCCCTCCCCGCCCATGCGCAGGAACGGCAGCACGTAGCCCACGCCCCGGCCGCCGAAGGCCAGGGTCACGGGCCGACCGCTGGGTACGTCGATCACCGAGTGCTGGGGCACGTAGCCCGGGCGGATGGAGATTCCCCCACCGCCCTTGGCCGCCGCCGGGGAGGCGACGAGCATCAGCGTCGCCGAGAGAGCCGTGATTGCCAGGATCGTCCGAAGAGAAGGTTTGAATGACAGCATGACGCCACCTCCGAGCTTCACCGTAGCGTGCCCCCCGACGGGGTCCCTAGTACCGGGCTGTTACCGAAACTTCACCCGGTCCATACCCGGCACTCGACCCCCGGTGCTATCGTGTCGCTTTGTTTTTGGAGGATCGGCCCCGCATGCACATCGCGTTCGTCTACGCCAGCTGGGATCGTCCCAGCGAGTGCCACCCGGAGCTCGCCAGCGTCGACGCCAGCCCCTACGTGGGCACCCCGTCGCTCGCTGCGGCCTCCCTCGCCGCGGTGACGCCGCAGCGACACACGGTGACATTCCACGACGATCGGGTGATCCCGGTGGTGCCGGACCGCGGGCCCGATCTGGTGGCCATGCCGATCTTCACGCCCCAGGCGGACCGGGCCATGGCGCTGGCGGACCGCTACCGTGAGCTCGGCGTCCCGGTCGTGGCCGGCGGCATCTTCACCTCCCTGATGCCCGACGAGGTGGCGCCCCACGTGGACGCGCTGTGTATCGGCGAGGGGGAGGGGATCTGGCCGACGATCCTCGCCGACGCCGAGGCCGGCCGGCTGCGGCCCCGCTACGACGGCAACGACCAGCGACCGGATCTGGGGGCCCTGCCCACCCCCCGCTACGAGCTCTACGCCGACTGGGTGGACGAGCTACGTCGCCAGCGCAGGGCCGACTACCCCGACCTGGACTTCCCGGTGCAGCTGTCACGGGGCTGTCCGGTGGGCTGCTCCCACTGCGTACTGCCCCCTTACCTCGGTCCCAAGCTGCGGCTGGCCCCGCCCGAAAAGATACGCGAGGCCTTCGAGCGCATCCTCTCCCTGGGAATCTGGCGCGGCGCCACCCTCATCGAGGACACCACGACGTTGGCGTCGCCGCGCGTGCAGCGCCACCTCACCGCCGTGGCCGAGGCCTGCGAGGACCTGGACACCCGCGTGGCCTACATCGGCTCCAGCCCCCAGTTCATGCGCGCCGCCCCCGATTCCATGTTCGCGGCGCTGCGCTCCCTGGGCGTGTTGCAGGTGTACCTGATGTTCGGGTTCGGGCCCACGTCCCGAGCGGCCACGTCGCGCAACGCCACGCCGCGCACAGTCCAGATCGCCGTGGACGCGGTGCGGCGCATCCAGGACAACGGCCTGGAGGTGTACGGATCGTTCGCCGTGGGCCAGGACGGCGAGGACGACAGCGTGTTCGACCGCGTGCTCGCCCTGTGCGAGGCCGCGGACATCCGCGTGGCCGAGTTCGCCGTGGCCACCCCCTACCCCGGCACCCCCGCTTACAAGACCCTGATCACCCAGGACCGGCTGCTGGACCGCCCGTGGCGCGAGTACAACGACGCCAACGTGGTGTTCCGTCCCGCCCTGATGAGCCCGGACGTGCTGCAGCGCATCTACGTGGACCTGTGGCAGGAGTTCTACCGGGATCGGCCGCGATCGCGGTGGCCGGTGCAGCTCTGATTCAGAAGCGTCCCGACAGCGAGAAGTAGACCCCCTCGGTCGAGACGGCGGCCGCCGGCACGGGCGCATTCTCGATGTGGTGGAGGTGGGCGCCCCGGGCCAGCAGGACCAGCCCCGTCACGGTCACGGCGCCCCCCGCGGCGATGAGGATCCAGCCGCCTCGGTTGAGGTCGCGGCCGGCGGCCCAGTCGTCCTCGTACACGGCCCACGCCGCCGGATCCAGGTAGACCCGGCCGTCCGCGTCCCGGTATTCGGCGGCGGCCTGCGCGTCGGCGGCGGTCTGCTGGCCCAGCGCGGCCATGGCGCTGCCGCCCAGCGCCATCGCGAGCCCCACGCCGGTGATCACCGCGCCGCCGTCGCGCAGCTTGCGCACCTCCGCGGGCGGTTCGTCGGCGCACGCCACCGCGGGCGCCAGCACCAGCGCGAAGAACAGCAGCAGATGGAGCGGGAGCTGACGGGAGGCGCTCATTCTCCCTCGTACAGCACCACCTGGTTCCGGCCGGCGGCCTTGGCCTGGTACAGGGCCATGTCGGCGCGGTACAGCAGGGTCTCGTCGTCGCCGGAGTCGTCGGCGGGGAGGATGGCCGCGCCGATGGAGATGGTCACGCGCAGGTCGAGGTTCTCGAACGCCACCGCCGTGGACTCGACCACGGAGCGGATTCGCTCGGCGAGCACGAGCATGCCCTGGGCGTCGGTGTTGCGCAGCAGCACGCAGAACTCCTCGCCGCCGTAGCGGAACACCGCGTCCTCGGTGCGCACCGAGTCCAGCAGGGTGTCGCCCAGGGACTTGAGCACCGCGTCGCCGGCGAGGTGGCCGAACTCGTCGTTGACCGCCTTGAAGAAGTCCAGGTCGGCCAGCAGCATGCCCAGCGGCTCGCGGTGTCGCTGGGCGTAGTGGACCTCCTGGTCCAGGCGCTGCTGCAGGTGGTAGCGGTTGCCGCACCCGGTGAGGGGATCGGTGGTGATGGTGCGGGAGAGCTTCTCCACCGCCCGGGCGCCGAGATCGTCCACCGCCGAGAACTGGATCACGGTGTTCGTGGCGATCTGGATGCGGCAGTTGTCGGGCAACTCCACCATGCCCTTGATGCGGCGGCCGTCCACGAAGGTGCCGTTGAGGCTGCCGAGATCCGTGAGGTGGAACTTGCCGTCGGTCAGCTCGAGCTTGGCGTGGCGGCGGGAGATGGACTCCTCGGGGAAGGGGAACTCCGCCAGCTTGCCGCGGCCCAGCGAGCCGCCCGTGGCGGGCACGAACAGCAGACGCCCCGCCTCACCACACTTGTCCATAGACAGAACCTGGAGCGTGCGGGCGACGGTGCCGGATGGGTACCGGCGCAAGCGCCGGCAGAACGAGGGCGCTGACGGCCGACGAGGCTGACGCCCATCGGGGAACTGGAACTCTTGTCCCTTGGAGAACTAGGCCTGCTTCTCCCGGAGCATCTTCCGCACCGTCTGCAGCGCCTTCTCCGCCCGAGTCGTGGGGATGTCGCCGCCCATTTTCTGGACCAGGGCAGGGTCCTTCAGGATGACTTCAATTGCGTTTCCGCCCGCTGTCGTGAGGATGAATGTCTCCGCGGAGTTCAGCTTCCAAGACCCGAACGCGTAGCTCTGCTGCTTGGTGGAAACCGAGACGACATGCTTGTAGAAAAACTCGTCTGAGCTCTCGTTCAGAGGCGAACCCGAGTACATGTCGAGCACGCACATGTACGCCATCAACTGGTTCTCGGAGAAGTTCAGGATCGTCACCCCCATGGGCGTGAACCGCGCCCAGCCGTCTTCGCCCTTCTTCCAGCTGATCGGTGCGTTGGCGACGTCCCAGAATCGCGGTCCGGTGATCTGCACCGGATCGCCTACGAGCTCCGAAGAGTCGATCCCCATCTTGGTCAGTGACCTCGCCCCCAGCTGTCCGAGACACTGCTCCACCCATTCGTCGTAGTCGGCGTCCGAAGGTCGCTTGGTCCACGACACGATGCCGAGGATGGCGCCTACGATCATCAGCAGTCCGAGTACAACGGCGCCGGCGATCATCCCCCCGTTTTCCATGGCGTTGCCGCACACTCCTCCGAGCACTGCGATGACCAGGCCGGCGAGGAGTACCTTGATCGCCCACTTGGGAAAAGGTTTGAAATACTTCGCTACTTCGTCTCTTGTCATTTCGTTCCCCTCCGATATCGGGAATCCCTCGTTAGCCTACGAGCTGTTGCTTCAGGGACGGATCATCCACTTTAAGGAGGACGAAGACCTGCTCCGCCTCCAGATGATCCAGGTGTTTTGACAGGGCGCTGCCAATCAGCGTCCCGGGATCCGGCTCGGGAATCCGGAGTCCGTTTCTCACGTAATAGTCGTGGCGCACAACCGCCAGCAGCGCATCGTGACGGCCGTTTTGAGGCTCGAGTTCGCACGCCGTCTCAATCAGCCTTTCGACCTCTCTGACGACCTTCATCGAGGCTGTCCGCGGTCTCTTACCCTTCAGCGAAGCAATGGCCTGATAGTAGTAACCGCCGGCTTCCATCGGATGGCAGTCCACCAGCTTGGCCAGGAACTTCTCCGCCAGATCGAACAGGCCCAGCTTGAGATAGCAGATCCCAACGGCCTGCAACGCTTCCATGTTCTCGGGATCCTGTCGCAGTACTTGCGAGTACTTCGCGATGTACTTCTTGATGTCGGAAGGTTCGAACTTCTCCAGGTACGACGCGGAGGTGATGATGACGGTGTTCTTGCAGTACCTGCACTTGTTGGCGCGGATCGCCTCCTCGTCCAGGTTTGCTCCA
Source organism: uncultured Rickettsiales bacterium (assembly GCA_964558555.1). Lineage (GTDB taxonomy): Bacteria > Myxococcota_A > UBA796 > UBA9615 > CAYRNR01 > CAYRNR01. The sequence goes on along the minus strand of CAZLEO010000046.1, from coordinate 4,724 downwards.
CAGCAAGGGCACTCGTTCACGGTTACGTCAGACACGTTTCTTCCCCTAAGCAGACCAAATCCGTCCGTCGTCGTCTCCGACATCGGCCACACGAGTCATGTTCTTGGCTCGAGATCACGGTGTATCTCATCCGTTCTTGTGGCCGCATTCCATGCAGAACTTACCCCCTGCTGGGATGTCTGCCCCGCATTCTGAGCACTTCTGACCCGCGAAGCTCTCGCCACAACCGTTACAGAATTTCGCCGTCGCCACGTTCTCCGTGTTGCAGTTCGGACAACGCTTCATCCCGGTTTCCAGCTTGTCTCCGCATTCTCCGCAGAACTTTGCACCTACCTTGTTTTGCGCGCCGCATTTTGGGCAAGCGATGGGCGTCTCCTTCTGAGGCTGCATCGCATCCTGCGCCACCGCTCCCGCAGGACCCGCGACGCCGAATCCCATGCCAACACCCATGGTGGCGCCCATCAGCGATCCGGCGACACCGTCGGATCCCGCCGCCTTGTCCATGACGTCGAACTGACGCTCGGCGCGGTAGAAGTCCTGGTTTTGACGGAAGGCGTCCCCGACCACGTTCAAGCGGGCCGCTTCATCGAGCATTTCCCGGAGCTTCTTGACGCTCTCGTCGTTCTTGTCGAAGTTGATGCTCTCCATCGTGAAGTTGACCAGATCGAGGCCCATCGTCTCGTAATTGGTCAACAACAGCTCCATCACATGGCTCGTGATGGCCAGCGTATGCGCAGGAAGCTCCAGCGCCGAGATCTTCTCCTTGACCATGTAGTCGCCAAGGCCCTGCTGGACACATGTCGCGATGGGAGCGTCGAGCATCTTCGTGGCAACGTCAGCGGCAAGCGCTCCTTCGGAGGCTCCCACGATGTGGACCAGGAAGGTCTGGGAGTCCTTGACCTGAACGCCGAACTGACCGTAGCCACGGATCGGGATGGTCACACCGTAGGTCGGATCGCGGAGCATGATCGGCGAGGGAGTGCCCCAGGTCTGCTCCAACGCGACAGTTCGGTTGACGAACCAGACCTCCGCCGCAAATGGGGTCTTGCCCCCGAAAGGCAAGTTGATCAGCTTCCGCAGCAAAGGGAGGTTGCCGGTGCTGAGCGTATGGGTTCCCGGCCCGAACACGTCGAGGGCTTTGCCCCCCTTGAAGAACACTGCCTCCTGGCTTTCGTGGACGATGAGCTGGGTTCCGAGTGTCAGCTGGTCCGATGGCCATTTCCAGACGAGGATGCCCGGAGGCCCGTCGAACTTGATCCGGTCAATGATCGCCACGGGTAATCCTCCTATGAGCCGGCATCAGGCACCAATCCGGTGCAGTTCCTTCCAGCCAGCACCACATCTATTCTCGCGAGATTCGTCTGATCGGCGAGAGGTCTTCTAGACTACTACTAAGCTAGGCTTGAATGCCAACCCAGGCTATTCGAAGAACGCGCGTGTAGCTTCCTCAGGCAAGGCCAATAGGACACGTGACACATGTGGGTCTCAACTGCCCTCCCCTTCCAGGAGCAGGGGCGAGTGCCGTTCCCGCGCGATCCGGATTGCCTCATGCAGCTTGCGTTCCAGCAGCTCGCGAGGTGGAAGCTCGGCCAGGTACTCGGAGACGTGGATGCCGCTGGTCTCCAGCTCCAGCAGCTCTACCAGCTGCTGGTCTTTGCCTGCGCAGAGGATCAGCCCGAGCGGCGACTCCTCGGCCTCACGGCGTTCGTGACGGTCGAGCCAGCGCAGGTAGAGCTCCACCTGGCCCTTGTCTGCGGCCCGAAATCGGTCGAGCTTCAGCTCGATGACGATCAGGCGGCGGAGGCCGCGGTGGAAGAACAGCAAGTCGATGTAGTAGTCCTCGCCGCCGATGACGATCCGCTTCTGCCGGGCGAGGAAGCTGAAGTCGGTGCCCAGTTCAAGGATGAAGGACTCCAGCTCGCGCAGGATGGCCATCTCCAGGTCTCGCTCGCTGTAGGTGTCCTTCAACCCGAGGAAGTCCAGGAAGTAGGGATCGCGGAAGACGAGGTCGGGTGTGATGCGATCCTGCTCGCGCAGCTCGGCCAGTTCGCGGCGGATCAGCTCCTCGGGCTTCTTCGACAAGGCCGTGCGCTCGTACATCATGCCGCCGACCTTGGAGCGCAGCGTGCGGACGTCCCATCCCTCCAGGCGGCACATCTCGGCGTAGAACTCACGGGCCAGATCGTCCTTGACTTGCAGCAGCTCGACGAACTTACTCCAGTTCAGGTGAGCCGCCAGCGTGGCCACGATCTCCTCGTCGGGGTACATCTCGGCGAACTTGAGCATCCGGTGGAGGTTGGGGCGGCTGAATCCCCGCCCGTACTCCGCTGTCAATTCTCTCGACACCGTCGAGACAATCTGCTGGCCGTAGCCGGCACGCTCCTCATGGAGCAGATCGACGCGGATTCGGCGTCCCACTTGCCAGTAGAGCAGGACAGACTCGCTGGCAACCGTGACGGCAACCCGGAGCCTGCTGGACTCGATCAGCTCGCGCAGGTCGCCGAGCAGGCTCGTCACGGGCGCATCCGTTGCCATTCATCCTCCCCGGCCGTCGCTGGTGGCGGCCAACCGGAGGAGCCTACCACGGGTGTTGCCATCATGGAGCGTTCGCGGTCGGCTCTCACAGCCACCCCCGAGAATCCACCTGCTTACGCACTCGCACTCCCCCCTCGCATCCGCGCTCGCACTCGCATTCGCATTCGCACTCCTCGCAAGATTCGCGCGCGATTCGGGGTGCGAGGGTGCGAGAGTGCGAGCGGGGAAGTGCGGGGAGTGCGAGTGAGGGGGCGATCAGTAGTCCTCGTCGTCGTCGTCATCGCTGAAGTAGTAGTGGATGCATCCCTCGTCGTCGTCCTCGTCTTGGTCGCGTCCCGCCCGCATCTGCCTGATGTAGTCGGCGCCAGCCCTGTTCTCGGCCTCCAGGCTTCGGATCTCGCGCTGGAGGCGTTCGTTCTCCTTCTCCAGCTGGAGTACTCGTGCGCGGAGCTTCAGTCGGTCGTCTTCGATCATGTCGATCTCCTTCCTGCAGGTCGCGATCTCCCTCGCGGTGGCCTGCTCGTGTTGGGACAGGGAGTGCTTCAGGCGGTCGCGCTCGCTGGTGGTCCGCTCCAACCGCCGCTGTAGTGCCTGAATCTCCGAGGTCTGGTCTGGGGGCGTGGGCCGCGAGCGCTCCTGGATGAGCTGGCGCTGCAGGTCCGCGTGGTCGCTGGCGGCTTGCTTCAGCTGGGCCTTGAGCTTCTTGGCCCGGGTCGCCTGCTGGGCGGCGTCCGCCTCGGCCTGGTGGAGGCGAGTCAGGAGCTGGTCGCGCTCTGCTTCCGCCGAGACACGGTCGCTCTCCGCTCGCTGCGCGGTGGCCTCGGCCTGGTCCAGCTGGATCTGAAGCCGGTCGCGGTCCTGCTCCAGCTCGCCGCGCTCGTTCTCCACCATGCTGGCGAAGGACTCGGCGTCGGCGAGCTGCCCCTCCAGCGCGGCGATCTCCTCCCGGAGTTCGGCCAGGGCCGCGCGCTCATGCTCTAGCTGCTGGAAGACAGCGCTGTTCTCGGAGTTCAGGTCGGTCAGGGCGGTGGTCAGCTCCTGGACCTTGGCTTCGAGGGCGGCGGTCTTATCGGAGGGCTTCGGCTCGGCCACGCGGGGAGACGGCGACTGGCCGCGCGGCAGAAGCGGCCGGGCCGGCGCCAGAGGAGGCTGGACAGGCGGCATGGGCGCCTTGGCCGGCACCGGCGGTTTCTTCTGCTCGACGGGATAGGTGAACGTCCTCGAACCGTTGCGCCGGCCGTTGGCGCCGGTGTAGCGGATCTTGTAGCGGCCCTCGCCACGGCTGGAGACCTCCCGCTGGACGAACGCGATGATCTCGCTCTCGTCACCCTTGTCCAGGCGGCCGATGATGGCCTCCTTGCGGTTCTTGCCCTTGGAGACGGTGGCCAGGGTCAGGTGGTCGCCCTCGTCGATGGACATCGCTGGCGCGATGTCGTGGATGAACCGCCGTGTGGCGTCGGCGTTGCCGATCTTCGAGAGGAAGGCGTCGAGGTTGATGGATGGACTGGTCATGGTTCTCTCCTGGTGTCCGTCCCGGGGTGATGGTTCAGGTGTGGCGCGTGAGGCGGATGTGGCGCGTTTCCAGAAAGCTCCGGAATTTTCGCCCTGGGATGCAGAAATCTGGCAACTTCCCAGGAACGCGCCACACGCGCCACATGCGCCACACATCGGGGATCAGCAGCTGGCATCTTCGCGCTCCGACAGCAGGCTCACGCCCTCCCAGCAGCGGACGCCGCGGTTGCCCTTGAAGCGGGTGAAGCCGCGCTCCTGCAGGCGCTGGCCCATCGCCTTTTGGCTGATCGGGCGCTCGCCGTTGGTCTCGCACCAGGTGGTGTAGGCGGCATAGAGGTCCTTGGCCTTGACGCTGGCGCGGGGGCTGGCCAGGCAACACTCGTCGAGGAAGCCGCCGAGCACGTCCATCTCCTCGCGGTAGGTGGCGGTGGCGTCGACCACGCCGGCCGGGGCGGCGAGGCCGTGCTCGTGCCAGGCCAGGCAGCCGCGCACGGCCCAGGCGAGGATGCCGGGCAGCTCGCGGCGCAGCTTCAGCGTCAGCCGGGGGTCGCGCTCAGGCTCGGGGATGGTGACCATGAAGGGCACCAGCCGAATGCGGCGCCAGATGCCGTGGTCCACGCCCCGGATGGACGGCTTGTGGTTGGCCGCCAGCCAGACCTTGAACGCCGGCACGAACT
>CAZLEO010000045.1:24173-40894 GCA_964558555.1 uncultured Rickettsiales bacterium | reverse complement strand
TTTGGTTTTTTCCCCGGGCCCACATTTCCCAGGCAGTTCCGCTTGGCTAATACTATAAAAATTAAATTTTGGGCACCCTCCCCCTCCCCCTCCCTGCTGGTCCTGACGCTGCTGGCGATCCTGAGCGGGGCCACGGTCGCGTGCGGCGAGAACCTCGCGCCCGTGCTGCTGTTCGGGATCCCCGCGGGCCTGTTCGCGTGGGCGGGCACGCGCATGTCCGGGCGCCCGTCGAAGCTGCGGCTGGCCCTGCGCGGCCTGGTGGTGCTGGTGTTCGGGCTGGCGTTCCTGCCGCTGCTGCTGCCCAGGCCGCAGCCCGACGTCCCGGTCGCCGACGCGCCCGCTGCCGACGCGCCCAACCTGGTGCTGGTGGTGCTGGACACGGTACGCCGCGACCACCTGTCCACCTACGGCTACCCCCTCGACACGAGCCCGGAGCTGACGCAGCTGGCGGCGCAGGGCGTCCGCTACGATCAGGCCCGCGTCAACGGCATGTGGTCCCTGCCGTCCCACGCCACGTTCTTCACCGGCGACCACCCCTCGATGCACGGCGCCCACTACGAGCACTGGCTGCTCGACGAGGACAAGGGCACGATGGCCGAGTCGCTGGCCGGCGCCGGCTACCAGACGGTGTGCATCACGGGCAACCCGCTGATCTCCCGCGGTCTGGGTACGGGCAAGGGCTTCGAGGTGCTCGACGAGACCTGGCGCGCGCACTGGGTCCAGGAGTCGCTGAACCTGTGGCGGGTGTTGCGGCCCCTGTGGGACCGCGATCGGGACAAGGGGGGCGCCGCCGGGGTTCGATTCCTGGAGCGGTGGCTGGAGCGCGACCGGGATCCCGACCGACCGTTCTTCCTGTTCGTCAACGTCATGGATCCCCACGCGCCGTACAACGACGTGCCCGCCGCGTACCAGGATCGGTTCCTGCCCGCGGGTACGACCCGGCGCGAGGCGCGCAAGCTCGACGCCAGCGTATTCTTCCACCACGTGTTCGCCAACCCGCTGGAGATGAGCGACGAGGAGATCCTCGTGGTGCGCCGCAGCTACGACGGGGCCACCCGCTACGGCGACGAGATCCTCGGCCGCATCGTCGACGCCCTGGACGGCGCCGGCCTGGCCGAGGACACCCTGGTGGTGGTCACCAGCGACCACGGCGAGCTGCTGGGCGAACACGACCTGTGGGGCCACGTACACTCGCTGTACGACGAGCTGTTGCGCGTCCCGCTGGTCATGCGCTTCCCCGGCCGTATCCCCGCCGGCAGCGTCAACGGCGCCTCGGTAGAGGGCATCGACCTGGTGCCCACCCTGCTCTCCGCGGCCGGTGTTCCGCGCGAGGGCTGGCCGTCGACGCGGGGGCAGGATCTGGCCGTCACGTGGGCCGAGGACGGCGCCCTGCCGCCCCGCGCCCTGGTGGCCGAGCACTTCACGCCGTCCATGCTGCCCGTCACCGCCGACCAGACCATGTCCGGTGACCTGGACGGGCTGTTCGTGCGCCGGCGCGGCGTGGTCCAGGGCGGCACCAAGTACACCGTGTCCAGCCACGGCGAGGAGCGGCTGTACCACCTGGGTGAGGATCCGGACGAGATCCACGATCGGGTCCGTGAACGCCCGGACCCCCTGGCCGCCGGCCGCGCCACCCTGGGCGCGTGGGTGCAGCGCGAGGGGGTCGAGTGGTCCGAGGCCGTGGACGTCCAGGGGCCGGAGCTGGATCCGGCCACGCGCCAGCGCCTCAAGGAGCTGGGGTACATCGAATGACGGGCCGCAAATGCGGTCCCGAGGGAGCGAGATGAGCGATCTCACACAGCGACCCTTCGTGGGTCGGACCGAAGCCCTGCAGACGCTGACGGATCTCCTGCCCGAACCGGGCCAGGGGCCGCGGGTGGCGCTGCTCTCCGGCGCCGAGGGCAGCGGGCGCACCCGCCTCGTGCAGCAGCTCGAGGAGCGCCTCGGCGACCGCCAGCTGCTGCGCTGGCGTTTCGAGGAGACCGACGACGGCGTCGCCGCCCTGTTGCGCCTGCACGGCGGGCTCGCGGCCAGCCTGGCCCGCGGCGGGGAGCTGGCCCGGACGCTGGCCCCGGCGCTGCGCGACGAGGATGGACGCGATCCTCGCCTGGACGCCTGGATCAACGAGTTCCTCGACCAGCTCGAGGCGGGCAAGCGCGACGAGCGAGGCGGGCTGCAGATCCGCCTGCCCAAGGACAACCCCTACTGGGGTCTGCTGGGTCTCGTCGCGGCCATCCCCGCCCACGTCCCCACCGTGCTCTCCCTCCACCAGGTCAACGCCGTGTGCTCCCCTGCGTTCTGGACCTGGCTGGGCCTGCTGTGGCGCGAGGTGAAGCGCCGCGAGCTGCCCGTGCTGTGGGTCCTGTCCACCGTGGAGAGCCCCTACGGCGAGGGTGTGGACGATCCGCTGCCCACCCCCTCGGGGCTGCTGATGCAGATGCTCGACGGGCAGGTGGACGCCACGCTGCCCCTCGCCTCCTTCGACGAGCGCGAGGTGCGCCAGCTCCTCGACGAGAGCTACCGCCCCAACGACTTCGACGACGCGCTGGCCAGCCGCCTGCTGCGCCTGACCGGAGGCAGCCCCGCCCTGCTCACCGACCTGCTCGACCTGCTCGAGGGCGAGGAGATCATCGTCTGGGGCACCGACGACGGGTTCACGCTGACGCGCACCCTCGCCGAGATCGACCTCGACGAGATCCTCCCCGGCGCCGATCCGGGCGCGGGCGAGGACGAGGAGCTGGATCCCGCCCAGCGACGGGAGTGGGCCGAGACCGCCCTGTACGCCGCGTCCTGCGTGGGCGAGACCTTCACCGCCGGCGCCGTGGCCCGCGCCATGGGGGTGGACCGCGACATCGTCGACGACATCCTCGACGACCTGCCCCAGATCGTCGCCGAGCAGTCGTACCACGAGGGCGTCGGCTCCTGGATCTACCGGTTCAAGCGGCCCCTGCTCCACCGCCGCCACGCCGAGGTCAACCCCCGCCTGCGCAAGAAGGTGCGCTCCATCCCCAGCCGCCTGGCGCGCGTGCTGCTGGAGACCCACGTGCCGGCGGCGTACGCGTTCATCCCGGACACGGCGAGGCTGTTCGTCTCCAGCGGCCAGGCCCGCCGGGCCCGCAACCTGCTCAGCCTGGCCATGGGCACCGACCGCATCGATCTGAGCCGCTTCGCCATGGAGGCGGTCGAGCTCGAGGGCGGCGACGAGCTGTGGCCCGGGCTCATGCGCCTGCTGCACGCCGAGCCCGCCGAGCGGGCCTGCACCAGCGCCCAGGCCGAGATGGCCGACGAGATGGTGGACCGCTTGGAGCGCTGGGCCACGAGCGCGGACGACGCCGGCCTCGCCGCCTACACCTCGCTGCTGCGCTCCCGCCTCGCCCTACGCGAGCGCGACGTGGCCGCGGCGAAGTCCCACGCGGAGACCGCCCTGGCCGGGTTCCGCGCCACCGGCGAGTCCGTCCGCGAGGGCGAGACCCTCAACCAGCTCGCCATCCTCGCCCTGCACGGCAACGATCCCAAGGCCGCGCAGACCTTCGTCGATCAGGCCACCCGCGCCGCCAACATCCCGCCGGTCAAGGCCCACGCCATGTTCATCCGCGGCCTGCTGCGCAAGGGTCAGCGGAAGCTCCAGGCCGCCTCCGAGTCCTTTGCCGAGTCCGCCCGCCTCGCCAACGACGCCGGCAACCCGCTGCTCGGCGTCGAGGCCCGCATCAACCAGGGCGAGCTCCTCGTCGCCCAGGGGCGGCCCAAGTCCGCCCTCGAGCCCCTGCGCGCCGCCCGCGAGACGGCCCAGGCCATGCAGGCGCGCCTCCTCGAACGCGCCGCCGCCTCCCTCCTCGCCCAGGCCGAGGCCGCCTCGGGCAACCCCACCGAGGCCTACGACCTCGCCCGCGACGCCCTCGAGCTCAACCGCCACCTCGGCCTCGACCGCCTCCTCGCCGCCGACCTCTACCACTGCGGCCTCTTCGCCGCCGCCGCCCAGGACCCTGCTCAGGCCCGCACCTACCTCGAGCAGGCCCGCGGCGCCGTGCTGGAGGACGACCTGCCCCTGCGCAAGGAGGTCTGCTTCCACCTCGGCCAGATGAGCATGATCGCCGGCGAGCTCGACGACGCCGACCGCTCCCTCACCGAGGCCCTCGAGATCGCCGACAAGCTGGGGGACCGATCCCGAGTGGGGCGCGTGTACCAGGCCCAGGGCATGGTGCAGGAGAAGCGAGGGGACGTGGCTGCCGCCGTCGGGCTGTACCGGCAGGCCATGGAGGCGATGGTGCACCCGGGGCAGCAGCGGGAGAAAGAGGCGATCCGGAGGAGGATCGCGGAGATCGAGGCGAACTGAGTCGACGGTTGACGGTCGACGGTCGACGGTTTGGGTCGACGGTTGGTTGGTCGACGGTTGCGAGCGATGACCGTGGGGTTGTCGATCAGTTGCTGGAAAGTCGCTGGTGGGCCATCTCGAGGTAACCTTCCGACAGATCGATCCCGACCGACTTCCGTCCGAGCTCCGTAGCGACGAGATTCGTCGTTCCCGTCCCGCAGAACGGATCCAACACCACGCCCCCCTCCGGACACGTCGCCAGGATCGGAATCCGACACAGGTCCGCCGGATACGGCGCGAAGTGCCGGCCCCGCTTGTGGGTGTCCTCGGGGAGGATCTCCCAGACGTCGGAGGGCTTGGCACCCCGGGGGTGGTAGCGCAGGAAGTAGAACCCCCTGTCCGCGAGCTCGCGGGCGCGGCCGGAGACGGTGGTGGAGTCGGAGTGGGTGGAGCGCTGCTGGCTGCGGATGATCATGCGGAAGTCGGACAGCTCGCCGTTCGCCACCTGGGCGAGGTGTTCGTCCAGCGCCACGAGGGCGGCGGCCTTCTCGGGGTCGTCCAGGGCGGTGGAGAGCTCGATCTGGCGGCGATAGCGGACGCCGCTGACGCCGGTGGCGGAGACGACGGCGCCCTTGTGGACGCGGGCCGCGCGGGGCTTGCTGCGGATGGCGTCGGCGTCGTAGTGGTAGCCGGCGCGGCGTGCGACGAGGTGGAACAGCGGTTCGTGGACGTTGCGGAGGCGATCGCGGGCGCTGTCGGGGCCGCCCTTGACCTTGTGCCAGACCACGGAGTTGCGCAGCACCCAGCCCTGGTCGTCGACGAGACGCAGGGCGAGTCGCCAGGGCAGGCCGATCAGCCCCTTGCGCTCGTACACGTCGCCCACGTTGAGCCACAGCGAGCCGGTGGGTCTGAGCACCCGCCGGACCTGGGCGAAGACTGCCAGCAGGTCCTCCACGTACGCCTCCCAGGTCCCGTCGGCGCCGATGCCGCCGGCGGCGTAGGTGCGCTGACGCCAGTACGGCGGACTCGTCATGCAGCAGTCGACGCAGTCGTCGGGCAGGTCGGCGAGCACGTCCAGGGCGTCGCCGCACAGGAACAGGGGGGTGGCGTCGGGGGCTTCGAGGTAGCGCTGGAGCTGGGCCGCCGGCCGCACCATCGGACTAGAACCTGGCCACGGGCGCGGCCGGCTTGGGCCTGGTGCCCCTGGTGTGGAAGCGCCAGTTGACCTTGAGCAGGCCATCCACGGTGACCTCGGCGGCGGCGTCGTTGTCCTCCCAGCCCAGGCGGGTGGCCAGGGACAGGGACCAGCCCTTGCCGAACCAGATGGAGGCGAACAGGTCGCCGTAGACGCCGACCACGGCGCGGGTCTCGTCGGGCAGCGCCGGCGAGCCGGAGAACAGGAAGTACACGCCCAGATCGAGGCGCTCCTTGAACAGCCAGGTCTCGAACCCGGCCTCGCCCTGGCCGATGTGGCGCTCGGTGGCGTGGATGTAGCGGCCGGCGAAGCGGACCTCGGCGCGCCCCTTGCCCAGCTCGATCAGGCCGCCGTGCAGCTCGGCGAGGCCGTAGGCGTCCTCGGGGCGCTGGGAGAGGCGGTAGCGACCGCGGGCACCCACGGCGCCGTGGGTCTGGCCGTCGCGGGCGTCCACGTCGAGGCCGAGCTGGTGGTACAGGGCGCGGTCGAGGGTGTCGTTGGGCACCTGGTCGAGCAGGTCGAGGGACTCGGCGCGGGCGGCGAAGCGGGACAGGGTGGGGTTGCGGTCCACCAGGTCCACGTACCGCTCGGACGAGTAGGCGTTGTACAGACCGCGGACGCGCAGCACGCGGACCGGCCGCCAGGAGACGCCGGTGAAGAGGTCGGCGAAGCCGATCCCGGACGCGCCGCCGTACCCCTGGACCTTCACCCGCCCGAACAGGGACAGCGCCGGCATGGGCATGGCCATGGACGAGAGGTGGGCGTAGCCGTGGTCGAAGCCGCTGGAGCGGGCCGAGAAGCCGGCGGCGGTCTCGAAGCGGATGCGGGGCGCGTGCATGCCGAAGACGACGCCCGCGCCGCCGGTGCCGACGGTGGCCTGGGTGGTGAACGGCTCGGGGATCAGCCCGCCGTAGCCGCCGAGGTAGACCCCCTTGCCCAGGTCGCCGCGCACCCCCACACCGTCCACGAGCTCCTCGGTGGTGTCGGCGACGCGCTGGCGGCCCAGGGCGATGCGCACGGGGCCGGCGCCGGGCCGGAAGTGCACGTTGAGGTCGAGCAGGCGGTAGGTGCGCAAGGTGGTGTCGTCGACGTCGAAGTACAGGTCTCCGTCGGCGAGCACCCCCACCGGCTTGCCGCCGAGGTTGTCCGCGTCGAGGCGCACGTCGGTGCTGAATCGCAGGTCGTAGGCGCCCGAGGGATAGAGGCCCGGGTTGACGTAGGTGAACATCCCGCCGAGGCCCACTCGGCCGTCGACGGTCTGGACCTCCTCGGCGCCGGCGGTCGCCGCGCACAGCGCAAACAGGAGCGCCGTGAGACACCTAGTGAGGGAAGCGTACATGTTCCCATCCATGGGTGTCGTGGCAGGTGTCGCAGCTCAACAGGTCCTGGGCCTCGTGCTCGTCCGCGGCACGGCGGAACTCCGCCTCGTGGCAGTACGCGCAGTCCGTGGGCACCAGCGGAAAGCCGATGGCGTGGCACTGGTCGCAGGTGGCAGCCCGGTGGGCGCCGGTGAGCGGGAATCCCGTGGAGATGTGGCGGAAGCGGTTGGGGAACCAGCCGCGGGCCGTGTGACAGGCGGCGCAGTCGTCGCCCACCAGCCGCAGGTGGGCGTCGCGGGACGTGTGACAGGCGGCGCACTCGCCGCTGTTCCCCAGGAACCCCTTGTCCGTGTCGTGGCACGAAGCGCACGGCAGCTGCCCGTGCTCCCCCTCGAGGGGGAACCGGCCGTCCTGGTGCACCTTGTCGGCGACGATCACCTTGAAGTCGTCCGCCGAGTGGCAGCGCAGGCAGTCCGCGCCGGCGGGCAGCGAGTGGGGCATACCCGTCATGGGTTTGAAGGCCGCCGGCCCCTTGGGCTCTTCGGGCGGAGGGGACGCGCCGACCAGCACCAGCAGGAACAGCGCGACCGACAGAGCTCGCGTCACCGTCATCGAGGCCTCCAAAGGTGTCGAGCATTGTAAATGACAAGTGACAGTGCCTGACACCTACTCTCCACCGATGTGGGATAATCCCCGCGTGGAACAGCTCATCGACGAGATCGCGGAACTCATCCGCGCCCGCTACACCATCCTCTACATGCTGAGCTGGGAGGAGGAGCGGACCGAGCGCGTGCTGGGCCAGGTGGCCGAGAAGCTGTCGCGGGACATGCTCGTGATGGCCGCGGACTCGCCGCTGGGGGACGACGAGGTCATCCCCGGCCCCCTGGAGCTGCTGGAACGCCTCGACGCGCACGAGGGCCCGGTGTTGTGCCTGCTCAAGGACTTCCACCCCTACATCGAGGACCCGGCCGTGGTCCGCCGTCTGCGCGATCTCGAGGGCCGGATGGCCGAGCAGGGCAAGACCCTGATGCTGCTCAGCCCGGTGTTCCGGGTGCCGCGCGAGCTCGAGAAGGACATCCGGGTGGTGGACATCCCCCTGCCGGACATCGGCGAGGTGGCGCAGCTGCTGGCCGTGGTGATCCGCAGCCGCAAGCTCAAGATCGACCGGGACCTGTTCGAGAAGTTCGTCAAGGCCTCGCTGGGCCTGACCGAAAAAGAGCTCAAGCGGGTCTACACGCGCATCGCCATGGCGGGCGCCGGGTTCGACAGCGACGACCTCGACACGCTGATTCGCGAGAAGAAGAGCATCATCCGCAAGTCCGAGTTCCTGGAGTTCTACGACCAGGCCGAGACCATGCTCGACGTGGGCGGCCTGGATCAGCTCAAGGACTGGCTGGTCAACCGCAACCGGGCGTTCACCGAGAAGGCGCGCAAGTACGGCCTGCCCCAGCCCAAGGGGTTGTTCCTCGTGGGCATCCAGGGTTGCGGGAAGTCGCTGACGGCCAAGGCCGTGGCCTCCCTGTGGCGCGTCCCGCTGCTACGAATCGACGTGGGATCACTGCTCCAGGCCACGGGCACCACCGAGGAGAAGCTGCGCGACACCATCCGCCTGGCCGAGTCGCTGAGCCCGGTGGTGTTGTGGATCGACGAGATCGAGAAGGCCTTTGCCGGCGTGGAGACGGGCGCGGCCGAGGCGTCGGGGGCCAAGCGCGCCTTCGGTCAGTTCATCACCTGGCTGCAGGAGAAGACGCACCCCGTGTTCGTGGTGGCCACGGCCAACGACGTGGCCAACCTGCCGCCGGAGCTGCTGCGCAAGGGACGCTTCGACGAGATCTTCTTCGTGGACCTGCCCAACGTGCACGAGCGCGAGGCCATCTTCCAGATCCACCTCAAGCGCCGCAACCGCGACCCGGCCCAGTTCGACTGCTGGACCCTGGCCGACGCGTCGGAGAAGTTCAGCGGTGCCGAGATCGAGCAGGTGGTGATCTCGGCCATGTTCGCCGCGTTCGCCGAGAGCCGGGAGTTCGAGTCGCGGGACATCCTCGCGTCCTTGCGCGAGACCGTCCCCCTGGCCGTGACCATGGACCGCCGCATCAAGGACCTGCGCGAGTGGGCCCGCGACCGCACGCGCCCCGCCACCTTCGACACGCGGCGCATCGACTTCTTCGATCTCGACGAGTAGCTACAGGTCCTCGTAGACGCGCGCGTGCGCTCGAGCCATGCGCCGAGCCGAGTAGCGGTCGACCACGCGCCGGCGCGCCGCAGCGCCCTTCTCAGCGGCCAGCGGGTCGTCGTCGAGGAGCCGGCCCAGGGCCTCCCCCAGCGCGACCACGTCCCCGGGCGGCACCACCACACCGCCCCGCCCCACCGTCTCGGCGGCGTCACCCACGTCCGCGGCGACCACGGGCAACCCCAGGCCCATGGCCTCGAGCAGGGCGACGGGGTGCTGTTCGGACGTCGAGGGCAGCACGAAGCCGTCGGCGACCCCCATGATCTCGACGGCGTCGGGCCGGTGACCGGGGAGGACCAGGCCAAGCTCCAGGCGCGCGGCGAGGCGCTCCAGCTCCCCCCGCATCGGCCCCTCGCCGACGATCACGGCGGTCGCCGACGCGTCCGCGACGGCCAGGGCGCGCAGGAACACGTCAAACCCCTTGCGCCGATCCAGGCGGCCCACGGCGACGACGATCCGCCGCCCGGGATCGATCCCCAACGCGCCGCAGACAGCGCCGCGGTCCCCCGGCACGAGCCGATCCGGATCCACGCCGTTGGGGATGTGGGTGATCCGTTGGCGGGACACGCCGAACTCCCGGTGTAGCGTGTCCCGCACGCCACGCGAGACGCAGATCACGCGCTGCGCCCGCCGCAGGACCGCCGCGTCGAGCCGCTCGTAGGCCCGCTCGCGCCGGTCGCGCGACAGCCAGCCGTGGTGGGTCGCCACCAGCGGCAGCCCGGTGACCGCGGCGGCGGCAGCACCGTACACGTGACCCTTGGGATCGTGCGCGTGGATCGCCGCGTAGCCCCGCCCCCGACGCACCAGGGTCAGCCACAGGCGCGGGTCCACCGGCCCCTGGCTGGGCAGGCGCACCGCGCGCACACCTTGCCGCGTCAGCGCCTCGAGCAGGTCCCCGTCGGGGTGGCGCCGGTGGCAGATGACCCCCACGTCGCAGCGCCGGCCGAGGCGGTCCAGGGCGGGCAGCAGGTCCAGCAGGACGCTGTCGGGTCCGGCCCGTGGGCCGGCACAGCGTAGGTGAAGGATCGGGGGGGCCGCCATGGAGCGGACGGATCGGGGAGCTAGTGGAGGACCACGACGAAGTTCTGGTTCTCGAACTTGTCGAGGTTGTACAGGGTGATGCGGCAGCGGCTGCGGTCCGAGGTGTCCACCGTGTAGTCGGTGTTCTTGATGAACAGGTCGTTGGGCAGCAGGTCGGCGCCGGTGATCGAGTTCTTGCCGAAGGCGGACGCGGCCAGGGACAGCGAGTCCTCCTCGCGCAGGTCGATGGCGTAGATGAACAGGGACGGATCGTAGTCCTTGAGGCGCTTGCCGCCGATCTTGACGATCCCCTCGGAGCGCAGGTTGGCCCGCGTGTCCACGTAGTAGTGGGCCGAGGACATGTGCGTCTCCATCACCACGTTCTCGTCGTGCAGATCGTCGCGCTCGGCCACCACCGCGGCGTGGCGCATCTCCAGCTGCTCGAGCTCGGAGGTGAGCTCGTCGCGCTGGTGCTCGAGGATCTCGAGCTCGGCCTGCAGGTGCGTGGCCATGTCCTGGGCCTCGTCCCGCTCCGTGATGATCTTCTTCTCGTACTGCACGTTGAGGAAGTAGGGGCTGACCTTGGCCGTGCCCTGGGTCACGGACGTGCCGTAGACGCCGCCCTCGTAGAAGTTCCACACCTCGTGGCCGGGGACCAGGCGGTCGGTGATCAGGGCCTTCTCGATGGCCTGCTTGGCCTCCTGCTCGCTCAGGCCGATCTGGTTGGTCAGGTAGTCCATGGCGATCCCGTAGTGGGTGTCACCGCGGTTGACCGTCACCGGCAGGGGCAGGCGGCTCTTGATCTCCTCGATCTCGGTGCGCAGCTCGTCGATGCGATCCTGCTTCGAGAGGATGTCCTGGATCAGACCCGCGTAGGTCACGTCCTCCTCGTTCTCGAGCTTCTTGCGCAGCAGCTCGGCCTCGCGGGTCGTCAGCTCGATGCCCTTGAGGCTCTCGCCGGTGGCCTCCTTGTACTGCTTGGCCAGCTGGATGTACTCGGCCTGCTCCTCCTTCATCTCGCCCTCGAGGCCGGTGATGCGGTTGGCGTCACCCATCTGCTTGCCGAGGGTCTCCGGGGTGTCGGAGGGGCTGATGACGAAGTCCGCGGCGTCCTCTTCGTCGCCGCCGAAACAACCAGACAGCAGCACGGGCGTGCCGCAGATGATCAGAAGTAGTATCCAAAGGGTTCTCGCGAACATGGCTACGACCCTCCCATGGTCGGTGGCGCGATGCCGACTCTTCCGCACGTTCCGCGGCAGCATACCAGAATCGGACCGCTCGGCCACAAGCCGCGTGCCTCAGCCCCTAGGACACCCGTCCGGGCATTCCGAGTCCCCATTTCGCACGACGTCACCGCCGCTGGAGGGCACCGATTTATGTTGACTTGCACACGCGCGCTATCTATGACTGCGGCCCTAGCCGGCAGTCCCTGATCTGCGCCGGCGGGAGGCTGACCAAGCGGGTGCGTATCGGGATCGTGGTGAACCGTCTCCGGGGACTCCGGGACACGTACACGACGTCCCACCTCGCCGCGGCAGCGACGAGAGCGGGTCTGCAGGTCTTGCTCATTGAAATCGGTGATTTCACCCTGGATTCCGAGGATCGGCTGCTGGCCGTCTGTCACCGGGTTCCCCCCCGCGCGGACACCCCCGAAGGGGTGGTCGCGGCGGTCCCCCGGATGGCCCGTGGGCTGCTGGATCTGCAGCAGCTCGACGGCCTGCTGCTGCGCAACAATCCGGTCCGCCGGACGGTGCTCGACTTTGCGCGAGCCCTGGCGGCCCGCGGCGTGGTCGTCCTCAACGATCCGGATGGACTGGCCGCCGGGGCCGGCAAGCTCCACATCGGCGCCTTGCCCCGCCACCTGCGGCCCAGGACCATCGTCACGCGGGACCTGTCCCTGCTCGAGGCGTTCCGCCGGGAGCTCGACGGGCCCGGCGTGCTCAAGCCGGTACGGGGCTTCGGAGGCCGGGGTGTGCGACTCGTCCAGCGAGACGAACCGTTGCCGCTGGACGGGAAGCTCGCGCGCCTGCACGGCGCCCCCGACGGCTACCTGGTGTTCCAGGAGTACCTCGCAGGGGCCGGTGGGGGCGACAAGCGAATCCTGCTGGTGGAGGGGGAGCCGGTGGGTTGTTACACGAGGATGCGCGGGGCAGGCGAGTTCCGGCACAACGTCCACGTGGGTGGGCGGCCCGTGCCGGCGCAGCTCGACGACGCGGATCGGGAGATCTGCGGGGCCCTGGGCGCGATCCTGCGACGGGAAGGAATCTTCCTGGCCGGGCTGGACGTGATCGACCGGCGGGCCGTGGAAGTGAACGTGGTCGCGCCGGGCGGGATCGCGAACATCGAACGAACCACGGGTCGAGCGGTGGCCCCCGGGATCATCGCCAGGCTCGTCGAACGAGTCGGCTCCGAGCGGAGCCAGGGTACGGACAGGATGGAAGCCGGCACCACAAGCAGGTGGTGCACGGAGACGATGAGCTGATGCGAGCTCCCCGCGCCCACGGGGACCGCGACGATGAATAGCCGTGGCACCTCGGCGGTGCCGAATAGAGGTGGACATGCCATCACCCAGGGCGTACACGAAGGAAGAAGTCGTCAGCATGCTGGACCGGGGGGACAGCCTCGAAGGAATCGACCTGCGTGGCTCGGACCTCTCAGGCCTCGACCTCTCCGGGACCAAGCTGCGAAACTCCAAGCTGGGCGACGCCAATCTCTTCCAGTGCAATCTCTCCGGTGCGGACCTCACCAACGCGAGCCTCTGGCACGCGAACCTCAAGAACGCCAACCTGGACTTCGCCAACCTCGAGGGCGCCGATCTGGACTTTGCCAACCTCGAGGGAGTGACCCTGCGCAACGCGCGCATCCGCAAGGCCACCTTCCCGCTCAAGAAGGTGAGCATGGAAGAGGTGTACGCCTCGGTCAGCTCGGGCAAGCGCCTGTGCATGAACACCGGGCCGTACTCCGACGACGAGCTGTACTGAGCCTTCCTGGGGGGAAGAGGGGGAGACCCGGGGGGGTCAGCGACCGAGCACGGCGTATCGGTGTTCGGCGCGGATTCCCGTAGCGTCCACGGCCACCAGCTTGAGGGTGTTGATGCCCTCGACCAGGGGTAGATTCGCCTTCACCCCGATCTTGCGGCCCCGCCGGGTGGCCTCGACCAGCTGAAGCTTGTCCCCGTCCAGCCACACCTGCACGTGGTCCATACCCTCGTCGTCCCGCGCCTCGGCGCGCAGGGAGAGCTCCCCCTCGGCGGACAGGGGTGTGTCTCCGCCGGTGAGGGTCAGTACGGGCGGGCGGTACCAGTCGTCGCGGGTCGAGGGCGCGGCCGGATCCACCACGAAACCCACCGACGTGCCCACGCCGTAGTCGAGGTCGTCGATCTCCGCGATCAGGCGCGTGGCGGCCGCAGCGCGCCCGAAGAGCACGCGCAGGACCACGTCCTTGCTCTCGCCGGGCCCCAGGTCCGAGATCTCGTGGTAGGGCTCCTGGAGCTCGACCCCCTCGCGGCCGGGGTTCTCGAAGGCGACGCGCACGCGGCCGGATCGCACGTCGCTGTCGTTGCGCACGGCGATGGTGAACTCCACCATGCGCGCGCCGTCGTCCTGCTGTGCCGTCGTGGGGGACACCCGCAGGGCGTACAGGGGCGACTCCGTACCCCGCGTGACCACGTGGGTCGACACCGGACCGCCGAGGGGTCCGTCGTCGTCCAGCAGCAGGATACGGACGCGGTCCATCCGCGTGCGCATGCGTGACGAGATGGGCACCGTGGCGGTGGCCGTGGCCGAAGCGCCCGCCTCGAGGTCCCCGATGATGAAGCCCAGACCGTGCAGGGCGCGCAGATCGCTGAGCAGGGCGGCCCGCAGGTGCGCCCGCGGCTGGTCGGAGCGGTTGGTCACGCGCAGGACGATCTCGGCGGTCTCCCCCGCGCGCAGCTCACCCGTCTCCAGCACCACCTCCACGTCGTCGCTGGGCGGCCCCCGCAGCACCTCGAGGTGTCCCTCCATCGCCGCGGGCGCGCCGTCCATCCACGCGCCGGGGGCGGGGCTCCAGGTGACCCCCAGGTCCGTCATGGCGTGCTGCAGGCGCACCTGCTGGTGCAGGCGCTCGCCTTCCACCACGGCGCGGGCGGCCTCCAGCAGCGAGCCGCGGTCCGTGCCGCCCGCCGCGCCCAGAACCCGCTTGGCCAGCACCACGGCCAGGTCCGCCTGGTACGCGTCATCGTCGTCGGATCGCCGCGCCGGGTCGTAGTACCCGTCACCGGCCCACGCGATGTAGGGGTAGAGCAGGTGGAGATCACCGCGGGCGTTGGTACCGTCACGGGTCGGCTGCCAGTCCGCGTGGGTCAGCGGCTCGGACCACTGGGGATCCAGCAGCTCGTCGGCCAGGGTGACCTCGTCGTCGTCGATGAAGATCTCCCCCAGCACCACGTCCGGCGTGATCCCCACGTCGGCCAGCCAGATGTCGCCCGCCACGAGGTAGCGCGCCACCGTGAGCTTCATCTGCAGCTGCTCGCGCAGCTCGTAGGGCTTCTGCACGGTGCCCTTGCCGAAGCTCTGGGTGCCGATGACCAGCGCGCGGTCGAGGAACTTCAACCCGCCCGCGAGGATCTCCGAACCCGACGCGGTCTTGTGGTCCACCAGCACCACCACCGGCCACGGCGCCACGGTCCGCTCCTCGGTGGCGGTGACGCGGTGCCGGAGGCCGTCCACGGCGCCGCCCGCGGCGCCCTGGGTCTGGAGGATCTCGCCGGTGTCGACGAAGTAGTCGACGATCCACGACGCGTGCAGCATGGAGCCGCCCTGGTTGCCGCGCAGGTCGATGATCACGCCGGTGAGGTCGCCGTCTTCCGCCGAGATCTGGGCCTGCTCGGCCAGCCGCGCCAGGTCGCGCTTGAACTCCTTGGAGGTCTGCTGGCTGAAGTGGTCCAGCGCCAGCAGCGCGTAGCGCTGATCCAGCAGCCGGTAGTCGATGGTGGGCAGCACCACCTTGCGCCGCACCAGCTCGAAGGTGCGCCGGCCGTCCTCACCGGGGCGCCGGACGGTCAGGGTGATCAGCAGCCCCTCGGGGCCGCGAATGCGGGCGATGGCGTCGTTGACGTGCATGTTGAGGGTGGCCACGCCGTCGATGTGCGTGACCACGTCCCCCTTGCGCAGCCCCCCCTCCTCGGCCGGGGTCTCCTCGTAGACCTTGACCACCGTGAGCACGTCGTTTCGCTTGCCGATCTTGGCGCCGATGCCGCTGAGGGTGCCCTTGTAGCGCGCATTGAAGTCCGCGATCTTGCTCTCGTCGATCACCCGACAGTGACGATCCAGGGGTTTGAGCAGCCCCTGGAGGGCCAGCACCTCGAGATCGGGCAGCTCCTCGTCCCCCAGCAGCGGGGTCTGGTGCTGTTCCACGAAGGCCATGGCGGCCCGCATGCGCGCGACCAGGTCCGTCACCCCGGTCACATCGCGCGTGGTGTAGTCCGCCGACTCGGAGCCCACCTGGACCGTGTAGGCCCCGGCCGGGTCCGGACCGGTGACGAGGACCCGGTCCCCTGCCCTCTCCAGCCGCTGCAGGCCGGCGCCGAGCAGCTCGTCGAGCCGGACCTCCTCGGGTCGCCAGTACCGCTGCACGACCAGATCGAGGGCCTCGACGAGCACGTCACCGACGGGCGCCTCGGCCCCGGTCGAATCGGCGATGGCGGGCTGCGTGCCGGCGAGCGCGAGGGTCGTCAGCAGGGCAAACAGGGCATACGACGACGCGCGGCACGTGGACATGGGCATGGAGCGTGGCACGAAAGCCCCACCGTCGCAACACGTGCTAAACTCCGGCCTCCTTCACAGCGGGGTGTTCGAGTGGATTCCAAGCAACTCAAGGAGCTGCTGCTTCAAGTCCAGCAGGGCGGGGTGTCGCTGGACGACGCCGAGGCCCGGCTCAAGCGCCTGCCGTTCGAGGATCTCGGCTTCGCCCGCGTGGATCACCACCGCGCCCTGCGCCAGGGCGTGGGCGAGGTCATCTTCGGTCAGGGCAAGACCCCCCAGCAGGTGGTCGACATCTTCACCGCCCTGCGCGCCCACGGGCACCCGGTGCTCGCCACGCGCGTGGCCGACGAGGCCGTCGAGGCGGTATTGCAGCGCCACCCCGACGCAGAACACCACGAGATGGCCCGCTGCGTCACCTACAGCGACGGTCCCGTCCCCGTGACCACCCAGGGCAAGGTCCTGGTGGTCAGCGCCGGGACCGCGGATCTGCCCGTCGCCGAGGAGGCCGCGGTGTCCGCGCGGCACATGGGCAACGAGGTGGAGACCCTGTTCGACGTGGGCGTGGCCGGCCTCCACCGGCTGCTGCACGCCCACGATCGGTTGATGGACGCGCGCGTGCTCATCGTCGTGGCCGGCATGGAAGGGGCCCTGGCCAGCGTCGTGGGCGGCGTGGTGCCCCAGCCCGTCATCGCCGTGCCCACCTCGGTGGGGTACGGCGCCGCGTTCGGCGGCATCGCCGCGTTGCTGGGCATGCTCACCTCGTGCGCCAGCGGCGTGACCGTCGTCAACGTGGACAACGGCTTCGGCGCGGCCGCGGCCGCGCCCCCCCCCCCCCCCCGCGCCCCAAGACCCCCCACGCCCCCCAGGACAGCATCACCCGCAACAGCCGCCCCAAGACGCG
>CAZLEO010000045.1:0-24163 GCA_964558555.1 uncultured Rickettsiales bacterium | reverse complement strand
GGTTGCTCCGGGGGGGCCGCGGGGGGGGGCGCGGGGGCCCGGGGGGCCCGGGGGGGGGCGCGGCCGCGGCCGCGACCCGCATCACCCGGAGCGAGTCATGACCCGCCTCGCACACCTGGACTGCTTCAGCGGCATCAGCGGCGACATGACGCTGGGCGCGCTGGTGGACGCGGGCCTGGATCTGGAAGCGCTCGAGGCCCAGCTGCGCACCCTCGGCCTCGACGGCTGGAGCCTGCGCGCCGGCCCGGTCCCCGAGGAGCACCGCATCCCCGGCACGCGCGTCGAGGTCCTGTGCGAGGAGGAGGGCCACGTCCACAGGCACTTCGGCGACATCCGCGCCATGATCGAGGCGGCCGACCTGCCCGACGTGGTGCGGGAGCGGGCCGTGGCCGTGTTCCGGCGGCTCGCCGTGGCCGAGGGCAAGATCCACGGCAAGGATCCCGACGAGGTGGGCTTCCACGAGGTGGGCGCCGTGGACTCCATCGTCGACATCGTCGGCGCGGTGGCGGGCCTGCACCTGCTGGGTGTCGAACGGCTGTCCTGCTCCGAGCTGCCCCTGGGATCGGGCACCGTACGCTGCCAGCACGGCCTCATCCCGGTGCCCGCGCCGGCCACCCTGGAGCTCGTCCAGGGTATCCCCACCTACCCCGGAGAGGACCGGCGCGAGCTGGTCACCCCCACCGGCGCGGCCCTGGTCGCCACCCTGGCCGAGGCGTTCGGCCCGCCGCCGGCGATGGTGCCGCACCGGGTGGGCTACGGCATCGGCCAGGCGCGCGGCAAGGCGATGCCCAACGGGCTGCGCCTGATCCTCGGTGAGGCGCTGGCCGAGGGCGGGGTCCCCCAGGACACGTCGTGGGTCCTCCAGGCGAACATCGACGACCTCGCCCCCCAGTTCTTCGGGCCGCTGCTGCAGGCCCTGCTCGACGACGGCGCCCAGGACGCGTTCCTCACGCCGGTGGTCATGAAGAAGGGCAGGCCGGGCATCCAGGTCACGGTGCTGTGCAGCCCGGATCGGATCGGGCAGATGGAGCGAATCCTGTTCCAGGAGACCTCCACCATCGGGGTGCGCCGCTACCAGGTGTGGCGCAGCTGCCTGGATCGGGAGATCGTCACCGTGTCCACCGAGTACGGCGACGTGCGCGTCAAGGTGGCCTCCGGCCTGGACCGTGAGCTCAACCGGATGCCTGAATTCGAGGACTGCCGGACGCGGGCTCGCGAACACGGCGTGTCCATCCTGCAGGTGCACCAGGCCGCCCTGGCTGCGGCCTGCGCACGGGGAGGCGACCGTTGAGCGTCAAGGTCACCGCGCTGTTGACGGGGCCGGACCCGGAGGCCGTCGAGGCCATCCAGGGTTTGGTCACGGCGCTGGACATCAACCTGCTCGCCGCCACGGACTGGGAGCACGCCGAGAACGTCCTGGAGACCCTCAGCCCCCAGGTCATCGTCGTGGCCGCCGGCGCAGACGGGGCCGCGGTCCTGGACACCCTGGAGAAGCTCGAGGAGATCCCCGAGGCCGAGCACGTCCCGATGGTGGTGCTCGCGGCCGAGGAGGGGATCGTCGACCGCACGACGGCCCACGAACTCGGGGCCCTGTGCGTGTTCGCCGGCGCCTTCGAGGGCGGCTGCATCGAGGACATGTTGACCGCGCTGGCCCTGATCGCGGGCGAGCGGGACGACCTGCTGCGCCAGCGCAACGAGAACCAGTGCCTCCTGGAGATCACGACGCTGCTCAACTCCACCCCCGAGCCCGAGAAGGTGCTGTCGGTGGTGGCCAACCGTATCGCCTCGATGGTCCCCCTGAGCACCTGCTCCATCGTCCTGGTGAGCCCGTCGGGGGACACCGCCATCGTGGCCACGGGCGCGGCGGCCCTCGAGGGCGGACTGATGGGACCCGACGCCGAGCTCGACCTGGCGCGGTTCCCCGAGCTGCGCGAGGTGGTCTCCAAGGGCAACCGGCTGATGCTGGAGGCCCTGACCCACGATCCCTTCGAGATCACCATCTCCCAGGACGACGAGTCGGCCGACCTGGCGGGCTCGCGCGGCAGCGCCCTGTTCCCCATCCTCGCCCACGACGAGGTCCAGGGTGTGCTGACCCTGCACCTGCCCGTGCTCGCGCCGCCGCTGAAGCCGGAGCAGGTGCCGTTCTTCGAGCGCGCCGCCGCCGCCTGCGGCCGCACGCTGGCCGACATCCGGCGCCGCATCGCCGCGTCCCAGGCGGCTCCACGAGTCTCGGGGGACGGCACCGAGGGCTCGCTGGAGGAGCACGACCTGCTGGTCAACCTCGTGGAGCACTCGCCCAACGCCATCGTCGCGTCGGATCCCGTCGGCACGGTGCTCGTGTTCAACCGATCGGCGGAGAAGCTGTTCGGCTACCGATCCGACGAGGTCATCGGCAAGCTCAACTCCGCGGACCTGCTCATGCCCGGTGCCGGCGTCGAGGTCTACCGCATCCTCGAGAGTTCGGAGCTGGGCGAACCGGGTTACGTGCACAACCTGCAGACCGAGGCCCTGTCCCGCGAGGGCGAGATCATCCCCGTGGGGCTGTCCGCCGCCTATCTCATGGAGGAGGGGGAGCCGGTGGCCTCGGTGGGCATCTTCCAGGACCTGCGCCAGCGCCTGGCCCTGGAGAGCCGCCTGCAGGAGATGTCCGCCCAGCTGGTGGAATCGGAGAAGCAGGCCACCCTGGCCGCCCTGGCCGGCACCACCGCCCACGAGCTCAACCAGCCCCTGACCACGGTGATGGGCCTGGTGGAGCTGCTGCAGTTCAAGGTGGGACAAGACGACGCCCTCACCGGACAGCTCCAGCGCATCTACGACGAGACCGAGCGCATGAGCGCCATCGTGCGCCGGATCGGCAAGATCACGAAGTTCTCCACGACCACCTACGTGGGCGAGACCGAGATCCTGGACTTGGACAAGTCCACCGATTCGAGTAAATAAAGTCCGCACGACGTGAGTCCAAGACCCGCAGACTACTCCCGGAGGTGCACAGGCATGCGCACGCTGTCGATCCCCGTTCTCGCCGTCGCCCTGCTGGTCGTGACGAGCGCCGCGGCCCAGTCCGCCGACGACATCATCGGCAAGGCCGCCGCCGCCCGCTACACGGGCAACACGGTCCAGACCATCGACCTGGCCCGCGACTACCGCGGCGCCGTCAAGCAGTACACCCTGGTCACGTCCACACGGGTGGACGCCGTCGAACAGACGCGCGCCGAGTTCACCGCGCCGGTGGACATGCAGGGCATGATCTTCCTGACCAAGAAGGCGCCGGGCGTCGAGACCGAGAACTGGATGTACATGTCCGCCGTGGACAGCCTCAACCACATCACCGGCACCCAGCGCACCGGCTCGTTCATGGGCACGGACTTCTCCTACGAGGACCTGGAGATCGGCGACGTGGACGCGGGCTCCCACACCCTGGTGGGCGCGGAACCCATCGAGGTCGGCGGCACCACGTACACCTGCCACAAGATCGAGACCACACCGGTCGCGGGGCGGGTCACCGCCTACGGCAAGATCGTCACCTGGGTGGAGCAGAGCACGTCCCTGCCGCGCATGATGCTCATGTTCAAGATGGATGGGACCACCGAGTACAAGCGCATGACCTTCGAGGCCTGGGACGGCCCCGTGTCGGGCAAGTACGTGCCCAAGCGCATCCGCATGGAGGACCTCATCAAGGACGCCTCCACCGTCATGACCATCACCGAGTACCGCCTCGACGTGCCCGCCGACGAGCTGCCCGACGACCGGTTCGACCCCAATTCGCTGGGCAAGTAGCCCCGCGCCCCGGAGGAAACGTGCACCCCTTCACGCGCCACATCGGTCTCGCCGTCCTGTGGCTGAGCCTCCTCGCGGCGGCCCCCGCCCTCGCGGCCAACACGGTGCCCGACTCGGTCGTCTGCCCCGTGGACGGCACCAACGTCGACATCATGCGCCCCATCGCCGCCAACGCCATGGGCGGCACGGACAGCGACTTCTGCCAGTACTCCGCCGGCGGCCAGATCCGCGAGCACGCCGTGGCCACCTGCCCCACGTGCCTCTACTCCGGCCTCCACTCGAGCTTCGACCGCGAGCTCATCGACGCGCAGCGCCGCGCCCTGCTGGAGATGCTGGAGACCCTCGGGCCCACCATCGCCTCCACCGCGGAGCTGCAGACCTGGGATCGCTACCAGATCGCCGCCCTGTGCGCCGGCGTCCTCGAGGAGAGCGCCCTGCAACGCGGCAACCTGCTGCACACCGCCGCGTGGACCGTGCGCGACCGCTTCGTCGGCTTCATCCCGATGATCGACGGCCCCCTCGACGCCCACAACAAGCTCGACGAGCTCGACGTGGACTACACCGAGATCCCCGACCTGCGCACCCAGCAGATGGCCCTGTTCGACCTGAGCCGCCTGGCCCACCGCGGCGGCTTCAACGCCCGCCGCGACGCCTACCTCAACCGCCTCGACGACCTGCCCCCCGTCCCCGAGGAACTGATCGCCGTGCGCGCCATGGTCGAGGAATGGATCGCCACCGAGAACCGCTTCCTCGGCAAGGCCCTCGAGCACTTCAACGCCGGCCTGGACCGCGGCGAGGGTGAGGAGACCGAGAAGCTCTACTATCGGTACATCACCATCGACATCCGGCGGCGGCTGGGACAGGAGAAGGGGCTTCGCGAGGAGCTGAACATGCTGCTCGCGGATCCGAACATGCCGGACAACCTCAAGCCCATGGCAAAGGGGCTCAAGGAGGTCATGCGGGTGGAGGCGGAGGGGGAGTAGGGGGGGAGGGATGGCGGATTCGGCTCAAGGTGGATGGATGAGGTTGGCCTGGGGGGTGGTTTCGGGCTGGGAGGGCGAAGGAGAGACTCGGTGGCTGGCCGGCCGGCCAGGCCTCCGTGGGCCCCGACCGCCAGTTCAGGCCCGGAGCGCTCATAACTCAGGGGGTTGGTGTCAATCCTCCACGATGTGAGCGTTTTTCGCTCACATCTCAAGGGGTTCTCGAGAACCGATTCCGTTATGAGCGAAAACCGCTCATATCTCCCGGTGTTGTTGCTGACGCCGGCCGATGTGAGCGCCTCGTCGACCCCAGGTGCGGCCGACAGCGTTCATGTGTCGGGTTGCACACACTGGACCCCCGGCTCGGGATTCACCACCCAATCCCCTGAGCACCTCCCCCCCAACCCCCATCCATCCACCCAGAACCAGATCTCGCCATCCCTCCCCCCGTCGCCACCCTCCACACACACCGGCGCGTAGGCTGAGTCAAGGGTCGTGGGGAAACGGCACCGACATCTGTGACCGGGACGTCGATCCTGCCGACGACGGGTTTCGCGACAACCAGCTGCGGTCGTCGACGCCGTGGAACTCGCTGATGATGGTGAAGTTCGAGTACTGGGCCGGGGCAGTGGGGCTGCTGGCGGGGGTGTTCGGAGTGCTGCAGCTGCTCGACGTCTAGTCCAGCAGCGAGACCTCGACCCGCTCCTTGCCCTTGCCGATGTTCTTGCGCTTGAGCTTGACCTTGCCGACCTCGCCGGTCCGGGTCACGTGGGTCCCCCCGCACGGCATGCGCCAGTACACCGGGTCCATCCCCTCCCCTTCCAGCTGCCAGACCCAGCGGTCGGGTTCGTCGGGATCGGCGAAGCGCGCGACCTCGAGGTCCGCGTCCACCAGCGCCTGCACGCGCTCCCGGGCACCGGGGACCATGGGCGACACGGTCTCGTCCAGCGCCCAGTCGATGCGGCCCTTGCCGGCGTGGACGTTCGAGCCGATGAGATCGTGAGCGGCGCCCATGAGCTCGCTCATGGCGGCGTAGGCCATGTGGGTGGCGGTGTGGACGCGAATGATGCGCAGGCGCAGCTCGCGATCCACCTGCTGGGTCACCTCCCGGCCGACCGACAGCCCGTGGTCGTCGGGGAGCTGGTAGCGGATGGTGCCGTCGTCGAGGGCCTCGGACGCGAGCAACTCGAGCCCGGCGATGCTGCCGCGGTCGGCCTGCTGGCCGCCGGAGAAGGCGAAGAGGATGGGATCGTCGAGCTTGATCCACGCGCCGTCGACCTCGGTGACGTGGGCGGTGGCCTCGGTGAGGTGGGGCTCGGAGCGGTAGCGCTTGGTCATGGTCTCCTCCAGAGCCGACCATGATGGTCATCCCACCCACACCTGGCAAGCCGGGCGCGGTTGACAATCGAATGGGGGTCGGCTACCTGCCTAGGCACCATGCGAATCGTCTACGGCCACGAGAACATCGATCCCCCGCTGCGCGACGTGACCATGACCGTGGGGACCTTCGACGGCGTACACATGGGCCACCGGGACATCGTCCAGCGGGTGGTGAACCGGGCGCGGGAGACGGGCGGCATGGCGGTGGTGTACTCGTTCTACCCGCCGCCGTGGCGGATCCTGGGGCGGACCGAGAACCCCTTCCTGATCACCACGTTCCGCGACAAGGCGACGCTGATGGAGGAGATGGGCGTGGACGTGCTGGTCACGGAGACGTTCTCCAGCGGGTTCCAGCGGCTGGACGCGTGCAGCTTCATCCACGACGTGCTCGTGCGGTCGTTCACGCCGCGGGAGGTGCTCGTGGGGTACGACTTCCGCTTCGGCAAGAAGCGACAGGGCAACCTCGAGCTGCTGCAGCGCGAGCTCGCGCCGCAGGGCACCGCGTCCCAGGTGGAGGCGGTGAGGGTGGAGGGAGAGGTTGTGAGCTCGACCAAGATCCGCAGGGCCGTGGTCGAGGGGGATCTGGACACGGCCACGAAGCTGCTGGGACGGCGGCACTTCATCAGCGGTGCGGTGGTGCGCGGCGACGGTCGCGGCCGCACCATCGGGTACCCCACGGCCAACATCTCGCCCAAGACCGAGCTGATCCCGGCGCCCGGCGTGTACGCGGTGGCCATGGAGACCCCGGACGGAGAGGTCCACCCGGGCGTGGCCAACCTCGGCTACCGGCCCACCTTCGCCGGCAAGAGCTTCTCCATCGAGGCCCACCTGTTCGACTTCGACGGCGACCTGTACGGGCTGCAGACGCGGCTGCACTTCGTGGCGCGGGTGCGCGGCGAGCGCCGCTTCGAGTCACTCGACGCCCTGGTGGAGCAGATCCGCCGCGACGAGCGCAAGGTCCGGGAGATGTTGCCGTTCGATTGATCCGGCGGGCGTTCAGGCCGCGTCCGGTACCAGGACCAGGATCACCACCACCATCACGGCGTAACCCAGCACCGTCGCCCACATCCCCACGTCCTTGAGCAGCGTGGCGTCCGGGGCGTCCCCCTGGGCCCGTTTGTGGACCAGGTAGAAGTACCGGAAGATGCCGTACACCACCAGCGGCACCGTGGCCATCATGTACTGGGTGCGGGCGGCGGAGAAGGTGTACATGGCGTAGGCCAGGATCGCGCCGGCCGCGGTCACGGCGTTGAGCTGGTCGAGCAGCTCGGGGGAGTACTCGCTGAGGATCTTGCGGAACTTGGTGGCGTCCTTGTCCAGCAAACGCAGCTCACCGCGACGCTTGGAGAAGCCCAGGAACAGGGCCAGGAACATGGTCGTGATCAGGAACCAGGGGCTGATGGGGACGGCGATGGCCTCGGCGCCGGCCACGGCTCGCAGGATGAACAGCCCCGCGATCCACATGATGTCCAGCAGCACTACCTGCTTGATCCACAGGGTGTACACCGTGGTCGAGACCATGTAGCCGCCGGCGACGACGGCGAAGGCAGGGCTGATCCAGTACCCCACACCGAGCCCGAGCCCGATCAACACCACCATCAGGCCCCACGCGACCCCCACGGGCAGGGCGCCGCTGGCGATGGGCCGGTGCTTCTTCTTGGGGTGCGCGCGGTCGTTCTCCACGTCGCGGATGTCGTTGAACAGGTATCCCGCCGAGCTGAGCATGCACATGCACGCAAAGGCGCCGACGGTCAGGGCGGTGAGTCGCAGGTCGCGGAACTGTTCAGCGAAGACCAGCGCGACGAAGACGATCCCGTTCTTGGTCCACTGGCGAGGGCGCAGCGCTTTGATGGCAGCAGTCAGCATGGCAACGGCGCATCATGAACGGGGCACGGGGAAATGGCAATCCCTTCGCCCCAGCTAGGGGACCAGGGCGGTCGAGTACCGCGTGCGCAGGAACATGGCCCAGCCGTCCTGCACCTCGGCCGCGGGGGCGCCGTAGACCTCGGCCAGGGCGTCCTCCACCGAGCCCACGCGCACGACCTTGAGGAAGTGCGCGAACTTGCGGGGTCCGGCGCGCTCCACGAGGTACTCCACCATGGACTCGGCGCGGGCGATGTTCTCGGGGTTGTTGCGCCCGGGTGACGCGCCCCAGTACTGCACGGGGATCGGGTTGGTCTCCTCGGCGAGGGCGATGAACGGCTCGCGGTCCAGGGACCCCATTCGGGCCTCCTGGTAGTACGCGAGGCCCAGGGGCAGCCACCCCGGGGCCTCCTCGCCGGCGAGCGCTGCCACCGCGGCGCGGGCGACCCAGTGGGCGGAGGCGCGGGCGAGGACCTCGTCGTCCGCCTCGAGGCCGCCGGCGGGGAAGTTGTCCAGGGGACGGCCGAGGGTCTCCTCCCACGCGCGGCCGTCGTCGCCCTTGCGGAACGCGTAGTTGGGATCGAGGCGGAGGCCCTGGGGCCCGGCCGGTTCCCAGACGCAGGTCTCCTGCAGCGCCCGCATGGCCTTCTCCACGGACGCCTGGACCGCGTCCGCGACGGCCTGCGGCACCTCGCCCTCGATGGTGACGTCCAGCTCGATGCCGGCCGGCGACACGACCGGCTCCGGCGTGGCCGGTTCGGTGATGGGCTCGTAGTCGCCCACCGGAGCCCGCGTGGGTGGCTCCACGGCGCCATCGGTCTCGTCGGACTGGTTGCTCAGGGACTGGTACAGGAACAGCCCCCCCACCAGCACCAGAGCGCCGGTGAGCCCGATGATGGCGATCTGCTGGTTGCGGATGGGCCGCCGCGCCGCCTCGAGCTCCGGCGCCGGTGAGACGAAGCTCGCGGTGCGGGACGTCGTGGCCGAGACGAACTCGAGCTTCTCCGACGTCTGCTCGTCACCGGGACGGTCCTCCACCCGGCGCATCTCCACGTCGCCGCCCATCTCGTAGAAGCGGCGCTGCAGGGTCTTGGCGCGCTCGTAGGGCAGGCGGTGGCCCAGCTTGAACGGCAGCTTCTCCATCACCCGCAGCACCACCTCCTCGCGCCGCCCCACGGCCTCGCTGACGTACCTGGCGCACGCGTCGGCCGCGGTCGATTCGCGGTAGCCGGTGAGGAGCAGATCGTAGAACTTCTCGGGCTCGGCGCGGCCCTCGTAGGGTTGCTTGCAGCGGCTGCAGTGGTCGCCCCGGGCGATGGTGTTGACGTCGCAGTTGGCGCAGAAGGCCAGCTCCTCGTTGAGCAACCGCTGCGAGAGGTCCTCGCGCACGGCGGCCAGGGCGTGCAGCACGGCCTCGTGGTTGGGGAAGCGCCCGGCGCGCTCCTTGGCCATGGCCTTCTGGATCAGCTTGCACAGCTTGCGGGGGAACTGGTCGTTGAACTCCGACGGATCCGGGGCCGGCGAGTTGATGTGCTGCATCATCAGCCCGAACGGCGTCTCCGAGTCGTAGGGGGGGTAGCCCACCAGCAGCTGGAACATGGTCACGCCCAGCGAGTAGATGTCGCTGCGCTGGTCCAGGTCCTCCCCCCGCACCGCCTCCGGCGAGAGGTAGTACGGGGTGCCCATCATGGTGCCGGTCTGGGTGAGCTCCTTCTCGTCGTCCACCTTGGCCAGGCCGAAGTCCACGACCTTGACCAGGCCGTCGCGCCCCACCATCAGGTTGCCCGGCTTGATGTCGCGGTGGATGATGCCCCGCACCGCCGCGGCGCGCAGGCCGCGGATGGCCTGCGAGAAGATGTCCATGTACTGCTGGACGGTCATGCGCAGGCGGCGCTCGAGCACGTCCGCCAGGGACAGCCCCTCCACCAGCTCCATGGCGAAGAACGGCACCTCACCCTTGAAGTTGAAGTAGTAGACCCGCGCCACGTTGGGGTGGTTGAGCCGCGCCGCGGCCCGCGCCTCGATCTTGAAGCGCTCGACGAGCTCGGGGCGCTGCAGGATGGCGTCGGTGAGCACCTTCACGGCCACGTGGATCTGCAGATCCTCGTCGTAGCCGATGTACACGTCGCTCATGGCCCCCGAACCGAGGTGCCCGAGGACCTTGTAGTGTCCGAGGAAGGACCCGATGTAGTTCTTCACCTGTCCGACCCATCCGTGGAGCCCCATGCTCCCAGGGCGCGCACGCCGAGCGCGTACGCACCTGTGCAGGAAATCATAACAGGAGCGCGCGTTTGCGTTTCAGTCGGAAGCGGGCGCGCGCCCGCACGGGGCGAAGCGCAGGCTCTGGTACTGGGCCACGCCGTACTCCTGGTCGCCGATGTAGCCCTGGCTGCGCATGCGGTACAGCACCTCGCGCATGTGCTCGTCCCAGCGCACGCTCACCGCCCCCTGGGGGTGGTAGTAGTCGTGGTAGCGCTCGGGCGAGGGCAGCAGCGTCGCGAGGAAGATGCACTCCATGGTGTTGAGCTGGCGGGTGCTGGTGCCGAAGTAGTGGTGGGCCGCGTCGCGGATGCCGTGGATGCCGGGGCCGAACTGGGCGAGGTTCAGGTAGATCTCGAGGATGCGCGACTTGTCCAGGGTCGCCTCGATGCTGTGCGCCAGCACCGCCTCTTGCAGCTTGCGTGTCAGCGAGCGCTCGCCGGACAAGAAGAGGTTCTTGGCCACCTGCTGGGTGATGGTGGAGCCGCCGCGGCCGCTGCCCGGCTCGCGAATGTTCTCCAGGATCGCCTCGCGCAGCTCCCGCTCGTCGAACCCCTGGTGCTTGTAGAAGCTGGCGTCCTCGCTCACGACCACCGCCGCGAGGATGTGCGGGTTGACCAGCCCCAGGCCGATGAAGTGGGGATCCTCGGGGCCCATCTGTCGGTGCCACACGCCGCCGTCGGGCGACGGCACGGAGAACGGGAAGGAGCCTCGCATGTCGGCGATGGCGCCGCCGACGCCGGAACCGCGCACGGTCACGCGCGACCAGTCCCCCTTCCAGCCCACGTCCCAGGCGCTGCGGTCGCCCAGCGGGCCGTTGAAGCGCACGGTCAGATCCAGCGTGCCGCCCGCGATGAGCCCCCACTCGTCGGGGAGGACGTGCCCGGGCAGCGCGTCGAGCAACGCCGCGAACGGCACCTCCACCAGCTGCAGCACCACCCGCAGCTCGGGCTCGCCGTCCAGGGCGAGCACCTTGCCCGACCCCGTGCCCGAGACGCCGTTGACGGTCCAGCGCCAGCGCTCCACCTCGACGCTGTCGCCCCGCGGCAGCAGATCGAACTCGTGGGCGGTGGACAGGTCCATGGCGAACCCGTCGAAGTCCTCGAGGCGCACCGCGGCGTCGTCCACCTGGAGCCGGCCCACGAACCGCGCGTCGCCCGGATCGCCGTCCTCCGGCGTGCCCAGCGTGACCTGCAGCCTGCCCCCCTCCACGGTGGCGCGCTCCGGATCGGCGAGATCGGCCGCGAGCAGGTCGAGGGGGATCTCCTCCAGCGTCACCGAGCCGCGCACCGGTTGATCCTGAGCCAGGTCCACCACGGCGCCAACGCGGCCCTCGGGGCCCTCTCCGGACTCGCCCCTCAGCACGCCGTCCGCGACGATCTCCACGCCGTCCGCGCCAAAGAGCAGCTGTCCGCTCACGTCGCTGTACAGGAGGCTGCGGGGGAGCCCGCTGACGCGCGCCCCGAAGATCTCCACGACCACACCCGGGGCGGCCAGACCGCACGCGCGGCCGAGGGGATCGCCCAGCTCGGCGGGTAGGGGTTCGCTGGTCAGCGTCACCAGCCGGTGGATCGGGGAACGACCGCCCTCGGCCGCCTCGGCCTCCGGGGTCTCCCCGTCGGTCGCGGCGCGCCGCAACCGCACGTTCGCGCCGGTGACGGACCCGCCCGCGATCGACGGCTGCCCGTCGAGCAACGTCGACGCGTCGACCAGCAGCTCGATCCGGTCCACCGTGACCGCGGCGATCAGGCCGCCGGCCGGCATCCAGGCCAGATCCTCGAGCACCACGCCGCTCTTGCCGGCGATGCGCACCCGGGCCAGCTCCACCTCGCCCCCCAGCCGCTGTTGCAGCTCGGTCACGGCGCGCTGGCGCAGCTCCTCCTCGGCGCCGCCGCGCATCCACAGCACGCCCACGACCGCAGCTGTCGCCAGCGCGGCGACGGCGGCGATCAGCCAGAGCTTCTTCACGGGGGGGGCTCTCGTGGAAGGGGATCAGTCCTGGAGATCGGGGAGGTCCACGTAGAGGTCCAGGGCCGCGGGGTTGCCCAGCGCGTCCTTGTTGAGGACCTCCTCGTTGTGGATCACCTGGCGCACGGCCAGCTCCACCTTCTTGCCGCTGATGGTGTAGGGGATGTCGTCCACGGCCAGCACCCTGGCCGGCACGTGCCGCGGGGTGGTGTTGGCGCGGATGGTGGAGCGGATCGTCTTGACCAGCGCCTCGTCCAGCGCGACGCCCTCGGCCAGCTTGACGAAGAGCACGACCCGCACGTCGTTGTCCCAGTCCTGGCCCACCACCAGCGAGTCCGTCACCTCGTCCATGGCCTCGACCACGCGGTAGATCTCCGCCGTGCCGATGCGCACGCCGCCGGGGTTCAGCGTGGCGTCCGAACGGCCGAAGATGATCATGCCGCCGGTGTCGGTGATCTCCACGAAGTCCCCGTGGTGCCAGATGTTGTCGTACACGGCGAAGTAGGCCTTGTGGTACTTGGCGCCGTCCGGGTCCGACCAGAAGTAGATGGGCATGGACGGGAACGACCGCGTGCACACCAGCTCGGCCTTCTCCCCCTGCGTCGGGTTGCCCTGGTAGTCGAACGCCTCCACCTTCATGCCCAGGCCGCGCACCTGCAGCTCGCCCTCGTACACCGGCCCCGTGGGGTTGCCCAGGGCGAAGCACGAGATGATGTCCGTGCCGCCGGAGATGGACGACAGGCACAGGTTTGACTTGATGTGCTCGTACACGTAGTGGAACGACTCCACCGACAGGGGCGATCCCGTGGACAGGATCGCCTCGAGCGCCTTCAGGTCCACGGACTTGCCCGGCTCGTAGCCGCTCTTCTCCAGCGCCGCGATGTAGCGCGCCGAGGTGCCGAACACCGTCATGCCCTGCTGCTCGGCCATGCGCCACAGGCAGCCCGGGTCCGGGTGGAACGGCGATCCGTCGAACAGCAGCACCGTGGCACCCAGGGCCAGGTTGCTCACCAGCCAGTTCCACATCATCCAGCCGCAGGTGGTGAAGTAGAACACCACGTCGTCGCGGCCCACGTCCGTGTGCAGGGACAGCTCCTTGAGGTGCTGCAGCAGGGTGCCGCCGGCGCCGTGGACGATGCACTTGGGCACCCCCGTGGTCCCGGACGAGTACATGATGTACAGCGGGTGGTCGAACGGCAGCTGCTCGAACGTCAGCTCCGGCGCCGGCCCGTCCCCCTTGAACGCGGCGTAGTGCACCGAACCGGGCACGTGGTCGATGGCCGGCTCGGCCTCGGTGTACGGCACCACCACCACCCTGGAGATGGACGGCAGCTGCGCCAGGATGCCCGCCACCCGCTCGGTCGAGTCGAACGCCTTGCCGTTGTAGAAGTACCCGTTGGCGCAGAACAGCACCTTGGGCTCGATCTGCCCGAAGCGGTCCAGCACCCCCTTGATGCCGAAGTCCGGCGAGCACGACGACCACACCGCGCCGATGGACGTCGCCGCCAGCATGGCGATGATCGACTCGGGCATGTTCGGCATGAAGCCGGCGACGCGGTCGCCCACGCCCACCCCTTCGGCCTTCAGCGCCGCCGCGAGGCGCGCCACGTCCGTATACAGCTCGGCGTAGCTGATCTCGCGGGGCTCCTGCCCCTCGCCCTGGAACACCAGCGCGGTGCGATCGTCGCGATACCGCAACAGGTTCTCGGCGAAGTTCAGCCGCGCGTCCGGGAACCACCTCGTCCCCGGCATGGCGTCGAGGTTCTCCGCGATGCGGTCCCCCTTGTGCGAGGCGATCACCTCGCCGAAGTCCCACATGGCGTCCCAGAAGGCGGGGCGATCGGCCAGCGACCACTCGTACAGGTCGTCGTATCCGGCGAACGGCGTACCGAGCCGCTCGTTGACGAAGGAGCGGAAGCGGGTGAGGTTGGCCGCGGCGACGCGCTCGGGGGATGGGGTCCACAGGGGAGTCTTCATGGGGCCTCCGAATGCTGGGAGGGGGAGAATAGCAAAGGGGGAGGTCGACGGTCGACGGTCGACGGTCGACGGTCGACGGTCGACGGTTGGGGTCGACGGTTGGGATCCCGGCCTTTGGCCGGGGGTCGACGGTTGAGGATGAGGGGGAGGCGGGCTAGATGTTCTTCTTGGCGGCGGCCTCGGCCTGCTGGGAGGCGCGGGCCTTCTTGATGGCGTCGAGCTGCTGGCGGGCGGCGGAGGTGGAGGCCTTGGCCTTGATCTTCTTGAGCTTGGCGTCGAGGGAGGAGTCGCCGAGCTCGGCGCCCATGTCGGCCTCGGCCTGGAGCTTGCCGATGTGCTCGCGGACGTTGCCCAGCGCCTTGATGTCGGCGTCGGTGCTCAGGCCGGACAGGGTCTCCTGGATCTTGATGCGCGCCTCGGCATTCTCCATGCGGGCGAGCATGGCTTCCTTTTCCTTCTTGAGCTTGTCGATCTCGCCCTGGAAGGAGACCAGCGAGCTCTTGGCGGACTCGGCCTCGCCGGCGGTGCGATCGAGATCGGCGTTGAGACCTTCGATCTCCCCCGTGAGGGAGTCCTTCTTCTCGATGAGGTGCAGGGCGACCTCGTCCTCACCCTCGTCCACGGCGATGGGGATCTGCGCGGTGACCTCGGAGAGCTCCTTTTGCTTCTCCTCGAGGTCCTTGGTGATCTTGTTGCGCAGGTAGATGATGTTGGAGACCGCCTTCTTGAGGTCCTGGTACTGGCGCACGCGCTGATTGATCGCGGCCTCGTACACGGCCTCGGGGTTCTTCTTCTCGGCGCCCCCGATCCAGAGACTCCAGAAGCCGCTCCACAGATTGGCCAGCCTGTCGAAGAATCCACCGCCATCGCTTGCCATGATGATTCCCTTCCGCCGTCGGTCCGACCCGACGGGACTACCTACGCACGAACTGCGGGGACATTCCTCCCCGATCCAGATTGCGAGTATACGTCAGGTCCGAGGGAGCGCAAGGTGCTGCGCCGAGGGGCGGATCAGCGGCAGCGGTGGTCGTAGTAATCGTTGGGATCGGGGGCGTAGCCGTCGCAGCACCAGCAGGGCTCGTGGCGCCGGGGGAACACACCCCAGGAGACCAGCTGGTCGTGGTAGCCGTAGCGCAGCGTGATGCGAGAGAAGGAGTACCGCTCGGCGTCGAAGGACGTGGTGTTCACGTGGTGCGAGGTCTCGCGGCCGATGCCGGTGGCGGCGCGCTCGTCGCGCCAGCGGCGCGGGCTGTACGACTCGGTCTGCGATCGCGGCGCGGCCGCGGACTCGTCGGCGGCGCTGGACTTGCGCGAGGCGCCGGCGCCGTCCCAGTCCTGATACCCGCCGCGGTCCTCGGACTCCGCGCCGCGCGACGACGACCAGTCCCAGCCCGGATCGATGTACACGGGCGGAGGCGTGGGGCGGCGCTCGCGATACGCGACGATCTTGATGTAGCCGGCGTCCGACGTGTCCCCGATCCAGTCGGCGTAGGACTGGTCCGCGGTGGTGAAGTAGAAGCGCCGCGACGTGCCCGAGCCGGTCTGCCAGCCGGGGATGGTGGCCGACTGCCACGGTTCCAGCACCCAGCGCGGACCGCTGGACGGCGAACTCTGGGAGGCGTCGATGGTGTTCAGGCCGTCCACGGAGAGGTGGACCGCGACCCGGTCGGCCGTGTCGTTGGACAGCACGATCGCGTACTCGCAGCCGTCACGGGCCTCGACGTAGGTGGTGCTGCGGTGGGTGAACTCCTGCGCGGTGGAGCCGCAGACGATGACCTCGGCGCGGACGCCGTTGCTCGATCGAGCGGACGCGAGACCGGGCAGGCAGGCCGCCACGGCGGCCAGGGCGAGCAGGTGAGGGAACCAAAGACGCATGTCGACCTCCTTCGACCTCGGACAGCGCCGGCCGGGAAAGGTTCCCTGAATTGGCGTGCAGGGCCGATTTTCTCTAACGTGGTGGGCATGGTGGACGAACCGCTGCTCGCCGTGCACGACCTGAAGGTGCAGTTCGACAGCCCGCAGGGGATCGTGCGCGCCGTGGACGGGCTGAGCTTCGACCTCGCCGCGGGCGAGGCCCTGGGGCTGGTGGGCGAGTCCGGGTGCGGCAAGACCGTCACGTCGCTGGCCCTGCTGCAGCTTCAGGGCCCCGGACGGATCACTGGCGGGCGCATCCTGTGGGCCGGAGAGGACCGTGTCGAAGACCTCGTCGCCGCGGGAGAGGCCGGCGCCCGCGCGGTCCGCGGTCACCAGATCGGCATGGTGTTCCAGGACCCGGTGTCGTCCCTGGACCCGGTCATGGCCGTGGGCGCGCAGCTCGCCGAGACCCTTGCGCAGCTGCGCGGCGTCGGCCGGCGAGAGGCGCGGCGCCTCGCGGTGGAGGCCATGGAACAGGTCGGCCTGCCCGATCCCGAGGACCGCGCCCGGGACTACCCCCACCAGCTGTCGGGCGGGCAGTGCCAGCGCGTGATGATCGCCGCGGCCCTGGCCGGAGAACCCCGGCTGCTGCTGGCGGACGAGCCCACCACGGCCCTCGACGCCACCACCCAGGCGCGCATCCTCGACCTGCTGGGCCGGCTGCGCCGCGAGCGAGAGCTGGCCCTGCTGCTGGTGAGCCACGACCTCGACGTGGTGGCCCACCTCACCGACCGGGTGCTGGTCATGTACGCGGGCCGGGCCGTCGAGGTGGCGACCACCGCGCGGATCTTCAGTGACGCGCGCCACCCGTACACGCGCGGGTTGCTGGCCAGCCGCCCCAGCCTGACCGGCGAGCGCCGCGAGCGCCTGACCGCCCTGCCCGGCTCGGTGCGCGACGTTCCGGCGACCGGCTGCGCCTTCTCCCCCCGCTGCGCGCATGTGGACGACCGCTGTCGCGCCGAGGTCCCCGCCCTCGCGACCGCCGGCGACGGCCACGCCGTGGCGTGTCACCACTTCGAGGGGCTGGGCTCATGACCGCCCTGCTCCAGGTCACGGGCCTGACCAAGACCTACCGGCGCGCCCGCTGGATGCCCTGGTCCGCTGCCCAGCCGGTGCACGCCGTGCGCGACGTGAGCTTCGAGCTCGACGCGGGCGCCACGCTGGGCCTCGTGGGCGAGTCCGGCTGCGGCAAGACCACCCTCGCGCGGTGTGTGCTGCGCCTGATCGAGCCCGACTCGGGCGACGTCCGCTTCGACGGCCGGTCGGTCCTCGACCTCGGCGCCGCCGAGCTGCGCCGCACACGACGCCAGATGCAGATGGTCTTCCAGGACCCCTACTCCAGCCTCAACCCGCGCATGCGCGTGGGCAGGGCCCTGGCCGAGCCGCTCGAGGCCCACGGCATCGCCCGCGGCCGCGACGCCGCCCGGCGCGTCGCCGACGCCATGGCACGCGTCGGCCTCGATCCCGACCACGCCGACCGCTTCCCCGACGACTTCTCCGGCGGCCAGCGACAGCGCATCGCCATCGCCCGCGCCCTCATGACCGAACCGCGGCTGCTGGTCTGCGACGAGGCCGTCAGCGCCCTGGACGTGTCCGTACAGGCGCAGGTCCTCGACCTGTTCGCCGACATCCGCGACGAGCGCGGCCTCGCCTACCTCTTCATCACCCACGACCTCGCCGTCGCCCGGCACGTCTCCGACCGCGTGGCCGTGATGCTCGCCGGCTCCATCGTCGAGCTCGCCCCCACCGACGCCCTCTTCGCCGGGGCCGTCCACCCCTATACGCGCGACCTGCTCGCCGCCGTCCCCGGCCAGGGGGAACGAGACGCCGCCGAACCCCACGCCCTCCCCGCCGACGCCGGCTGCCCCTACCGCGGCCTCTGCGCCTCGGCCGACGACCGCTGCGACGAGCTCCCCCCCCTCGCCGAGATCGCCCCCGGTCACCTCGCCCGCTGCTGGGCCGCCTGACCCCCGACGAGGGTGTGTCACACGCGCCACATTTCCCCCATCCCGAGGTGTGTCACGCGTGACACACCTCAGAATCTCGGTTTTCAAACCATTGTTTTCACTAGTCTTTTTTAAGTTGGCACGGATGATGCTTGGTAGGCTCGGCATGGACAACGAAGTTCATGGAGCCAACAAAATGACCACCAAGCACCTCCTCCTCGTTCCCTTCCTCGCGTCCTCCCTGATGGTCGGCCAGCAGGCAGCCGCGGACACCGACCTCAGCGCCACCGAGACCTCGTTCACCGGCGCCCAGATGCTCGCCGGCGACGTGGACGCCACCTTCGGCAGCGTCGAGATGGGCCTGTACGAGGAAGAGGACATGGAGCGCTACGGCTTCTTCGCCGGCAACACCCTGTACACGGGCGTCGCCGATGAGGAAGGCAACACCGTGGACGCCATCGTCGAGTTCTTCTGGTTCGAGTCCTCCATC
Organism: uncultured Rickettsiales bacterium; assembly: GCA_964558555.1. GTDB lineage: Bacteria > Myxococcota_A > UBA796 > UBA9615 > CAYRNR01 > CAYRNR01. The sequence continues at coordinate 5,609 of CAZLEO010000045.1, read as the reverse complement.
GACCGCGGCTCGGACTTCTACCTGGCCGTGATCAAGGCCCGCACCACCCCCGTGGTGGACGAGTACGAGCTCATCGTGGACGAGGAGCCCGTCGTCGGCGTGTACGCCGAGACCGACCTGAGCTCCGGCACCAACGCCTTCCGCTGGGACTGGTCCGTGCCCTTCGAGAGCTACGGCATCGACTCCTACGGCGAGGCCACGCTGAAGTCCGAGTACGGCATCGGCCTCAACGCCGAGGGCGCCGCCATGGCCGGCGAGACCGTGGACGAGGACGGCAACAAGGTCGAGGGCACCGTCCAGGTCAAGGGGTACGTGGACGAGGAGTTCAAGATCGCCACCCAGTTCCAGATCTCCCTGTACAGCTGGGAGATGCTGGTCCACGGCACCCCCGGCTCCGTCGAGTGGATGCTCATGCTCAACGACGGCTTCCGCAACGACCAGAGCGCCTACCACGAGATGTTCCTCGTCATGCAGGCCGACGAGGGCGAGCCCTTCCACATGGACTACCTCGAGGTCAGCGGCACCGTCCAGGACACCTGGTGGTGGTGGGTCGAGTCCGACATGAGCGTCGCCCTGACCGACGTCGTCCTCACCCGCCCCGAGGGCGCCGAGGACCTCATCGGTGACGACGACGACGACGACACCGACACCGGCGACGACGACGACGCCGAGGACACCGAGGGCGAAGAGCACGGCGACGATGACGACGACGTCAACGGCGACGGCGACATCCCCGGCCTCGACGGCGAGCTCGCCGACGGCAACTTCAACGACAACAACGATCCCATGGCCTGCAACTCGGCGACCACGGCTGGCTCCCCGCTGGCCGCCCTGTTGACGGGTCTGATTCTGGCCGGTGCGATTCTGCGGCGCCGGATCGCGTAGTTCCCTCCCCCGCTCCTGCTCCCTCTCTGTCCGGCTTCCACTTCCAGTTCCACTTCCACTTCCGCTTCCGCTTCCGCTTCCCGCGTCCACTTCCGCGGTGGTCCGGGTTCGAGGCGGCTGTCGCCGGGGGTCCGACGGGGTCTTGGGGGCGGGACGGGGACACACGTGAACTTGCTCAGGGGCTTGGGTTGTGGATCGAGGCTTCGGGGCGACCAAGTTACGTATGTCCCCGGTTGCGGTGGATCGGGGCTTGGTTCTCGACACATGGAAGGTGCGTCGGCTGGCCGCTGTTCGTCCTCGTTCCCACGGTTTCCGTGGGAACGTCTTCTTGGGCGCTTTGCGCCCTCTCCGGATGGAGGTCATTTCTGTCCCCGCGCACGCGGTGGGTTGATGCGCCCCCTCCCCTCCCCGATACTGATCCCAGGCCCGAGGGACACCCATGACCGATCGCAACCGCACAGGATCACGAACAAAACGTCTGGTGACACACCTGTGTCTCGGGCTCCTCCTGGCCGGTTGCCCTTCCCCGACGCCCCCCGAGCCCACGACCCCGGCGCCGGTCGAGCCGGCCGCGCCCGAACCGGGCGGGACGCTGGTCGTGGGCTACCAGGCCGACCTCGACGGCTTCAATCCGGTGGTGCAGAGCTCGGATCTGGGCGGGCAGATCCTCGACTTCCTGTTCCCGCTGCTGCTCATGCCCACGTTCGACGGGGCGCTGGGGTACGAGCCCCACCTGGCGAGGGAGTGGTCGTTCTCGGAGGACGGCCTGACCCTGACTCTGGTGCTGCGTGACGACGTGGCCTGGTCGGACGGCGCGCCGATCACCGCTGCGGACGTGACGTTCACCCTGGACCTCGTCCGCGACGAGGCCGTGGGCAGCCCGTATCACTCGCAGGTGGAGCACGTCGCCGACGTCTCCGCTGCCGACGACCACACCGTGGAGATCCGGTTCGACCACGCATACGACCGCACGACCATGCTGTCCCACGCCGTGGGCTGCCCCATCGTGCCCCACCACGCCCTGGAGGACGTGCCCCGCACGGACCTGCGCGGCGCCGCCTTCGACGCGGCCCCGGTCACGGCCGGCGCGTTCCGCCTGGACCGCTGGGACCGCAACCAGGAGGTGGTCCTGGTCCGGGACGAGGGCGAGCGCCCCACCCCACCGGCGCACCTCGGCCGCGTGGTATTCCGCATCATCCCCGAGTACACGACCCGACTGGTGGAGCTGGGCAACGGCACGATCGACGTGCTGCCGGGCCTGCAGGTGGAGGACGTGGCGCGCCTGCGCGAGGAGCACCCGGAGATCGAGGTGGCGAGGCGGGGGAAGCGCTTCCTCGACTACATCGCCTGGAACCTCGCCGACGACCGCTTCGCCGATGTCCGCGTGCGGCGGGCGATGGCGCACGCCATCGACGTGGACGCGCTGATCGCGACGCTGCTCAGCGCCGGCGGGGAGACCTATGCCAGCCGCGCCGTGGGCTCGGTGTCGCCGGAGCTGAAGGGGGTCGGCCAGCCGGACATCGAGCCGCTGGCCCACGATCCTGCCGCGGCGCGGCAGCTGCTGGCCGAGGCCGGCTGGACCGACACCGACGGCGACGGCGTCGTGGACCGCGAGGGCGCGCCCCTGTCGTTCACCCTGAGCACCAACGCGGGCAACCCGCGCCGGGAGCAGGCCCAGCTGATCCTCCAGGACCAGCTCCGCCAGGTGGGCGTGGACGTGAAGATCGACCGGCTCGAGGGCAACGTGTTCTACGAGCGGCTGCGGGAGCACAAGTTCGAGGCGGCGCTGGCCGGCTGGGGCTCGTCCCTGTTCGTGGATCCGTCCCGAAAATGGGGCTCCGGCGCCGTGTACAACTACCCGTCGTACTCCAACGAGCGCGTGGACGAGCTGATCGCCGAGGGCACGGCCACGACCGACCCGGCCGCGGCACAGCGGTGCTGGCTGGAGCTGCAGCAGCAGGTCTACGCCGACCAGCCCTACTGCTTCCTGTACTGGCGCGAGGAACTCGTCGCGGTGCACTCGCGGGTGCGCGACGCGGGGATCTCGACCCTGTGGCTGTTCGAGGATCTGCACGCCTGGTGGATCCCGAAAGCCGAGCAGGGCCGGTGACGGCGGTGTTCCCTTGCTGAGCTACGTGCTGCGCCGCCTGGCCCTGGCCGTGCCCACCACCCTGGGCGTGTGCACCGTGCTGTTCGCGGCGCTGCACCTGGCGCCGGGCAGCGCCGCCGACCACTTCACCGACCCGGAGATGCCCTACGACGTGCGGGAGGCCATCGAGCGCAACCTCGGCCTCGACCAGCCCCTGCCCGTGCAGTACGGCAAGTGGCTCGGCGCCATGGCGCGGCTGGACTTCGGACGGTCGTTCTCGCGCCACCGGCCCGTGCTGGAGGTGCTGACGGACGCCATGCCGTTCACCCTGGCGCTGTGCGGCACGTCGCTGGTGCTGGTCTTCGCGCTGGGCATCCCCGTGGGGGTGCTGTCGGCATCGCGCCGCGGCACGCGGGCCGAGGCCGTCGTCCACGGCGGCTGCCTGGTGATCTACGCGATCCCCAGCTTCCTGATGGCGCTGGTGTTGCTGCTGGTGTTCGCCCACCAGCTGCCCTGGCTCCCCGCGTCCGGCCCCCAGGGCACGGACTACCACCTGCTGCCCCCGGCCGCGCAGCTGTGGGACCGCCTGGTCCACATGATCCTGCCCGTGCTCGCCCTGACGCTGGCCCCGGCCGCCGGTGTGGCCCGCTACACGCGCACGTCCATGCTCGAGGCCCTCAACCAGCCCTTCGTGCGGGCCGCCCGCGCCCGCGGCCTGGACGATCGACGGGTCGTGGTCCGCCACGCCCTGCGCAACGCCCTGCTGCCGCTGGTGACGCTGCTGGGCCTGTACCTGCCCTTCCTGCTGGCCGGCTCGGTGCTGGTGGAATCGGTCTTTGCCTGGCCCGGCATGGGCAAGCTCATCGTCGACGCCATCGGCGCGCGCGACCTGCCCCTGGTCCTGGGCAACGCGGTGCTCTACACCTTTGCCGTGATCGGCGGCAACCTGCTCGCGGACGTGCTGTACGCGGCCGTGGATCCCCGGGTGAGGCTCGGATGACCCGCGTCGTCCCCGGCCTGGCCTGGTTCGCCCGCGGCAACGTGATCGAGGGGTGCGGCTTGCTCGCGGGGTGGGCCATGGTCCTCACGGCCATCGCCCTGGGGCTGCTGCGCACCCCGTCCGGCGGGTGGGACGGCGAGCGCGGCCTCGCCCTCGGCGTCGCCCTGGCGCTGCTGGTCGGCCTGCACCTGCTCACCTGGCACACCCGCGACACGGTGCGCGACACGGGCGCGTGGGCGCGCTTCCGCGCCAATCGCACGGCCGTGGCCGGCCTCTGCGTCGCCGGCCTGCTGGCCCTGATCATGGTGCTGGCGCCCCTGCTGGCCCCGTACGAACCCCAGGCCCAGATCGACCTGGCCGCGAACTACCTGCAGCCCCCGTCGTGGGCCCACCCCCTGGGCACCGACCGCGTCGCCCGCGACGTGGCCAGCCGCCTGCTCTACGGCGCCCGCGTGTCCCTGACCATCGGCCTGGTCTCCGCCGCCATCGCCGTCGGGGTCGGCTGCCTCGTCGGCGCCATCGCCGGCTACTCGGGCCGCTCCCTCGACGGCCTGCTCATGCGCACCAGCGACATGGTCCTGGCCTTCCCCCGCCTCGTGCTGCTGCTCGTGCTCATGGCCCTGGTGGAGCACCGCAGCTTCTGGCTGGTGGTGCTCGTCCTCGGCCTCACCAGCTGGATGGACACCGCCCGCCTCGTGCGCGGCGAGGTGCTGAGCCTGCGTCAGCGCGAGTTCGTGCTGGCGTCGCGCGCGCTGGGCCTGAGCCCCTGGCGCATCATCACCCGCCACCTGCTGCCCAACGCCGTGGCCCCGGCCCTGGTCTCCGCCACCTTGCTCGTGGCCCACGTGATCCAGCTCGAGGCCGGCCTGAGCTTCCTGGGCCTGGGCGTGTCACCGCCCACCGCGGCCTGGGGCGCCATGGTCGCCGACGGGGTGCGCTACCTGGTGGACGCGCCGTGGGTGGCGGGTTTCCCGGGGCTGGCGATCCTGGTGGCCGTGGTCTCGGTGCAGGCGGTGGGGGACGGGCTGCGGGATGCGCTGGATCCGCGGAGCGGTTCTTCTGGCTGAACCAACCTCCACAGCGATATCTGGAGCGGTATCCCGCCGGCCTTGAAGCAGCTTCAACGAAGGTGGATTCCCGCCCCCTCGTTTCCCCTTGACATCGCCCCCCCCCTCTGTGCTTAGGCTCGGGAGACGTACAGCATCGAGGGGGGATTTCCACAGAACCTCGGTGACCACACGACGAACGCCGGAGTGCGCCTCCCCATGGTGGGGATCCGCGCGCTTCGAGCATTGGGGGAGTACCCATGACCGCAAAGAGAATCTTCGGACCGACCCGCATCGAGACCACCGGCGCCTCGTGGCAGTTCGAGCTGGACGCCATCGGAGGCTTCGGCCAGGTCAAGGACGTGGTGGTCAACCTCAAGGTCCACAAGGTCAACGCCACCGGCACCACCACGGTCACCGTGGCCGTCAAGCACAGCCCGGACGGCGACCAGTCCATGGCCGCGAGCCACTCCACGCCGATCAACGCCTTCACCGTCATCGCAGAGCCCGTGCTGGTGGTCGGTGACACCGACTCGGCCAACAACGGGCCTCTCAGCGAGTTCCTGCACTTCGACATCGGCGTGGGCGG